>NZ_JBFUAT010000006.1:0-162023 GCF_056406135.1 Luteibacter sp. P1_D3 | reverse complement strand
GCCATAGGCATGGCGCGTGCGATTGCCCGAGCTGCGATTGACGATGTCCACATCGTAGGCATCGAACGAGGCGCGCTTCTTTACTTCGATGGCACGACCGGCACCGGGGCCGACGATCGTGATCCTGTCGCCGCGGCCCAGCGAATATGCCTCGCCGGGATCGACGACGACGGTATAGGGATAGTCGGTGGCTTGCACCGGCGCGACGAGCACGCCGAGCCATGCCAGGGCGAGCGTGCCGCGCGCGTACGAACACATGGCCATGATGCCTTCCTCGTTTCGTCGATGAGGAAAGCAACTTAGTTATCGATGTATGCCGCGTATGTCGGGGGCTGTCGCTCGATGAGTCAGCCGTCGCCTCGACGCCACTCGCCGCGTTTGGGCTTGGCAACTGGCTTCGGACCTGCCTTGCGCTTCAGGCGTGCCTCCAGCGTGGCGGCCTGCTCTTCGCGTTCGTCGTGCAGCTTGAGGTAGTTGCGCCAGCGCTGCGGCGAGAGTTCGCCCGAGGCCAGGGCCGCCTGGATGGCGCAGCCCGGCTCGTTGCTGTGGCCGCAATCGGCGAAACGGCACTGCGACGAAAGAGTTTCAATGTCAGCGAAGAGGTCGAGATTCTCCTCACCAGTCAGCTTCAGCTCACGCATCCCCGGCGTATCGATCAGGCAACCGCCCGTCGGCAAACTCAGCAGCGCGCGGTGTGTCGTCGTATGCCTGCCGCGGCTATCGTGCGTGCGCACCGCGCCGGTGGCCATGCGCTCCTCACCCAGCAGCGTATTGGTGAGCGTCGATTTACCCGCGCCCGACGAACCGACCAGAACGGCGCTCGAGCCCGGCCCGAGGTACCCGGCCAGGAGAGCGACGGTGCCCGGATCCTTCGCATTGATCGCATGCACCGCGGCATCGCCGGGAAGGCGCTCGCGCAGGGCATTGACCGCCCCTTCGACGTCGACCTCGGTGTCGGCCTTGCTCAACAACACGACCGGACGGGCGCCGGAGCCTTCAACGAGAGTGAGGTAGCGCTCGATACGCGACGGATTGAAGTCGCCGTCCAGACCAGTGATCACCAGCACATAGTCGATGTTGGTGGCGATGATCTGGCGCTCGTAGCGCTCGCCGGCCGCGGCACGCGTCAGGACGGAACGCCGTGGCAACACCTCTTCGATGACCGGATGATTGGCATGATCGAGGAGGACGAAGTCACCCACGGAGGGCCGCAACGAGGGATCGAGCCCGCGTTTCAGGAAGTGGCCGGCCGGCTGCGCATTGAACGCGACCGAGCCGTCGTGAACCTCGTAGCCGGCGCGATGCTGCGCCACGACGCGGGCAAGGCGGCGTGGATCGTCGGGCAGGGCGGGGTCGCGCCAGCCGATACGGCGCAGGCGCGCCAGGTCCGATGAGTCGGTCATGGCCGTGATTATGCCCGCTTCCGGGCCGCTTTCCGCCTCGCGAGCCCTTACGGACGCTGTTACGATCCGATGACGACCGTCGGGAACGCGCCCGGCGGCATACACCGGAAGTCCTGCACGTGTCCTCGATCAAGCCCAGCGCGCACCTGGCGGAAGTGCGCTACGAAATCCGCGGCGCCCTCACCCGGCGTGCCCGCGACATGGAAGCGGCCGGCCAGCCGATCATCAAGCTCAATATCGGCAACCCCGGCCGCTATGGCTTCGCCACCCCGCCGCATCTGCGTGAGGCGATCGGTGCCCATCTGACCGATAGCGAAGCCTACGGTCACGAACAGGGCCTGGAAGAGGCCCGCGAGGCCATCGTCGCCCAGCAGAAAGCCCGTGGATCGGTCGGTATCGACGTCGAGCGCGTGTTCATCGGCAACGGTGTGAGCGAGCTCATCGACATCTCCCTGCGCGCGCTGCTCCAGCCTGGCGACGAGGTACTGTTGCCCAGCCCGGATTACCCGCTCTGGAGTGCGGCAACGATCCTCAACGACGGCAGCCCGCGTTACTACCGCTGCCTGGCGGAGAACGGGCATCTGCCCGATCCGGACGAGATCGAGTCGCTGATCGGCTCGCGCACGCGCGCCCTCGTGCTGATCAACCCGAACAATCCCACCGGCGCGGTCTACCCGAAGGCCCTTCTGGAACGCATCGTCGAGGTGGCCCGGCGTCACGGTCTCCTGCTGCTCTGCGACGAGATCTACGACGAGATCCTCTACGACGACACACCATTCCAGCCCCTGGCGGCGATCGCCGGCGATCACCCCTGCGTCAGCTTCGGCGGGCTCTCCAAGGTGCATCGCGCCTGCGGCTATCGTGTCGGCTGGATGAGCCTCTCCGGCGATCCCCGCCGCACCGCCGAGTATCGCGACGCACTGCAGCTGCTCGCCGCCCTGCGCCTGTGCGCCAACGTGACCGCCCAGTGGGCGGTACGCCCCGCCTTGCTCGATAAACCGACCATCGGCGCACTGACCTCGCCCGGCGGCCGGCTGTACCAGGCACGCCAGACGGTGCTCGACCATGTTGCCGCCAGTCCCTTCCTCGACGTCGTCGCACCGGGCGGTGCCATCTATGCGTTCCCGCAGATCCGCCAGGACGCCATCGCCCATTTCGACGACACGGCGTTCGCCCTGCGTCTGTTGGAAGAAGAAAGCGTCCTTGTCGTGCCGGGCACCAGCTTCAACCTCTCGGCGAGCCGTCATCTGCGACTCACCCTGTTGCCCGAGCCGGCCCAGCTTGCGGAAGTCTTCGTACGCATGGATCGCGTGCTGACCCGCATGGCCAACGAAGCCACGCCCGCCGCCAGCGCGGTCGCCTGACCCGTGGCGGAAGCGACCTTCCTCGCCCTCGGCGATTCCTACACCATCGGTGAAGGCGTGCCGGCCCAGGGCCGCTGGCCTGAACAACTGGTGGCGCGTTTGCGCGAGCGCGGCGTCATGGTGGGCGACCCACGCGTCATCGCGACCACGGGCTGGACCACCGACGAGTTATCCGGTGCGATGGACGAGGCCGGTCTGCGTGGCAGCTTCGGCCTGGTCACCCTGCTGATCGGGGTGAACAACCAGTACCGCGGCCGCTCCGCCAGCGAGTATCGCGACCAGTTCCTCGCCCTGCTCCACCGCGCGATCGCCCTGGCCGGCGATTCGCGGCGGGTCGTCGTCGTGTCGATTCCCGACTGGGGCGTCACCGCGTTCGCCGAAGGCCGCGACCGTGCGGCGATCGGCAGCGAGATCGACACCTTCAACGCCATCGCGCACGACGAGGCGATTCGTGCGCATGCACGTTGGGCGGATGTGACGCCTGCCTCGCGAGCGGCAGGCGCGAAGCCGGAGATGCTGGTGGAGGATGGGCTGCATCCGTCGGCGGCGCAGTATGCGCTGTGGGTGCAGGCGATCCTGCCGGAGGCGCAGGCGGCGGTGAGGGAACTTCGGCGCTGATCGCCGATGAAGCGGCTCCTACCGAGCTAGAGCATCGCCGATGAATGGCTCCCACACAAAGCCGGCACATCCTTCTCCTTGTGGAAGCCGATTCATCGGCGATCCGGTGCATCAGCACCGGCCAGAATCCCTCTCCCCCGCAACATCGCTGAAACACCCCCGCCACGGCCCGGTTACTTCGCAGGCCGACACTGACGTCCCGGGACAACCCGGGAAACCGACGTCATGGCCAAGCTCTCCTGCCGCAGCGCCTTCATTTCCGACGTGCATCTGGGCACGCCGGACTGCAAGGCCGCCTATCTGCTCGACTTCCTCAAGCATCTCGATTGCGAGCGGCTTTACCTGGTCGGCGACATCGTCGATCTCGAGGCTCTCGCCAAGCGCCATTGGTGGCATCCTGACCATAGCGCCGTGATCGCCGAGCTCATCGCGATGGCGGCGAAGGGCGTCGAGGTGATCTACCTGCCGGGCAACCACGATTTCCAGATGCGCGGCCTCGCTGGCTCGACCATCGCCGGCATCCGGGTAGAGCTCGATGCGGTTCACGAGGGCGCCGACGGCCGCCGCTACCGGGTCAGCCACGGCGACGAGTACGACCCCGAACACATCGGGCGCAGCTGGATCGCCTGGCTCGGCGACAACCTGCACCGCTTCATCTGCTGGGCGAACCGGCGCGTGCACGCCGTGCGCAAGCGACTCGAACTGCCCTACATGCCGCTCTCGATCATCCTGAAGTCGCATGTGGGTGCCGCCCTGGCCTACATCCGTGACTACGAGCAGCGGGTGGCTTCAGACGCCCGGGAACGCGGTTTCGACGGACATATCTGCGGCCACATCCACTTCGGCCACATCCGTTCACTGGACGGCATCCTGTACATGAACGACGGCGACTGGGTGGAGCACTGCACCGCCCTGGTCGAGGATATGAGCGGCGCCATGGAGCTGATCCACTGGACCGAGCGCTGCACCCATCTGGGTCGCGCCAGCCGTGAGACGGTGTTGCCGTCCCCCGAGGCCGTGCGGGGCTTCGCGCCGTTGGCCGACTGCCGGGCCGATTTGACCGAATTGACCACGGAAGTGTCACTAGCGGGTTGAAACGGACTGTCGGGGGGCCCATGTGCCACGGATGCCGGTAAAATGGCCCCCTTTCTTTCCGCGGTGACCCCATGGCCCTCGATACACCTACCCGCGAGCGCATCGAAACCCTCCTCGGTCAGCACGACGTCGTGCTGTTCATGAAGGGCACGCGCCAGCAGCCGATGTGCGGCTTCTCGGCCGCGGCGACGAACACGCTCAACGACATCATCCCGACCTACCACACGGTCAACGTGCTGGAAGAYSMGGAAATCCGCSASGGCATCAAGGARTWCRGCMASTGGCCGACCATTCCGCAGCTCTACGTGAARGGCGAAYTSRTCGGCGGYTCGGACATCATCCGCCAGATGTACACCAGCGGCGAGCTGTACACCCTGTTCGGCGCCAGCGCGCCGGATCGCACGCCGCCGGAAATCACCATCACCGAGAAGGCCGCCGAAGCCATCCGCGGTGGCATGGCCAACGCCCAGGGCATGGCACTGCACCTCGAGATCGGACCGGACCATAGCGCGGGCTTCCAGCTCGCTCCCGCCGGCGATTTCGACATCGTCGTGGTCGCCAGCGGCATCGAAGTGCACTTCGATCCGGGCAGCGCCGCGCGCGCCAAGGGCGTGGTCATCGACTGGGTCACCACGGTGCAGGGTGAAGGCCTCAGCCTGAAATTCCCGGGCGCGGTCGAGATCGGCACGCTCAACGTTCACCAGCTGAAGGACCGTCTCGCCGCCGGGGACATCACCCTCGTCGACGTGCGCCCCGCTCACGCCCGCGCCATCGCCGCTCCGCTCGCCGGTGCGCGCATCCTCGAAGAGGAAGGCTACGAAGCGCTGGCCCAGCTGCCTAAGGATGCGCCGATCGCCTTCATTTGCCACCACGGCGTCTCCAGCCGCGCCGCCGCCGAGCGCTTCGCCGCGCACGGTTTCACGCAGCTGTTCAACGTCGAAGGCGGCATGGATGCGTGGTCGCGCGAAGTAGACCCGACCGTCCCGCGTTACTGATGCAGGAGAGCTCCGTGTGGGAGCCGCTTCAGCGGCGATAGCCAGGTCACCTCGGCGCCATCGCCGGCATAGCCGGCTCCTACAGGGCGCCCCGCGCGCCCAAAACATGCAGCGTGATGCGGGCAAACGGCCCGTTCTGCGCCACCGCCGTGATCTGGTGATCGCCGGGCTGCGGAAGTGCGATCTGGATAGGCCTGGCGCCGGTGCTCGTGCCTTGCAGACGTCCATCGAGCAACCACTGCACGTCGTCGACGGTGCCCAGTGCATTGACCGTCACGCGCAGGGGATTCGTCACGTCAGGTGGCTTGCGAAGCGTCACGCCATCGGCGACGCCGGCGATGCGGATAGGGCTCGCTGCGTCGAGAGAATCCGGTGCGCATCCTGCCGCCAACGGCGGCAGGGTCGATGCGCTGAGATCGTCCGTCGACAACCATGGCGTCGCCAACGCAGGCCACCGCGCCACGGTCACGGTACGCGCACTCGCAGCGCCGCAACCACCGCTGAGCCGGTGCCCCTTGTCGTCGACGTGAAGCACGATGCGCCCGCTTGCCCAGGCGGTGATCCCACGTTCGGCGAACGTGGGCGGCACGGTCTTGCCCAGGATCCAGCTCGCGTGCCGCTGGCGACACTGTGCCGGCGGCGTATCGGCGACCGTACCCCCGAGCGGCCAGCAGATATCGACCTTGCTGACGCTTGCCGGCTGGGTGGCGCGCGTGCCTGCACGGGTCACGGGCAACATGCCATTGACGGCGAAGAGCAAGGGCAGCGACGTCACCGCACCGTATTGCCCGGGCGACGGTGTGCCATCGGGTCGACCGATCCACACGCCGATCGTCCAGTCATCGGTGACACCCATCGCCCAGGCGTCACGGTAGCCGTAACTCGTTCCGGTCTTCCATGCCAGCGGCGCGGACGCGCTGGCCGAGCCCTCCAACGGCGCACCCTCCACGGCGGCCGGGTTATTGGCCAGGATATCGCGCACGATCCACGCCGCCCCCGGCGAAAGCAGATGGCGCGGCTGGTAGGGGTCCGTGGCGGTGAAGCGTGGCGGCGCGGCCACGCCGCGGTTGGCGAACGCGCTGTACGCGCCGACGAGTTCTTCGAGTCGCGCGGAGGCACCGCCGAGGATGACCGAGAGATTCGGTTGCGCCCCCTCGGGTAGGTGCAGGTCGACACCGCCTGCAGCGAGACGCGCCACGAAGCGATTCGCCCCCACATGATCCAGAACGTCCACGGCTGGCACGTTGAGTGACGACTGCAAGGCATCGGCAACGCTGACCGGACCACGGAAGGCTTCGTCGAAGTTGCCCGGGCGATAGCCGCCGAAATCCTGAGGGGCATCCACCAGAAGGCTGCCCGAGCCGATCAATCCATCATCGAGGGCCAGGCCGTAAAGAAACGGCTTGAGCGTCGAGCCCGGTGAGCGCTGCGCACGAACCATGTCGACATGACCGTAGCGGAGGGGATCGGCGAACGCCGCCGTGCCGACGTAGACACGCGCCTCCATCGTCGCGTTGTCGACGACGAGTACGGCGGCCGAGGTATGGGGTGGAAGGCGGGAAAGGTAGTCGCTCACGCGATCCTCGATCGCCCGCTGCAACGGCGCGTCGACCGTGGTGACGATGCGCCGTGCCTGCGGTTCGCGCTGGTGCAGCCGTTCGGCTAGCAGGGCGGCATCCAGCGGCGAGCGCAACGAGCGGGCCACCACGGGTTCGATCGCCGCATCGCGCACCTCGGCATCGCTCCACCGTCCGAGGTCGCGCATGCGCCGGAGTACCTTGTCGCGCGCCTCCCGTGCCGCCGTAGCGTGGCGATCGGGACGCAAGCGGCTTGGCGACTGCGGCAACACCGCGAGCAACGCCGCTTCCGCATGTGACAGACGGCTGGAAGGTTTGCCCAGGTACGCCCAGGAAGCCGCTTCGACACCCTGGATGGGGCCGCCGTACGGCGCATGGGTCAGGTACAGATCGAGGATCTGCGCCTTCGACAGATGGGCTTCGAGCTGCATCGCCCGAAAGACCTGCACGATTTTTCCGGCAAAGGTGTGCGGGATCGGATTGATGCTCCGCGCCACCTGCATGGTCAGCGTGGAGCCACCCGAGACGACATGGCCTCGCCACACGCCACCCGCCGCGCCGCGAAGCAGCGCCCAGGGATTGAACCCCGGGTGCCACCAGAACCAGCGATCCTCGTACGTAAGCAGGGCATCGAGGTAGAGCGGCGACACCTGTGCCACCGTGACCTGCTGACGCCATACGCCGTCACTATCGGCGAAAGCGCGCAACGGTGTGCCGTCACGCGCGACGACGATACTGCTGATCCCGTCGGGGCCAGGCAACCGCAGCGGGAACACGCGATCCAACAGCACCGCCGCGAGCACGACCGATCCCAGCACGATCAGGACAGCCCGTCGCCATCGACGGGCTTTTCCGGATGTCACGGCTCGCCCACCGTGAGCGTCGTCAGGGTGGTCTTGCCGATGCCGCGGACAGCCGGGCGGTACATATCCTCCACCAGCGGCGGCGGCACCACGTACGTCCCCGGTGTCACCGCGCGAACCAGATAGAACACATGCGCGACCTGGCCACGTCGCAGCTTCAGGGCGGCCGCATAACGGTCATCACGATATTCCTCGTGCACGATTTCCGCCTCACCCTCGTGCTCGTCCAGATTGATGCCGTCGACGACCACGCCCTTCCACTGCTGCGCGCCACCGAGGTTGAGGTTCTCGATCTCAAGGCCCCCGGGAACGAGGTCGCTGACCAGGGCGTCCGGCATGTCCATGCGTGCCTCGATCCGCAATTCCACGATCAGGGTATCGCCCTCTTTCAGCGAGTCCCCGGACCAGGCCTGCCCATCGGTCGTGTAGTAGTCCCGTCGGACGTCGATCTGCGTGTCATCGGCAGGTGGCGCCTTCTGCGAAATGCCCGCCACGTCCAGCGTCGCGAAGATCGTCGCGTCGCCTTCCGGTTGAACGGAGATGCCGGAAGCGAGTTCGGCAGCGTTGACATCGCGGGTGAACAGGAAGCGGCCACCGGGCACCGCTTCCTTCGTCGCGCCCACTTGCAGTGACGCCGACAGGGGACGATTGTCCGCGGCACCGAACACGTGGGCCACGCGTGCGATGGCGACCTGCTCCTGCGTGCTGAGGTACGACCACGACCAGTGGTAATACGGCACTTTCGCCTGCATGGAACGTACGTTGGCCGTCGCGTTCCGCGCCCAGTCGATCAGCTTGGCGTCGTACTCCGGCTTACCCATGCCGTACGTGTGGGTCAGCGCAACCATGGTGCCGAGATCACGGAGGTCCGAACCGTAGTCACCGACGTACCACGGGCGCTCCTTCGTCCAGGCGAAGGCTTCATCGACGGCCTTCTGCGCCCGCTCGTTGTCACCCATGAGCTTCAACGCGATACCCAGGTGCACCAGCGGCAGCGGAGCCACGAGCTTGCTGCGGTCGTTGTCGAAGAGATTGCGCAGCGTACCCAGCGGCGCCCTGTTCACGCGGGCGAGCACGAAGCCGGCATACGCCTCGTCGGCGAGACGCATATGGTCGTGGTGCTCGTAGCCGTAGTAAGGATGCCCACCGGCGAGGAGATCGTCACTGCTGCGTTGCAAGGCCTTCTGCAGTACGTCGTCCGGCACGGCGTAACCCGCTTCGCGTGCATCGAGCATGAAGTCGATGACGTAAGGCGTGATGAAGGTTTCGATCGGGCTGGTACCACCCCAGAAGCTGAAGTGACCGTTGCTCGCCTGGAAGGACGCGATGCGCGCCAGCGCCGTGTCAACGGAGGAACGCTGCGCCGCCGGGCTAAGGCCCGTCGTCCCGAGCATCGCTGCGGTCTTCTGGTCCATGTACAACGCCGCGTAGCCCTTGCTGGTCGTCTGTTCGATGCAGCCGTAGGCATAGGTCAGCAAGCTCTTCAACGCGGCGGCGTACGGCAGGGGCGGCAGCGTGCTGAGCGTGATGCGGCCGAGCACGGTCGACGGCACGAAGCCGGCGGCGAGCGAGCCATCCAGGCGCGTCGCCTTGCCACCTTCGATCGCCATCGGCACCGACTTCACTTCCTCGGGCCACGCACTGCGGACGGAAAACTCGAAATGCCGATCCACGCTGAAATCGTTGAGTTCGGCGTGGATGTCGACCTTGGCCACGTCGACACCCGCGGCCGCGGTGACCGGCATGGTCAGCACCGTGCCCGCACCGTTCTTCAGGGTGGCCGACTGCGTGGTGTTGTCGACGTGGATCAGACCGCTGCCTTTCACGGTGACCTTCGCGATACCGTCCTTGCCCGACATGTTCTTTAGATCGATCGTGATCCGTGCCTTGTCGCCACCGGCCATGACCCGTGGCGTACCTGGTTCGACTACCAGCGGCGCACGCACGGTAACCTGGCCGTCGGCGTTGCCGAAACGATCGTCGCTGAAGGCGAGCGCCGACACGCGCAGGCTGCCATTGAAGTCCGGCACGTCGACATGCACGACGGCCTTGCCGCTGGCATCGAAAGCCACTGGGCCGGCGAAGAGATCGACGATCTTGACCTTCGGATTCAGGCGCGTGGCCTTGGGCAGGCCCTTGCCACCCATGTCGCCGCCGTAGCGCAGCTTCGCCGTGGCGCCGTCCATCGCCTCGATAACGCGGCTATAGAGGTCGTACGCATCGATCACCATCGCGCGCCTGGCGAACATCCACGCCCAGGCATCCGGCACGGGGTAGTTCGTGATGTTGAGTACACCCTGGTCCACGGCCGCTACGGCCACGAAGGCGCGCTTGCCGGCAAGCCCCGCCGCCTGCACCGTCACGTCCAGCGGATTGCCCGGACGCATCGTCGCCGGCACGCTTAACGTCAGCGGGATGCGGCGGTCGTTGCGATCCATGGTGACGTGCTCGATACCCATGGCGCGCGCCGGCGTCGTCTTGTCGCTGGCCTGACCGCCGCGGAACACGAGCGCGACCACGTGGACGTCGTGGCGCTCCCACTCGGCGGTCACCGGGATGTCGAACGTCGCTCCGGCCTTCGCATCGATATTCCGGGTGTAGAGCAGATGATCCGACTCCACCAGGAGGACGCCAGGACCGGGCTGCGGCGGCGTGATCGTCACCTTCATCGTGTCGCCGGCACGGTAGCGTGCCTTGTCCAGCGCCACCTTGACCTTGTCCGGCCGCGCTTCCTTGCCCGTGTTTTCGTCGTCCCAGCTGTAGCCGGCGAAGAAGGGGAACACCGTCGTCAGTTTCGTTTCCGGATCGAACACCTCCAGGCGATACGCGCCCCACAGGACCGGGAGGTCGAGCTTCACGCTCTTGCCGGCGGCGACATCGACATCGTGCTCTTCCATCAGCTCGAGGCTGACATTGGCGTTCGACTTCCAATCGTCACCGTGCTCGTACAACCAGTAGAACTCGCGTATCTCGCGTTGCAGCCGTACTTTCAGATGCTGCCCCGCAACCAGCTTGCCGTCAGCGTTCGCGCGGACGATCTCGAACGACGCATTGCTCTCGCTCGGCGCGCCCTGCTTCGGATCGAACAGGGGACGCACGCCGACCAGGTTCGCTGCCGGCCAATAGACTTTGTTCATGACGCGCGTGACGGCGCGACCACCGGACTCGTACACGCTACCGGAAACCACGAAACTCATCGGGCTGATGGGCTTCACGTCATCGGGGACGGCGATGTCCTGCTCGAGCTGACCCTTGTCATCGAGGGGCTGGTCGACGACGTCGTCGGCGCTTTTGTGCGGAGCGACCAGCGGGTCACCGAAGAACGTGTCCTGCATGGCAGGCACAGGGTGCACTTCCGGGGCGACGAAGAGCTTCGCCGTGAATCGATTGCCTGCCGCGGGGGCGCCGAACAGGTAGCTCGATTCCACCTTGAGCCGCAGCGGCTCGTCCGGCACGACGTGCGTCTGCGGACTGGTGAGGGCCACCTTCAGGCGTTCGGGAAGAAATTCTTCGACATGGAAAGGAAAGGCCTGCACGGACTCCTTGCCGGCCGGATCGAGCCGGAACTCCAACTGCCACAGACCGGTCGGGGCGTCGGCGGGAATGGTCTGCTTCAGCTCGTAGTAGTTGAGTTCGCCGGGCTCGATCTTGGTATCGACCAGCGCCCGGCCGTCAGGCTGCTTGAGTCGCACGTACAGCGTCTGCTGCTTCATCGGCTTGCCGTCGTAGTCGCGCAGCAAGGCGGAGACGCGCATGTCTTCACCCGGACGATAGAGATCGCGACCAGACCAGGCATACACTTCGAACGGCGCCTGGCGTCGACCCGTCACCTCGAAGTTGGAGACGTCCAGCGCCGGTCGATTGAACGGAAGCACGGACACGTCACTGCCATGACGCGCGACGAGCACATCGTTGACATCGACTTTGTAGGCAAGCAGGGCGTTACCCTTGTCATCCGTGGTCGCTGAAAGCGTAGCCTTCCCACCCTCACCATCGATCTCGACCTGGACACCGCTGACCGGTGAGCCATCCTTGAGCGAGGCGACATGGAGCAATGCGTTGTCCTTGTAGACGCGCAGGTGCAGGCCGAGGTCGCTGACGAAGAAGATCGACGTGTCATAGGCGTCACTGAACGAGCCGCCGCGCCGAAGGACCGCCATGTAAACACCGGGCTCCTTCAGCTGGGGAATGTCCTGCACGGGGATGAAACTCACCGAGCGCGCGTTCTTCTCGCCAGGCAACGTGTAATGGTTGGCATACACCGACTGCCCGATGTCGGTCAGCGGCATCGGGCTGCTGGTGCCCGCGTTACAGGTGCGATAGCTGGTCGGTTCGAAGTCGAGCTCGTAGCTCTCCTGCCGCTTTCCCACCGAATACGTGCAGAACAGCTTCGAGAGCTGGTCGTCCTTGATCCGGAAGAACTCGATACTTGCGTCTTGGACGTTCATCGAAACGATCGGCAGACCGCGTGTACCGCGTGCCGGCAGCACACTGCCCTTGGAAGCGAAGCCCACGGCAGCCGGGAGGTCGCCGGAGAAGACATCGTGCCGCTGGTCGGCCGCCAACGTGCGACCGTCCGCGGCCAGAAGGCTCGTCTTCACCGTCACGGCGTAGTGGATATTCGCCATGACGAACGGGAAACTTAGCGTCTTCCGATCGCTGTCGAGCGTCCAGCTGCCGGTAACGCCCCCTCCGTTGGGGCCGGTGACGACGATCCGTTCGTCGAAGGGCTGGGCATCCACGAGCGGCGCCGTGAAGGTCAGCACCAGCTCACTGCGCCCGTCGCGAAAACGACTGCTCGCCGAGGCCACACCGAAATCCTGTTTGCCGCCCTTGGCCGCGGCCGGGGCGGCCCCCTGCAGGGCAGGTTTATCTCCCTCGTCGTGCCGACAGGCGCTCAAGAGGCTAACGATGGACAGCAGACCGCACACAACAACGATGCCGCCGATACGGCGGACCTTCCTATGGTTCGACATGTTGGTTCCCTGTGAGTGGGCAAAGTGTCGCATGACCTCGTGGCGATTTCGAGGCGGCAAACGGGCACGACCGGGGTGCCGCGGCACCCGCCGTCCCTCTCCGGCCGGGGCGGGATCAGGCGGTGGCGGTCGGCAGGGTCGCCGTCCCCGTCGCTTGCGATCGGCGATCGCGCCAACGCAGGAACGGCCGCTCCACGGCGTAGTGGAGGACCGCGCCGCCCACCAACGTCGCCACCACGTAGATGCCGAAGCGCAACGGGCCATGCTCCACCGGCCGGCCGACGAGCGCTGCCTGCACCAGCATGAACACGCCCTTGTGGCTGAGATAGATGCTGTACGACGCCGATGCCAGCCAGCCGGCGCCGGGAATCTTCAGACGTGCGAACCACGTTCCGCCGCTACCGGCAGCGACGAAGGCCATCATCGCCAGGGCGACCAACGGATAACCGACGACGCAGGGCCAGAAATCGGCGCGTGCGTTGTCGAAGAGCACGATGGACGCGGCAAGCAGCGCGCCGCCGAGCGCCAGCAGCAGGTTCACACGGGCGCGGATCCAGGCGAACCACGCGGGACGGTAGACACCGCAGGCCGCCAGCGCGACACCGGCAACGAGACCGTCCAGTCGCGCCCAGGTCGGGTAGTACAGATAACGCAGATACCTCGTTCCCCTTTCGTCGGCGGGACCACCGACCGGGCTGTCATTCGGGCCCACGAAGTGAGTCCACAACCAGGCACGTAGCAGGACACCACCCACGACAACGACCACCGCCACCGTGGCGAATTTCCACGCGGCCGGTTTGCGCGTCAGCGCGAAAGCGAGGAAGGGGAAGACGAGATAGAAGTGTTCCTCGACGCAAAGCGACCACACGTGCGAGAACGCATAGTTGTCGCCGTTGTCGTACTGGAGGTTGAACGTGAAGGTGAGGAACTGCCACAGCGGCTGCATGCCCGGCGTCTCGGGCCACGCTGCCCACAGCTTGTAGAGCGCCAGCACGACGAAGAAGGCCGGCAGGATACGCACGAAGCGGCGCGCGTAGAACGCGGGAAAGTCGAGCGTGCCGGTCCGGGACAAGGACTTCAGGACCTGCGTGCCAATCAGGTAACCGCTGAGCACGAAGAAGAGGTCCACGCCCATCCACCCGGACCACTGCAGCAGACCGTAGCCGTCACCCAGGCCACCGATGAGGTAGCTATGGAACAGGAGCACCCACGCGATGGCGACGGCGCGCAGCGTGTCGAGTCCGGGTAGACGGGTCATGCGCGTTCCTTGCTTGGGGCTGAGCGTGAATGTGCGGGAGCGCCGGGCGCAATCGCGGGCCGGGTTATGGCGATTCGGAGGCACGACGCATCCGAAGCACCGTGCGATGCGGGTCGCTAGCCATGGGTGCGCTGGTGAAGGGCGGCGAGCAAGGCGTCGATATACGTGCGGCTCGCTCGCAACGTCGTGCCGTCACGCAGACGAAGTACGGCATCGCGATTGGGACGGGGCTGGAACTCCGCAACCTGATCCACGCGGACGATGGCCGAGCGGTGTACGCGAAGGAATCGCGACGGATCGAGCTTGCGCGACAACGTCGTCAGGGTTTCACGCAGGAGATGGCGTTGGCCGTTCACGTACAGCGCGGCGTAATCGCCATCCGCTTCAATCCAGGTGATGTCCGCCGCCTCGACGAAACTCAGGCGCGTGCCGATACGAATGCTGAAGCGCTCAGGCCAGGAGCTCGTCACCATGTGGCCTAGCTGGCGCCGCGCGCGGTCGATCGCCTCGGCGAAACGTTCGTCGTCGATCGGCTTCAACAGGTAATCGATGGCATTCAGTTCGAAGGCGCGCAAGGCGAAGTTGTCGTGCGCGGTAAGCAGGATCGCCAGCGGACGTTCCGCCGCAGGGATGGCTGCCAACGCATCCAGGCCGCTCAAGCCGGGCATCTGCACATCGACGAAGGCGACGTCCACCTCGGCCCTGCGCAGCGTCGCCAGCGTGTGACCATCGTGGCACTCGGCCACCACCGTGACGTCCGGATCGGCACGCAAACGTGAAAGCACGCCGCTGCGCGCGAGCGGCTCGTCGTCTACCACGGCCACGCGAATCATCCCGCCTCCCTTACCGGCGGGGCCAGCCGCCAGGGCAAGGTCACGGCCACTCGCCAGCGAGTCCCGAGCGGGCCCGCTTCCATGGCATGCGCGCCAGGGTGCAGGGCGTCGAGACGGGCACGCACATTGGCAAGACCGACACCCTGCCCCTCGCTCGCCGCCACGTGGAGCCAGTCGTTCTCGACGACGACGCGCAGTGTCCCGGACTCACGTTGAACGCGGATCGACACCGTGCCGCCCTCGGTCCGTGGGGCGATGCCATGGCGGATCGCATTCTCGACCAAGGGCTGCAGGAGCAAGTGGGGTACCAGCGCGTCCAGGGTGTCGGGGCCGGTCTGGATGTCGATACGCAGGCGATCGCCCAGCCTGGCCTTCTCGATGTCCAGGTAGGCGGAGGTGAAGACCACCTCGTCGCCCACCGTCACTTCGTGCCCTCGTGTTTCCTCCAGGGTGGTACGAAGGAAATCGCCGAGGCGGGCGATCATCCGGCTGGCATCGCGCTTGCGATCGTCGTTGACCAGCGCGGAGATGGCGTTGAGAGTGTTGAACAGGAAATGTGGCTGCAGCTGGTACTTCAGCGCGCGAAGTTCGGCATCGCGTGTCGCCTGCGCGGCAAGCACCAGCCGTTCGCCTTCGGCGCGCAGCGCAGCGCGATGCAGCACCATAGCCTGAAGACCGCAGAACGCGATGAGGGCCAGCCAGCAGCCGTCGAGGCCACCAAAGATCCATACCCAGGTGACTTTTGCCCGCATCTCCGCACTGGCCAGGCTCTCCAGTGCGGCCACCGCGTTGATCACCGACATGGCGTAGCTCACCGGCAGCAGTACCGCCGCCATCGTCCACCAGCTCGCGCCGCGGCTCCACAACACACGCTGCAACCAGCCCAGCGGGACGATCCACGCAAGGTAGGACAGCGTGTAGAACAGCCGGAACTCCAGCGCCTTCGGATCGCTGATCGACGAGGGGAAGCCCATCACCAGCATGCAGCCGAAGATGGGCAGGCCCGCGATCCAGGCCATGCCCGGCGATACCGTGACGTTACGATCTTCCTGCACGATGACTCCCGTTCGTTCCCGCCGATTCTATCGGTCAGAAGTTCGAGGAGTAGAGCATGGCGGCGATCTTCCAACCCTGGTCGGTACGGACCAGTTGCCAGGTTTCCGCGCCATGGTTGCCAACTTTGCCGTCCATCAGGAACTCGAAATCGAAGTAGACCGATGCGACCGAGCCGTCGGTGTCGATGCGTACGTTGTGGAAACGCTCCTCGACACTGCCCTTGGCCTTGCCGACGAAGTCGGTGAACTCCTGCCAGCTGCCCTGCTTGTACCGCGTCACCTCGGGGTGCTTCGCCTTGACGTTGGTGAAGGATGGCTCGCCGAGGGTCGTGATCCAGGCCTTGCTCTCGGGCAGGAATAACTCGCCAAGGGCCTTGGTGTCCTTCGCTTTCAGTGATGCCTGGAAGCTGTCGACCACCTGCTGGACCTGCGTCTTGGGCGACTCGCCGGCAACGCTGGGCGCGGCGACGGCGAGCAGGAGAACGGCAAACGGAAAGGTGATGCGCATAGCGTTGGCCTCGACGGAGTGGGTATTCGAAGAGGACCAACAATGACGCCCTGCCGCAAGGGAACCCGCGGCAGGGCGTTGCGTTACTGCGATGAGACGGTTACAGGCAGCCGAGGAGCCCTTCGTAGATCGTCTTACGGGTCATCGGAAGCTTCACTTCCAGCGGATCCTTCGCCGTCATAAGCGTTTCGTAGAACGACTCGACCGGCGTGTCCTTGGCGAGCGCCAGCTTGCACTTGAACAGCTTGGCGTTGACCTGCACGGCACCGGACTTGCCATTGACCTGCGTGAAGCTGCCGGCGAAGGTCCACAGGCACTGCTTCATCGTGCCCTTGGTGGAATCGACCGAACACGTCAGTTGCATCGGCCGCAGGTTGCCGTAGTCGCCTTCGCAGAAGGTGTCGCCACACACGTTGGCGAACGCACCCGAGAGGTGCTCTTCGAGCTTCTGGAAGCGCTCGAGACCGGCTTCGGATGCCGGCCAGTCGATCGCGTCGACGTAGCGTGCGGGAACGGGAGCCGGGGCCGGTTTCGGTGGGGTATCCGCCTGGGCCATGACAACGGCGGGAACGAACAGCAGGGCGGCGGCGAGGGTGTTTCGAAGCATCGTGGTGTCTCCTTGGTTGGGGAGCACACATGACACCGTACCCGCGCATGGGCGTCTGTCCATCGACGCCCATGCCTGTTCGTAGTCTTACAACCAGCGTCCGTAGCGGCGGATGTAGATCGTCTTCATCAGCTGGGTCAGCACGCAATAGCTCACCAGGGTGACGGCCAGCCAGGCGAAGTAGATGCCCGGCAGCGGCACCATGCCGATCCGCGCACCGAGACCCGAGTAGGGAATCAGCATGCCGATGACCATGATCGCACCGGTCAGGGCCAGCACCGGCGCGGAGGCCACGCTCTGCAGGAACGGCACGCGCCGTGTACGGATCATGTGCAYCACGAGGGTCTGCGAGAGCAGGCCTTCGATGAACCAGCCCGACTGGAACAGCGACTGGTGGGCGACGTCGTGGGCACCGAAGTAATGCCACATCAGCCAGAACGTGGTGACGTCGAACACCGAGCTGACCGGCCCGATCCAGACCATGAAGCGACCGATATCGCCGGCATCCCACTTGCGTGGATGACGCAGGTATTCCTCGTCCATGCGATCGAAGGGAATCGATAGCTGGGACAGGTCGTACAGCAGGTTCTGCACGAGGATCTGCAGCGGCAGCATCGGCAGGAACGGCAGGAACGCACTCGCGATCAGCACGCTGAACACGTTGCCGAAGTTCGAGCTGGCCGTCATCTTGATGTACTTCATGATGTTGCCGAAAGTGACGCGACCTTCGATCACGCCCTCCTCCAGCACCATCAGGTTCTTCTCGAGCAGGATGATGTCCGCCGATTCCTTGGCGATATCCGTCGCCGTGTCGACCGAGATGCCGACATCCGCTTCGCGCAGTGCCGGCGCATCGTTGATGCCGTCACCCAGGAAACCGACGGTGTGACCGCGCCGCTGCAGCGCTTTGACTACGCGCGCCTTCTGCACGGGCGACATCTTGGCGAACACCGTGGTCTTCTCGACCATCGCGTCGAGCGCATCGTCATCCAGCTGTTCGATATCGCGCCCGAGAGCGGATGCCGTGACGTCGAGACCGACTTCGGTACAGATCTTGCGCGTCACCGCTTCGTTGTCACCGGTGATGACCTTCACCGCGACGCCGTGATGGTTCAGCGCACGAATCGCTGTCGCCGCCGAATCCTTCGGCGGATCGAGGAAGGCCAGGCAGCCGACCGCGGTCAAACCCGATTCGTCGGCCACGCCATAAGCCCGCTCACCCGCCGGATCACGGCGAATGGCGACGATGAGCACGCGCAGACCATCCTCGTTGAGCTCGCGCGTCATCGCGCGGATCTCGGCACGCTTCTCCGAGGTCATCGGCTCGACCACGTCGCCGATACGCGCCTCGCTGCAGATCTGCAGCATCTCCTCGACGGCACCCTTGCAGACGAGAAGCTGCTCGCCCCGCCCGTCGGAAACCACGACCGACATGCGCCGGCGCTGGAAGTCGAACGGGATCTCGTCAACCACATGGAAACGGGACGCGATCGGCTCGAGGTCGCGATGCGTGAGCACCGCCTTGTCCATGAGGTTGCGCAGGCCGGTCTGGAAACGGCTGTTGAGGTAGCCGTATGCCAGGGCGTCGTCGGAGTCGTCACCGTTGAGGTCCACGTGGCGCTCGAGCACGATCTTGTCCAGCGTCAGCGTGCCGGTCTTGTCCGTGCAGAGCACGTCCATTGCGCCGAAGTTCTGGATCGCGTTGAGGCGCTTGACCACCACCTTGCGCTTCGACATGGCGATGGCGCCCTTGCCGAGGTTGGCGGTGACGATCAGCGGCAGCATTTCCGGCGTCAGGCCGACCGCGACCGAGAGGCCGAACATGAAGGCCTCGAGCCAGTCGTGCTTGTCGAAACCGTTGATCAGGAAGACCACCGGGACCATCACCGCCATGAAGCGGATCAGCAGCCAGCTCACCGAGGAAATGCCGCGATCGAAACTGGTCTGCACGCGCTCGCCGGACAGCGTGTGCGCGAGCGAGCCGAGGTAAGTGCGTGCGCCGGTGGCAAGCACCACGGCGGTCGCCGTGCCGGAGACAACGTTGGTGCCCATGTAGCAGACCGTGGGCAGGTCCAGCGGACCATCGGCGGTGCCCGCGCCGGTGGTCGCGTTCGGTGCGGCCTTCTCCACCGGCAGCGATTCGCCGGTGAGGATGGCCTGGCTGATGAACAGGTCCTTGGCGGCCAGCAGTCGCAGGTCGGCCGGCACCATGTCGCCGGCGCCGAGGTGGACGATGTCGCCCACCACTAGTTCCTCGACTGGCACTTCGATGCGCTCGGCGTGACCGTCCTCGGCACGGCGGGTCACCGTGGACGTGTTGCGGACCATCGCCTTCAGCTTCTCGGCGGCTCGCGAGGAGCGGAACTCCTGGGAGAACGAGAGGAGCACGCTGATGCCGACCATCACCGCGATGATCACCGGGCCGGTGAGATCATCCGGCGCGGTGACGAGCTGAACCACCGCAAGCACGAGCAAAACGATGATGAAGGGGTTGCGGAAGGCGTGCAGCAGCTGGATCGACCAGTGCGGCGGCTTCTCGTGGCCGACTTCGTTGATGCCGTCGCGGTCCAGCCTCTCGGCGATGGCGGCCTCGTCCAGACCGTCGGTGCGGGCGTCCAGCGAGCGCAGCAGTTCATCGGCCGGACGGTAGGCGTCGGCACTGGCGTTGGTGAAGGCTTTAGCGGCGACGGCCGCCTGCGAGATGTGCTTCTTCATGGCTCACTGCCTTTCCGGACGACCTCTCCGGACGGGCGCGAGCGGCTCTCAGCTGGCAGCTGAAGGCGTGCGCGCCGGCGCGGAGCCGACGTTCGGTTTCCGGGTAATCGTGACGGCGGACGGCGAAAGCCGCGCCGTAGAGTCTATGTCGCTGTTCATGCCTGCGGCAGTTTGCCGTCAGCCCGTTTCAAATTGCTTTCAGCGGTGTCGAGCGAGCGCGGAACGGTGATCGTGCGCTTGGCCGGGGAGGCCTCGTTGGCACGACGACGGGCAAGAGCGAATGCGAGACGGCGGCCGAACATGCGCGGACCGGTCTTTTCGAGCTGGATGTACATGGCTCAATCCTCGAAATAACGGAAGCTCGCGAGCTTCCGACGAGGAGAGCCGGACTTTCCCTAGCGGAGGAAAGCGCCGACAGACCGGGTGCGGTCGCCGCGGGCGATGAGTTTTGCCAGCGCCGGGCTCCGATGCGAGCGGAAGCCGGCGCGTCGACTAGGGTAGACGTCCATAAGCCTGGATAAGCTAAGAAGGGTGCCACCGCACGATAAGAGCGGAGCGGTAGCCCGGGAATTGTCGCGCCGCAGCGAGGATCGGTCAAGCACCAAGAGCGATCTTGCGAGCTCTCCGCAGGAGCCGATTCATCGGCGATAGCCAGATTGCCGCAAGCCCCATCGCCGATGAATCGGCTCCTGCCGAAGCATCAGGGGACCTCGGCGGTGGGGCGGCCATCCGTGATCCCTGCCTCGTACTCCCGGGCCTCCCCCATCAGCCAGTCACGGAACCGGGTCACGCCGCTATGCGATTCGGACCGCTTCGGGTAGACGACGTAATAGGCCTCCGCCACCCGCAGCCGCTCCTTGCAGAGCACCGTGAGCGCCCCGCACTCGATCAGCGAGCGGGCCATGACGAGGCGACCCAGGGCTACACCCATCCCTTCGAGTACGGCACGCTGGAGATGCTCCGTGTTGTCGAAGCGGGCGACGTAGCGCGAAGGCAAGGGCATGCCGAACGCCTCGGCCCAGTCGTTCCAGCGGCCCGAGGGGTCGCCGAGCAGCGGCCAGCCTTCCAGCGACGTCGTTGGCAGCCCACCCATCTTGCGAACCAGCGACGGGCTGGCAATCGGCACGATGTACTCGGCGAACAATTTGTCCGCCTTGGTTCGCGGCCATGAGCCCAACCCATAGCGGAAGGCGACGTCGATGGTCGGCTCGCGATCGAAATCCACGACCGACACGGACGAAGACAGGCTGAGCTCCAGTTCCGGATGCGCACCCACCAGCCTGGGAAGCCGTGGGACCAGCCAACTCGACGCGACCGAGGGAAGGACACTGAGGGTGACCGTGTCCTGGTGACGACTCGCATAGCGACTCAGGGCGTGCTCGATGCCGTCGAAATGATGGCCGATCGCATCGAGCAGATTGTTGCCATCGGCAGTGAGCGTGACGCCGCGCGGCCCGCGATCGAACAACGAGCGATCGAGGCGCTCCTCGAGATGGCGGATCTGGTGGCTGAGGGCGCTCACCGTGAGGTTGAGCTGCTCGGCGGCGAGCGACAGCTTGCCGGTCCGGGCGACCAGGACGAACCCCTGAAGCTGACCGAGCGGCAAGCGAGGCATGTGAAAAATCCTCAAGTCCAGGTTGCAAACATATCGCTTTTTGGCGGGCTGCGGAACGGGCACCCTTAACTCCACCGATAGTCGCAAGGGGTTGCGACTTCACCCGCAAGGAGTACGTCATGGCTTCGATCTTCACCGGCCTCGCTTTCATGCACGGCCATATCGTCGACCGCGAACTCATTTTCCGCCTCGGCCGCGAAGAACTCACCGCCGATGGTGGCGCGGGCTCGAAGCAGGCAGCGCCAACGTCCCGCACAGCCGAGCGCAAGGCATCACTAGAGGTTCCTGCCCGCCCCGCTTGCGCTACCTGCTGAGCGATCCGCCGACCGATACATCGCCTGAACCTTGCGTCCGCCAAAATAGGGGTTTCCGCCTATTCCGGAGAGACGCATGACGCTTCGCCCCCTTGGCCGTTCATCCCTGCAGGTCGCCCCACTCGCCTTCGGCGGTAATGTCTTCGGATGGAGCGCGGATGAGTCCCGCTCGTTCGAACTCCTCGACGCCTTCGTCGATCACGGCTTCAACCTGATCGATACCGCGGATGTGTACGAGGCCTGGGTGCCCGGCAACGAAGGTGGCGAGTCCGAGACAATCATCGGCAACTGGCTCAAGAGAAGCGGCAAGCGCGACCGCGTCGTCATCGCCACCAAGGTTGGCAAGTGGGCGCGCTATCCCGGGCTGTCACCGACCAACATCAAGGAGGCGGTGGAGGATTCGCTGCGTCGCCTGAAGACCGACTACATCGACCTTTACCAGTCGCACGAGGACGATGCAAAAGTGCCGCTGGAAGAGACGTTGCGCGCGTTCGATGACCTGGTGAAGGCCGGCAAGGTGCGCGCGATCGGTGCTTCGAACTACAGCGCCAACCGGCTGGCCGACGCCGTCGCCACGAGCGCGTCGAAGTCACTCGCGCGTTACGAGTCCCTGCAGCCCGAGTACAACCTGATGGACCGCGCTGGCTTCGAAGAAGGCTTGCAGCCGCTGTGCGTGAAGGAAGATATCGGAGTGATCAGCTATTACTCACTGGCCAGTGGCTTCCTCAGTGGCAAGTACCGTAGCGAAGCCGACCTGCAGAAGAGCAAGGTACGCGGTGGCGCCGTGAAGAAATATCTCGACGCTCGGGGTCTGCGCGTGCTGGCTGCCCTGGACGCGATCGCGGCCTCGCATGCGGCGACACCGGCCCAGGTGGCACTGGCATGGGTGATCGCGCAGCCGGGGATTTCCGCCGCCATCGCCAGCGCGACGACCGTGGAGCAGCTGGCCGACCTGGCGAAGTCCGCGACACTCGCACTGACTGGCGACGAACTCGATTCGCTGCGCCATGCGAGCCATACCCCCTAGAGGCCGTCACTGACGACGCGAGGAGATTGATGACTCCCTCACTAGGCATCCGCCGACATCCCGAGGCGGCTGCCGGGAGGCAGGATAGCTGTCGCCAGCGCTAGCTGGCGCTCTATTCTCAAGGAGACTCATATGTCCAGGAACGGACACCGCATGCTGCTCGCAGCCCTCGCCTGCATCAGCGCGTCGCCCGGCAGGGCCGCCACCGTCGTCGATGAGGCGCCCGCCTCGCTAAACGCGCTGACGACCACCGACGTGCGTTGCCATTTCACGCTCGGGTCGGACCCGATGAACGTGAAGACCGATTTCGTCGACGCGGGAATACGACTGAAGGGATACTGGCACTCCGCGAGCATCCTCAAGTCACGCAGCATGTTCTTCACTCGCGCGTCGCCGACCGAGCTCCACGACGCCTGCGTCGCCAGGATCGCCAGGATCGCCGCGGCCAACCAGTTGGCGTTGATCAGCGCGACCAGCGGCGGCGTGAGCAACAACTACGACATCTGGCATAACGGCGATCTGGCGAAAGGCAGGCCCATCGAGCGCATCGTGTCGTTCGGGGACAGCCTGAGCGACTCCCGGAACATGTATAACGAGTCCCAATGGCTCCTGCCTTACCGGGCCTCGTGGTACGTGGGCCGTTTCAGCAACGGCCCCATCTGGGTTGAGCACCTCGCCATGCGCACGGGACTCACGCTGAATAACTGGGCGGTCGGTGGCGCACAGACGAAAGACGCTCAGGTCGGATTGATCCAGGGCGTCGGAAAACAGATCGACAGCTTCTTCGAGTACGCGTCGAAAGCGGCCGACTACGAGCCGGCACGCACCCTGTTCACCTTCCTGATCGGCGGCAACGATTTCGTCAACGACACCCAGGCCGCGAGGCAAGTGGTCAGCGACCAGGAAAAACTGCTCGACAAGCTTGTTGCCGGTGGCGCACGCCGGATTCTCATCGTGAACCTGCCGGACCTGACCCTCGCCCCGGCGTTCACCATGCCGGGTGGGCGCACCGATGAAGGCACGGTGCTGGGAAAAGTCGAGTACTACAACGCGCGGATTCGCGATGTGGCCGCCCGGATCGTCGCACGCACCGAGGGTGTGGAGATCCACATCGTGGATGCGCGCAAACGTTTCGACGAGCTTATCGCCAGCCCGGCGACATCCGGCTTCACGAACGCGAGAGAATCGTGCCTTAAGATCGATTCGCCCAACTCGCTCACCTATCTCAAAACGCAGATACCGAGAGCCGCCTGCACCGATCCGTCAGCGTATGTGTTCTGGGATAGCCTGCACCCCACCACGCGTGTGCATGAGCTGATGGCCCAGTGGGCGATCGAAGCAATGCCTGCAAGCTGGGGCCTGCGGGGAGAGTAAAAACAGACCCTGCGGGCGCCGCTTAGGCGGCGTCCCGCGGGGATGCTGCTCAACGCGAGGCGAGCAGGGTCGCGATCGCCTTGTTGAACGCGGCGCTGGGACGCATCGCTGCGCTGACCAGGGCCATGTCCGGGTGGTAGTAACCCTTGATCTCGACCGGCTTGCCCTGCGCACCGTTCAGCTCACCGATGATGGTCGCCTCGTTGTCGGCCAATTCCTTCGCCACGGCCGTGAACCGGGCTTTCAGGTCCGCATCGTCGTTCTGCGCAGCAAGTGCTTCGGCCCAGTACATGGCCAGGTAGAAGTGGCTGCCACGGTTGTCGATCTCGCCGACCTTACGCGCCGGGGACTTGTTGCTGTCGAGGAAACGGCCGTTGGCCACGTCGAGCGTCTTCGCAAGCACGCGGGCGTGCTTGTTGTCGTAGCGCTCGCCGAGGTGTTCGAGCGACGCGGCGAGCGCGAGGAACTCGCCGAGCGAATCCCAACGCAGGTAATCCTCTTCGACGAACTGCTGGACGTGCTTCGGCGCCGAACCACCGGCACCGGTTTCGAACAGGCCACCACCGGCCATCAACGGCACGATGGAAAGCATCTTCGCCGAGGTGCCAAGCTCCATGATCGGGAACAGGTCAGTCAGGTAATCACGCAGCACGTTGCCGGTGACCGAGATGGTGTCCTCGCCCTTGCGGATACGCTCCAGCGACAGCTTCGTCGCCGCCACCGGATCAAGGATGCGGATGTCCAGACCACTGGCGTCGTGATCCTTGAGGTAGCGTTCAACCTTGGCGATCACCTGCGCATCGTGGGCGCGATGCTTGTCCAGCCAGAACACGGCCGGCGTCGCCGAGAGGCGAGCACGCTGTACGGCAAGCTTCACCCAATCCTGGATCGGTGCGTCCTTCGTCTGGCACATGCGCCAGATGTCACCCGTCTCGACGGCGTGTTCGAAGACGACGCTGCCGTCATCGGCGATGACGCGAACCTTGCCGTCTGCTGACATCTGGAAGGTCTTGTCGTGCGAACCGTATTCCTCGGCCTTCTGCGCCATCAGGCCGACGTTGGGCACGCTGCCCATGGTCGCCGGGTCGAACGCGCCATGCGCGATGCAGTCCTCGATCACCGCCTGGTACACGCCCGCGTACGAGCGATCCGGGATGACGGCCTTGGCATCCTGCAGCTTGCCTTCGCCATTCCACATACCACCGGAGTCACGGATCATCGCCGGCATGGACGCATCGACGATCACGTCGCTGGGTACGTGCAGGTTTGTGATGCCCTTGTCGGAGTTGACCATGGCCAACGCCGGGCGGTGCGCGTACTCGGCCTTCAGGTCGGCTTCAATCGCCGAGCGCGTGGCGGCGTCGAGCTTGTCGAGACGCGCATACAGGTCGCCGATGCCGTTATTGGCGTCGAAACCGACCTGCTTGAGCGCGTCGGCGTGCTTGCCCAGCACGTCCTTATAGAATTCGCGCACGACGATGCCGAACATGATCGGGTCGGAGACCTTCATCATGGTGGCCTTCAGATGCAGCGAGAAGAGCACGCCCTTGGCCTGTGCATCGGCGATCTGCGCATCGATGAAGCTGGCGAGGGCCTTCTTGCTCATCACCGCGGCGTCGACGATCTCGCCCGCCTTGACCGCGACCTTGTCCTTCAACACCTTCACGCCGCCATCGGCGGCGGTGAATTCGATGCGCAGGCTACCCGCCTTTTCCAGCGTGGCCGACTTCTCGCTGCCGTAGAAATCGCCGCCGTCCATGTGCGAGACATGCGACTTTGACTCGCTCGACCACTTGCCCATGCGGTGCGGGTGCTTGCGTGCGAAGTTCTTCACCGAAAGCGGCGCGCGACGGTCGGAATTGCCTTCGCGCAGCACGGGGTTCACGGCGCTACCCATGGCCTTGCCATAGCGAGCGTTCGTGTCCTTCTGCTCGTCGGTGGAGGGGGCGTCGACGTAATCGGGCAGCTTGTAACCCTGCGACTGGAGTTCGCGGATCGCGGCCTTCATCTGCGGCACGGAGGCGCTGATGTTGGGCAGCTTGATGATGTTGGCGTCCGGCGTGGTCGCCAGGGCGCCGAGCTCGGCCAGGTGATCGCCGATCTTCTGGGCGTCGGTGAGGTAATCCGGAAACTGCGAGAGGATGCGGCCGGCGAGCGAGATATCGCGCGTTTCGACAGCGACGCCGGCGGTGCCGGCGAAGGCCTCGATGATCGGCAGGAACGACGCCGTGGCGAGGAACGGCGCTTCGTCGGTGAGGGTGTAGATGATCTTGGGCGAGCTGGACATGATTCGGCGAGCCTTATGCTTGAGTGGGCCAGGTCATGGGGCCGCCGGCGCAAGCCTCAAGGGCGCACCGGCGAGCGGGAAACCGGACCATTGTGGCGCGGATGGCGGCAGGCGGGAAAGCCGCTACGCAGCATGGCAGTTATGCCTGGCAGGTACGGATCGCACCCGCCCGACGCGACACCCCGCTTGGTAGGAGCCGATTCATCGGCGATCCCGCGGCAGCGGGCCGGGGTGCGGCGAGCACCCATCGCCGATAAATCGGCTCCTACCGGGCGCTCAGTCGCAGGAGGCGTGCTTCGCGGCGGCGGGCCTTGCGGGCCTTCCAGCGCTCCGACAGGCAGGCGAAGATGACGTACAGCGCCGGGGTCGACAGCAGGGTCAGGCTCTGCGAAATGATCAGGCCGCCGATCATCGCGATACCCAGCGGGCGACGCAGCTCGGAGCCTTCGCCCAGGCCGATGGCCAGCGGCAGTGCGGCGAGGATCGCGACCATGGTGGTCATCATGATCGGGCGGAAACGGACCAGGCAGGCTTCGCGGATCGCCTCCCTCGAGTTCAGGTGATGCTCGCGCTCAGCGACGAGGGCGAAGTCGATCATCATGATCGCGTTCTTCTTCACGATGCCGATGAGCAGGACCAGCGCGATCATCGCCACCACCGATAGCTCGGTATCGGTGATCACCAACGCCGCCAGCGCGCCGACGCCGGCCGCCGGCAGCGTGGACAGAATCGTCACCGGATGGATCAGGCTCTCGTAGAGCATGCCCATCAGCAGGTAGACGACGATGATGGCCGCAAGGATCAGCAGCGGCATGTCGCTCTGCGACTGCTGGAAGCGCCTGAAGTCGCTGCCTGCATCGAGACGGATGTCGCCCGGCATGCGCATGCCATTGATCGTCTTCTGGATGATCTCCATCGCCTCGCCCATGCTCACGCCGGGCGCCAGGTTGAAGCTCACGCCCATGCTCGTGTACTGGTCCTCGTGCACGATCTGGGTCGGTGCGAGGCCCGGCACCTGCTTGGTCACCGCAGTCATGGGCACCATGGCACCGGAGTCCGCCTTTACGTAGATCTGGTTCAACGACTCCGGCGTGGCCGCCATCTGCGGCAACGCGTTGACGATGACGCGGTACTGGTTGATGTCCGAGTAGATCGTCGACACCGCGCGCTGGCCGAAGGCGTTGTACAGCGCGCCGTCGATGTTGCCGATGGAGACGCCGAGGCGCCCCGCCGTGTCACGATCGATCACGATGTTCTGGCGCAGGCCGGCGGCATCGATATCGCTGCCGACGTCCTTGAGCATCTTGTTCTTCTTCAGCGCGTCGACCAGCTTCGGCAGCCACTCCTGCAATTCGGCGACATCGTTACCCTTGAGCGATACCGAATACTGGCCACCCTGAGAGGTGCCACCACCACCGCCCGTGGGGAGGTCCTGGATCGGGCGCAGCCGCAGGTTGAGGTCGGGGTATTTGTTGGCCTTCGCCGAAATGCGATCGAGCGCATCGAAGGTGGTGTCTTCACGGCCATCCGCGACGGTCTTCAGCTCGATATTGAACGAGCCGGTCGAACCGGTACGACTCGTACCGAGACGGGAGCCGACCGACTTCACGTCCGGATCGGCAAGCAACATCTCGGTGAGACGTGCCTGGCGCGACTTCATTTCGCCGAACGACACGGTGGAACTTGCCGTAGCGCGCGCGGCCATCAGGCCGGTGTCCTGCGGCGGGAAGAAACCGCCCTTGACCATACCGGCCAGCACGAAGGTGATGCCGACAAGCACCAGCGGCGTGAGCGCCATCAGCAACGCATGGCGCAGCGACCAGTCCAGCGCGCGACGATAGACACCGATCAGTCGCTCCTGCCCGCGCTCCAGCGCGCGACCCAGCCTCGACTCGGGCTTGTCGTTCTTGTGTGCCGTGAGGAAATGGCCGCAGAGCGACGGCGTCAGCGTGAGCGACACCAGGGCCGAAACGACGATCGCAGCGACCAGGGTGACCGTGAATTCCTTGAAGAACATGCCGGTGATGCCGCCGGCAAACAACAGGGGGATGAATACCGCGATCAGCGAGGCGGTGATCGACACGATGGTGAAGCCGATCTCGCGCGCGCCGAGCAAGGCGGCCTCGAATCGGGAAAGGCCTTCGTCCATGTGCCGGATGACGTTCTCGATGACCACGATCGCATCGTCGACGACGAAACCGATCGCGATCACCAGCGCCAGCAGGGTCAGGTTGTTCAATGTATAGCCGAAGCAATACATGGCCACGAACGCGCCTGCCAGCGACAGGGGCACGGCAAGGCCAGCGATGACGGTGGGCGCGAGGCGGCGCAGGAACAGCGCCATCGTCATGATCACCATGCCGAGGCTGATCAGCAGGGTCGCCTGCACCTCGTGCAGTGAAGCGCGGATGGTCGGCGTGCCATCGAAGAACGAGTGCAGTTTGACGCCGGCCGGCAACCAGGCCTGCATGGTCGGGATCTGCGCCTTGATGCGGTCGACGGTCTCGATGACGTTCGCATCCGACTTGCGATACACGTACATCAGGATCCCGGGCTTACCGTTGAACCATGCGGCCTGGTAGGCGTCCTGCTGACCGTCGTACACATGCGCGATGTCGGACAGGCGGATCGGCACGCTGTTCTTGACCGCGATCACCAGCTTGCCGAAATCATCGGCCGTATGCAGGGAGTCCGTCGCGGTCACGGCGATGTTGCTGTAACCGTCGGTGAGGAAGCCTTGTGGCGAGGTGACGTTGGCGGCGGTGAGCGCGTTACGCAGCTGGTCCGGCGACAGGCCCATGGCGTTGAGCGCGCGCAGGTTCACGTCCACGCGAATGGCCGGCGTGGCGCTTCCGGCGATGTCCACCGAGGCGATGCCCTCCTGCTGGCGAAGGCGCTGCGCGAGGATCGAGTCGGCCACGTTGTACAACTCGGTCGGCGCGACCGTGTCCGAGGTCAGCGCCAGCACGATCACCGGATCGTCGTTAGGGTTGGCCTTCTGGTACGAGGGCGCATTGAGCAAGCCCGCGGGAAGGTCCGGCTGGGCCGCGTTGATCGCCGACTGCACGTCGCGCGCGGCGGCGTCGATGTTGGTCCCGTTCTGGAAGAACAGCAGCACGAAGGTACTGCCCTCGGAACTGTTCGAACGCATCGACTCCACGCCCGGCACCTGACCCAGGTGGCGCTCCAGGGGTGCGGCGACGGTGGAGGCCATGGTGCTCGCATCGGCGCCGGACTGCTGTGCCTGGACGAAGATCGCGGGGAACTGGATGTTCGGCAGCGCGGCGACGCCGAGCAGGGAGTAACAGATCATGCCGACGACAAAAAGCCCGATGGCGAGCAACGTCGTGCCGATGGGTCGGCGGATGAACGGGCCGGAAATATTCATGCAGTGGGACGGCTTTTCTCGTGCTGGATCGCGTCGATCGTCCCTGTATCAACGCGTATCCCGGAAAAAGGTTTCGCCGGGCGGCGAACCGTCCGGCGAATGAGGGTGGTGCGGTCTCCCCCGGCGACGCTTCGCATCAGGAAGCGGGCCGGGCGTCTGCCAGCAATAGCTCTCGTCGCGCCTTGCGCTCCGCCAGCCAGTCGGAGAATCGCTCCATGTAGAGGTAGATCACCGGCGTGGTGTAGAGGGTCACCAGCTGCGAAAGCAACAGGCCGCCGACGATCGACACACCCAGCGGCTTGCGCAGTTCCGAACCGATGCCGGTGCCGAGGGCCAGCGGCAAGGCGCCGAGCAGCGCCGCCGCGGTGGTCATCATGATCGGGCGGAAACGCAGCAGGCAGGCGCGACGGATCGCTTCCTGCGCATTCAGCCCGGTGCGTTTCGCCTCGATCGCGAAGTCGATCATCATGATCGCGTTCTTCTTCACGATACCGATCAGCAGCACGATACCGACGATGCCGTCGACCGAGAGTGTCATGCCGCACATCAGCAGGGCGAGCAGCGCGCCGACGCCTGCCGGCGGCAACGTGGAGATGATCGTCAGCGGGTGGATGTAGCTCTCGTAGAGCACGCCCAGCACGATGTAGATGACGATGATCGAGGCCAGCAGCAGAAGCACTTCGTCACCGACCGACGAGGAGAACTCCGCGGCCTTGCCGATGAACTGACCGCGCACCTGCGGCGGGAAGTTGAGCTGTTTCTCGACCTCGTGGATCGCTGCGACTGCCTCGGACAGCGATTCGCCCTTCGCGAGGTTGAACGAGATCGTCACCGCCGGCAGCTGCTGCAGATGGGTGACCACCAGCGGCGCACTGGTCACGACGGAACTGGCCAGCGCGGTGATCGGAATCGTGCCGCCACCGCCGACCTGGAAACCGACGTTACCGGTATTGCCGATACCGGCTGGCGTGGCCGAGTTGCTCGATGCCAGCTGGCCGAAGCTCGTGGCGTTCGAACCGGTGAGCGCGCCGTTGCCGTTGCCGCGCACGGTCAGCTTGTTGAGCAGGTCCGAGCTGGTGCGGAACTCCGGCGAGACTTCCATCACCACGCGGTACTGGTTCAACTGGGTGAAGATGGTCGAGATCTGGCGCTGGCCGAAGGCGTCGTACAAGGTGTCGTCGATCGTCTGCACCGGCACGCCGAGGCGGCTGGCACTGTCGCGATCGATGGTCAGCTTCAGCGCCGTGCCCTGGTCGGCCAGGTTGTTGTCGACATCCGACAGCTCCTTGCGCTTGCGCAGGGCCGAAGTCATCTGCTGCGCGTAGCCGGCGAGTTCCGTGGAGTTCACGTCGGACAGTGAGTACTGGTACTCGGTTGCAGAGACCTGGGTGTCCAGCGTCACGTCCTGCACCGGCTTCAGGTACAGCGCGACACCGGCGATGTTCTCCACGGTCTTCTGCAGGCGCGGCAGGAGTTCGTCGAGCGAGGCGCGATCGCCACGATCCTTCAGCACCAGCGACAGCTGGCCCTGGTTGAGCGTCGGGTTGATCGAGCCCGCACCGATGAAGGCGGCGACACCAGCGACCGCCGGGTCTTTCGCCAGCGCGTCGGCCACGGCCTTGGTGCGCTGCTCCATCTGCGGGAAGGCCACGTTCTGGTCGGCCTGGACCACGGCGGTGATCAGGCCGGTGTCCTGCTCGGGCAGCAGGCCCTTGGGAATGATGATGTAGAGCACAACGGTCAGAGCCACCGTGAGCGCGGCGACGACCATGGTCAGCGGACGATGGTCGAGCACCCAGTCCAGGCTGCTGCCGTAACCGTCGACGATGCGTGACCAGGTGGTGTGCTTGCCCGAGGCCGACGCATGCTCGTGCGCGTCTTCCGCGTCCGGCAGCTCGTCGGCCTTGAGCAGGTAGGCGCACATCATCGGGGTAAGGGTCAGCGAGACCAACATCGAGATGGCGACGGCGATCGTCAGCACCCAGGCGAACTCGTGGAACAGGCGACCGGTCACGCCCGGCATCAGCAGCAGCGGCAGGAACACCGCGATCAGCGAGACGGTCAGCGACAGGACGGTGAAGCCGATTTCCTTCGCACCGATTTCCGCCGCGGTCTTGGCGTCGTGGCCCTGCTCGATGTAGCGGACGATGTTCTCGATCATCACGATCGCATCGTCGACGACGAAGCCCGTGGCCACCGCGAGCGCCATCAGCGAGAGGTTGTCCAGCGACATGCCGGCGAAGGCCATCACGCCGAACGTACCCACCAGCGACAGCGGCACGGCGACTGACGGAATGACCGTCGCCCACAGGCGACGAAGGAAGACGAAGATCACCGCGACGACGAGGAAGATCGTCAGGATGAGGGTGAACTGGACGTCTTCGACCGAGGCACGGATGGTGATGGTCCGATCGGAGAACACCTTGAGGTGGACGTCGGCCGGGAGCACCTTCTGCAGGTCGGGAATCGTCTGCCGGATCTGCTGCACCGTCTGCACGATGTTCGCACCGGGCTGGCGGCGGATGTCGAGCAGCACGGCGGGCTTGCCATTCGCCCAGGCGGCGAGCTGGTCGTTCTCGACACCATCGATCACGTTGGCGACATCGGAAAGGCGCACGGGTGCGCCGTTCTTGTACGCGATGATGGTGCCCTTGTACTCGGCCGCATCGGCCAGCTGGTCGTTGGTGCCGATGCTGTAGGACTGGGTCTTGCCGTTGAGCGTGCCCTTGGGCGCATTGACGTTGGCCTGCGTGAGCGAACTGCGCACGTCCTCCATGGTCAGGCCGAGATTGGCCAGCTGCGCCGGGTTGATCTGGATGCGCACGGCCGGACGTACGTTACCGGCGATCGAGACCAGGCCGACGCCCTGAACCTGCGCCAGCTTCTGCGCGATGATCGAGTCGGCGTAGTTGTTCACGTCGCGCAGCGGCAGGCTGTCCGAGGTGAGCATGAGGGTCATGATCGGCGCGTCGGCCGGGTTCACGCGATTGTAGACAGGCGGATACGGCAGGTTGTTCGGCAGCGTGCCGCGCGCCTGGTTGATCGCCGCCTGCACGTCCTGCGCGGCCACGTCGATGTCGCGATCCATGGCGAACTGCAGCACGATCGTCGACAGGCCCGCCGACGAATCCGAGCTCATCGAGGTCAGGCCGGAAATCTGGCCGAAGTTACGCTCGAGCGGCGTCGTGACCAGGGCGGCCATCGTCGTGGCGCTGGCACCCGGATACTGCGTGGTGACGACCATGCTCGGCGCACTGATCTCCGGCAGCGCCGACACCGGTAGCTGGCGGTAGCCGAGGATACCGAGCAACAGCACCGCCACCATCAGCAGCGAGGTTGCGATCGGTCGGCGAATGAAGAGTGTCGAAAAACCCACGTTTGTGTCCTGGTGTCGGGACCTTGCGGTCCGTGGGCGGCGCGTCCGTCATGGACACGCCGCGCGCTCTGTCAACCGCCGCGCTTGCCGCCCTGGCGACCCTGCTTGCCTGCCGTCTTCGACTTCTGCAGCTCTTCGGCGGTGGGTGCTTCGGGCACCTGGCCCGGCGCCAGCGGCTGGATCTTCGAACCCGGCTTGAGGCGGAACTGGCCTTCGGTGACCACCTTGTCGCCGACCTTCACGCCCTTGCTGAGCATGACGTGGCTGTCGCCGACCTCGGTCGCGGTTTCCACCGCCTGCATCTTGACCGTGTTGTCGCCCTGCACGAGGTAAACGTAATCGCCGTCCGGACCGCGCTGAACGGCCTGCGCAGGCACCACCAGACCGTTCTTCACCGTGCGCACCTTCAGCTGCACGTTGACGAACTGGCCCGGCCAGAGCTGGGTCTTCTCGTTATCGAACAGCGAGCGCAGGCGGAACGTGCCGGTGCTGGTGTCGATGGTGTTGTCGAGGACGTCCAGATGGCCCGTGGCGATGGCATGCGAATCGACGCGGTCGAGCGCGGAGACTTCCAGCGCGGAGAGCGAACCGTCCGTCGTCGAGCCACGGACCAGGTCGAGGTTCTTCTCGGGCAGGTAGAACATGACGTAGATCGGGTGCAGCTCGGTGAGCGTCACGATCGCGTCCGTGGTGGCGACGATGTTGCCGGCGTCCACCGAGCGGATGCCGGCGAGGCCGTCGATCGGCGCGATGACCTTGGTGAAGCCGAGCTGCACCTGGGCGGCACGGATCGCGGCCTGGTCGGCGTTGGCGGTCGCCACGGCTTGGTCGAGGCTGTTCTTGAGGTTGTCCAGGTCCTGCTTGGACACGTACTGCTGGCCGCCCTTGCTGACCAGGTTGGTCGAGCGGTCGAGGTTGTTCTTGGCCGTGGCGGCGAGCGCCTGGTCCTGCTTGAGCTTGGCGACGGACTGGTCGTACTGGGACTGGATCGTGCGCGGGTCGATCTCCGCGATGACGTCGCCCTTCTTCACTTCCTGGCCTTCCTGGAAGTTGAGCTTCATCAGCTGGCCGCCCACCTGCGGGCGCACGGTGACCGTGTTACGTGCCTGCACGGTCCCGAGGGCCGTGAGGTACACCGGCACATCCTGCGTCGCCACGGGCACGACCGTGACCGGCACGGGCGGCTGGTCCTTGCCCTGCCCCTCGCCGTTGGCCTGGGCACCCGCCGCAGCGTCGCCCCCCTTGGCCTGATGGCTCCTGATAAGGAAGAAGCCCGCAATCAGCACGACCACAATGACGGCCAGCGCGATTTTCCAGAAACGCGACATGTAACACTCCCAGATGAATAACCGGTCGAAGGCACCGCTCCGACCGGGCGCGCCGTGCGCCATGGGGGGGTTATACCCCCCGAAGGTTAAGGATCGACGGCGCCAATGTTAGGTGTTGGGGAACGGAATTGAACAATGCCGGTTGACAGGGGTCCCCCATGACTGACGGCATGTTTACCCCTTTCCGCATGAACCGTTCCAGCGCCGATCTCAAGACCGCTGACTCAAGCAAGGGTTCCGTTATACTCGCCCGGTTCGACGCCGCATCGCGGCCGCAGGCACGCCGGAGCCCGGGGAGGGGGACGGCACACCCAAATTCAGTGGAGTCAATGCGTGAGCGGTTCTCCGAGCAAGTCCGACCAGAACTTCATGCGTCAGTTCTCATTGCTGACCGCTGGCCTCAGCGTCCTCGCCGTCGTCCTGATGGTGCTGGCGTACATCATCTACAGCAATATCCCCAAGGACCAGGACCCCGCCGTCGCCAAGCGGACCGAGGCCCGGATCGCCCCCGTCGGCGCCGTATACGCCGGTGACACGGGCCGTGCCGCCATGCTGGCCGCCCAGGAAGCCGCCGCCAAGCTCGCTGCCTCGCAGGTGGCTTACGGCGGTAGCACCGACGGCAAGACGATCTACGACAACCTCTGCCACAGCTGCCACACGGCGGGCGTGGCCGGCGCACCGAAGGTCGGCGACAAGTCCGCCTGGGGCGCCCGCATCGCCGAGGGCATCGCCGTGCTGACCAAGCACGCGATCGAGGGCTACACCGGCCCGGACGGCAACCACATGCCGGCCAAGGGCGGCAATCCGTCCCTGACCGACGAGCAGGTCGGCAACACGGTGAAGTGGATGGTCGACCAGGCCAAGTAGGAGCCGATTCATCGGCGATCCCGCGGCAGCGGGCCAGTCTGAGGCGAGCACCCATTCGCCGATGAATCGGCTCCTACCGTAATCCCGCAAGCGACGAGCGCTGTACGACCCACTCGCGGGCGAAATCCCTCAGTTGCGGAAAGAACCGCTCGAAGGTCCCGCGCAGCATCGTGTCTTCGGAAAGAAGAAGCGGCATCGCCTCGGCGACCGGATTGGCGCGCGACAGACGCTGCGAGATACCGCTTAAGGCCTTGCCGATCGCCGCGGGCTCGATGTACCCGGCCGGCAGGTCGTTGGCGTCCATGTAGCCAAGGAAGCGCCTAAGCGAATCGGGGAGTATCGGCATCGCCGCATGCATCTCGTCGCGCAGCCCGGTCGAGAATTCGGCCAGGGGATGAGCAGACCACTTGGCGAAATCCCTTGCCAGGCAATGGTCGAACCACATATCCAGCAGGATGCCCGCGTAACGACGAAACGGCGCGGGCAGGCGCTCGCGCGCCGCGCGGACCTCGTCGTGGCTGTCGGTGAAGCCGTCGATCGCACGGTGCAGGTAGATGCCGTCACGCACGCGCGGCGGCAAGGCCAGATCGGGCGTGCCGCGAATGAAATCGCCCATCACGCCGCCCAGCCGCAGCGCCGCGTCGTCGCCCGCCAGCAGGGCGTGGGCCAGGACGTTCACGGGGCGGGTATCATGAAGGGCATGAGCGAACATCTATCTGAAGCGCCGGAGCGTTTTCCGGACGAGACCGCCAGCTTCGCGCTCGCGGGCCCCGCGGGCAAGCTGGAATGCGAAGCCCGGGCCGCCGACCCCGATGTCGCCCGCAACGCCATCGCGGTTATCTGCCATCCGCTGTCCACCGACGGCGGCAGCATGCGCAACAAGGTCGTGACGATGATCGAGCGCTCGCTGCGCGAAGCCGGCGTCGACACGGTCATCTTCAACTTTCGCAGCGTGGGCGGATCCGAAGGCGAGTTCGACAGCGGTCACGGTGAAAGCGACGACCTCGCCGCCGTGGTCGCCTGGGCGCGCAAGACGCGCCCCGGTGCGGCGTTGTGGCTGGCGGGATTCTCCTTCGGCAGCTACGTCACGCTGCGCAATGCCGTAAGCCTTGGCGCCGAGGCGCTGATCAGCGTCGCGCCGCCCGCCGCGGGCCGTGGCTGGGACTTCGGGCCGCTGGACCTGCCCACCTGCCCGTGGCTGGTCGTGATGGGCGATGCCGACGAGATCGTCGAGCCGCAGGCCGTCTACGACTGGATCGATAGCCTGCCGGAGGATCGTCGACCGCAGTTGATCCGGATGGAGGACACCAGTCACTTCTTCCATCGCCGCCTGATGGACCTGCGCGGTGCGATCAAGCACGCCGTGAAGGACTGGTTGCCGGGACCCCGCCCCGCATGAACTGCACGGAATCGACACCGGGCGAGCGCTACCGCGACGGTATCGCCGGCCATCGCTGGGAATCCGATCCCGCGCAGTTGCCCGTCATCGCCGAGTTCGACCGCCTGCATGCCGCGCTCTGCACGCCGGAGCCACCGGCATCCGGTCTTTTCGGCCGCTTGCGCAACATGCTCGGCAGCGAACCCCGCAAGGCCGTTCCGGGCCTCTACCTCTGGGGCAGCGTCGGTCGCGGCAAGACCTTCCTGATGGACCTGTTCGTCTCGAGCCTCGCGCCGGGCCTGGCCCTGCGCCGCCACTTCCATCGCTTCATGCTGGAGGTACACGCCATGCTGCGCGAGCTCGGCGAACGGCAGAATCCACTCGACGAAGTCGCCGATCGCCTGGCCGCGAAGTGTCGCGTCCTGTGTCTGGACGAATTCCTCGTGTCCGACATCGGCGATGCGATGATCCTCGCCGGCCTCCTCGATGGCCTGTTCGCTCGCGGCGTGACCCTCGTCACCACGTCGAACACGCCGCCTTCGGGTCTCTACAAGGGTGGCCTGCAGCGCGCCCGCTTCCTGCCGGCGATCGCGGCGATCGAAGCCCAGTGCGTCGTGCACGAAATGATTTCGCCCCGCGACTGGCGCCTGCGTGCCCTGTCCCAGGCATCGGTGTACATGGTGCCCCCAGGCGCCGAAGCGGAACGCTCGCTTGCCCGCATCTTCGGCGGCCAGGCGCAGGGCGACGTGGCGGACGGTGGCTCGATCGCGCTGAACAGCCGCGAGATCCCCGTGCGCAAGCGCGCCGACAACATCGTCTGGTTCGATTTCGCCGCGCTATGCGAAGGGCCGCGCGCCGTTGCCGATTACATCGAGTTGGCCCGCACCTTTCCCACGGTCATCGTCTCCAACGTGCCCCAATTCACCGTCTACTCGGAGAACGAAGCGAAACGCTTCGTCCTTCTGGTCGACGAGTTCTACGACCGGCACGTCAAGCTGGTGCTTTCCGCCGCCGCGCCGATCACCGAACTTTACGACGGCAACAAGGTTCGCGCCGAGTTCGGGCGCACCGAATCGCGCCTGATCGAGATGCAGAGCGAGGACTACCTTGGCCGTGACCATAAACCCTGATTCAGCGCGGACGCGGACGCCTGTTCGCTCGCTGTCCGCCACCTTCATGCTTTGCGGGCGGGTCACCCGCGCCACCTGAGAGGACAGCCATGGAACATTACGAACTGGTTCCCGGTCGCGGTATTCGCCGCGACGACACCGATATCTTCTTCGGCATGCCACGCAAGAAGCTCCGTGACTCGCTCGGCTGGAAGGCCGGCGGCGAGAACATGTGGGACGACGAGGACGAATACAGCACGCCCGACGGCAACGACTGGCTCCGCCTGCGCTTCCTCGACGACAAGCTCTGCGATATCGAGGTCCTGGGCGGCAACCTCGTCCACGAGGGCATCGAGCTGATCGCCACCACGTTGCCCGCCTTGCGTGTCGCCCTGAAGAAGGCTGGCATGGCGCTGGAGAAGACCCAGTGGCTGTCCGAGGGACACGACTGCGTCGACCTGCAGATCGTCGTCGCCTCCCGGGAAGATGCCGGCGACGTCGGCGACGAGATCGAATGGGTCATCACCAGCAGCGATTTCCGCGTCGAATGACGCATCGGGCCTCCACCGTCGCCAGGCCTGCGCGCTTTGCGGCGGTCGCCCTTCTCCTGCTCACGATGGCGGGTTGCGCCACCGCACCGCCCGTCGCACCGCAACGCAGCGCGCTCGCGCACTGGACCCCCTCGCCGAACTTCAACGTGCGCAAGGCCCAGCTGATCGTGCTGCACCACACGTCCATCGGCGATCCCGCCGCCGCCCTGCGCGTGCTCAGCACGCGCAATAGCGAAGGCCCGGTCAGCGCGCACTACCTGGTCGAAGCGGACGGTCGCATCGATCAGCTCGTCGACGACAATGCGCGTGCCTGGCACGCCGGCGCATCGCGCTGGGCTGGCATGACCGACATCAACTCGTCGTCCATCGGCATCGAGATCGATAATGACGGCAACTCACCCTTCACCCAGCCGCAGATCCAGGCGCTGGTGAACCTGCTCGCCGACCTCACCTCGCGATTGGGCATTCCACGCGATGCGGTGGTCGGCCATGGCGATATCGCGCCGGGACGCAAGAACGATCCCAGCGTGAAGTTTCCCTGGGCGACGCTGGCCCGCTATGGGTTCGGACTGTGGCCCGACGCGACGCTCATACCAGCGCCACCCAACTTCGACAGCCTCGCGGCAATGCGTCTGGTCGGTTACGACGTCAGCAACCCGCGCAACGCGATCATCGCCTTCCATCGCCACTACCGCGCGATGGAAACCGATGCGCTCGATGCGACCGACGCCGCGATTCTCTACTCGCTGCAGCGCAAGCTCATGGCGCCGCGCCAGTAAGCCCTCGCCGCTGAGTCCGGATCAGTAAGCGAACGATCCGAAAGCAGCGATCGTCTGCTCGATCGCCGCATCGTCGATATCCAGGTGCGTCACGAGCCGGACCGACGGCAGGTAGCCGATACTCAGGCGAACACCTGCGTTCGTCATGTGTGCCGCGAGATCCTTCAGGCGTGCCGCGGGCACGTCGAGGAACACCATGTTGGTGTGACAGGCCGTGACCTTGAGACCTTCGATACGGCGCAAGCCGTCGGCGAGCCGGCTGGCACGGGCATGATCATCGGCAAGGCGCTCCACATGATGATCCAGCGCATGCATGGCCGCCGCAGCGAGCATGCCAGCCTGACGCCAGCCACCGCCGGTGACCTTCTTCCAGCGACGCGCACGCTCGATCAAGGCGGCGTTCCCGAGCAGGACCGAGCCGACGGGGGCGCCCAGTCCCTTGGACAGACACACCGAGACGCTGTCGAAGCCGGCCGCCACATCGCGGGCCGGTCGGCCGTAGGCGATCGCGGCGTTGTACAGGCGCGCACCGTCGAGATGCAGGCCGAGGCCACGACGGGTCGCCAGTTCGCGAGCCTGCGCCATATAGCCGAAGGCGAGCGTCCGGCCATGCCAGGTGTTCTCCAGCGCGAGCAGCCGCGAGCGGGCGAAGTGCGGGTCGATCGGCTTGATCGCCGCCTCGACCTTGTCCAGCGGCAGGCTGCCGTCGGCGTCCTGCGGAATCGGCTGCGGCTGGATCGACCCGAGCACCGCGGCACCACCGCCTTCGAAGCGATACGTATGGGCGTCCGCACCGACGATGTATTCGTCGCCACGTTCGCAATGACTCATCAGGGCGAGCAGGTTGCTTTGCGTTCCCGTGGGCACGAAGAGCGCGGCGGCAAAACCGAGCTCCCCGGCGAGGCGTTCCTGCAGGGCGTTGACCGTGGGGTCCTCACCGTAGACATCGTCACCGACCGGCGCGCGCAACATGGCTTCGCGCATGGCCTCGGTGGGCTGGGTGACGGTATCGCTGCGGAGGTCGATCATGGCCATGGTGGGTGGGGTCGTTGAGGGGGCGCTGTGGATACTACGCCAGCGAGGTTACTGCTTTGCCGCTTCGTTGGCTTTTCGCCGCTGAAGCGGCTCCCACAGTTCGCGTGGCATCATTGTTCCTATGATCATTATCGTCATGGGTGTCTCCGGCAGCGGCAAAAGCACGATCGGCGAAGGCCTGGCGACCCGACTCGGCCAGCCCTTCATCGACGGCGACAGCCTCCACCCCGCCGCCAACCGCGAGAAAATGGCGCACGGCATTCCGCTGGACGACACGGACCGTCAGCCCTGGCTGGAAGCGATCGTGGCGACGATGGATCGCCACCGCGAGCGCGGCGAATCGCTGGTGCTCGCGTGCTCCGCCTTGAAGCGACGCTACCGCGATTTCTTGCGCGTCGGGCACAACGACGTGCGCTTCGCTTACCTCCACGTATCGCGTGCGTTGCTGGCCGAGCGCCTCGGCCACCGCAGCGGCCACTTCTTCGATCCCAGCCTCCTCGACAGCCAGCTGGCCACGCTCGAGGAGCCGTCGGCCGAGGAGGCCTTCCGCGTAGAGGTGGGAAATACGCCTGCCGAAACCATCGAAGGCATCGTCCGTGCACTCGTTTGCGACATCCGTCAGATGTCGTAACTCACACCCAGCCGCACGTAACGCGGCAACTGGCGAACCACCGCCTGGCCGTACTGCGGATCGGCCACACCCGGGTCCGTCTGCGAGTACGGGTAGCGGTTGAGCGCCCGCTGATCGTTGAAGGCATTGAAGACGCTCGCCGTGAACGACAACTTGCCTTCGGCGAACGCGGGCCGGTAGGTCGTGCCCAGATCCAGCTGGCGAATCCACGGCAGCCTGCCCTGCGACCCCGGCGTCGCGGCGACGCCATCGCAGTAGTGGTACTGGCCGCCGTACTTGCCCGGATCGGTGAGGTTGGGGCCGTAGTAACCCAGGCAGACCTTCGGCGCACCCGAGACGAAGCTCAGGTTCGCGGATACCAGCCATTCCGGCGTCAGCTGGTAGTAGCCGTAGAGCTTGAGCTGGTGGGTGTGGTCGTTGTTGGTCGGGCCGTTGTTGTTCTCCATCAGGTAGCTGTTGTCCCAGTCCGGACTGGTCGAGGCGGCCGTCGCCTGGACATCGGAGCGCAGCTGGCCTTCGGTATCGCCGTAGCTGCGCGAGAAGACGTAGTCCACCTTGCCGTACCAACGGCCGTCGAACGGATGCTCGAGGAAGCTTTCCAGTGCGTAGTAACGACGCTCGAGACGAGGAAAGCCGAACTCGGCGTTGGTCATCGGCACGCTGACCAGCTGTCCCGAGGTGTCGATCAGGTTGAACGTGCTGGCGCGACCCGGGTTGAACAGGTAGCAGCTGTTGGTCGTGGCGACGTCATAGCCGAGCGAGGCCGCCTTGGCGATGATCCGGTCCGTGTCGCAGTAATCGTCGATCGCGCTGCGCAGGATGCGCTGGGTCAGCTTCGCGCCATAGACCCAGTCATGGCCGAGTGTCTTCGTGAAACCGAGGATGAACTCGTCCTGGTACTCGGACTTCAGGTTCTTCGCGGTCACGGTCCGCGGATCCGGAAGGACGCCGTAGTAGTTGTTCGAAGACACCGGTTGCGAGAACGACGTAAGGCCGGTCGGCAGGCCCTGCCCGTCGATGCCGCTATAGGTGAAGTACTGCGAGGTGCTCAGGGCCGCGCCCGCAGCGTTCAGTCCCGGGTTGAGCGGCAGGCCGAGGTAGTAGCGACCGGCATTGCCATACACCTTGAAGCTCGCGTCACCGTTCACGTCCCAGCTGAAGCCGAGTCGCGGCGCCCACTGGGGCCGGTGCTGGGTGACATAGGCGTCGCCGTCACGGTTGTAATTCTCGAACTGATCGTTGCGCAGACCGAGCGACAGCAGCCAGCGATCGTCCACCTGCCACTTGTCCTCGATGTACTGCGCGCGCTGGCTGGAACGGACGCTGGCGAGCGAACTGGACACATGACGAACGACGTAATAGCCGTCCTGGCCGTTCGCGATGCCACCCGTCGCCGGAACGCCAAGACCTGTCGAAATCGGCGTGTTCGGATCGGCACGGCCGTACGTCCAGTAGTAGCCGTCGCCCGAGGCCTGCGAGCCCTGGTCGATGGCGCGCGTCACTTCGTTGTCGATACCCGCGCTCAGGGTGTGGTCGCCGAGTACATAGGTGATGTCGAATCGCGTGTTCGTGGTGCGTTGGCTACGGTCGGCGTTGTACAGCGTGGAGACGTTCTGGTTGTTGCCGCGTGGCGAACCGTTGTTCAACGCGGGATTCTGGTTGATGAGGCCATCCACGTAGGTCAGGCTCGGATCGTATGCACCCGGCTGGTCGTACTGGCTCAGCTTCATCTTGCCGAACAGGGCGGACACGGTCAGGTTGTCGGTGATGTAACCGGTATATTTTCCGGAGAAGACGTGGCCACCGGTCTTGATGTTGTCGGCCGAACCGATCTGCTCGCCACGCGTCAGGTTCGTGTAGTCGTAATCGTAGACACTGCCGCTGGTCTTGCGCGTGTTCGACGCACCGGTCAGCTCGAGGATGTTGTTGTCCGTGATGTTCCAGTCGACTTTGCTGTACCAGCGCGGCGAGTTGTAGCGGTACTGGACGTCCGGACTCGTGCTGTCGACCGCGTTATGCGTCGAGCCTTCCTGGCGTTCGAACTCCCCGGCGAGGAAGAAAAACAGCTTGTCCTTGATGAGCGGACCGCCGACATAGCTGCTGACCGTCGTGACCCAGCTCCGGTCCTGCGCATTGGGTCGATACAGTTCGCCGGCGACCGGCGACGATGGCAGGCCATTGGTGTAATAGGTGTTGCTCGTCTCGGCGCGCGCAAACGCGGGCTCCCACAGGATCTGTCCGCCGACATGCCATTCGTTGCTGCCGCGCTTGCCGACCTGGTTGATGACGCCGCCATCGGAGCGACCGTACTGAGCGCTGTAGCCGCCGGTATAGGTTTCCTGCTGGTCGATCGCGCCGTAGGGCAGCGATATGCCACCCAGCCCGCGCTGCGGATCGGTCACGTTGAAGCCGTTGATGTAATACGCGTTCTCACTGGCGGCGGAACCGCCGAAGCTGTTCAACGACGCCCCGGTGGGACCGGTGTAACCACCGCTGTTCGACACTACGCCCGGCGCAAGCCGGGCAATCTCGTCGGCGTTGCGCGCCAGCGGCAGCCGGGACAACTGCTCCGCGGTGATGACAGAGCGCGAATCCACCGTGGTGACGTCGATATCCGGCAGTCGCGATGCGCTGACGTTGACGCCCTCGAGGTTGGCCGTCGCCGCACCGAACGACACGTCGGTCGATGCGGCGACCCTCAGGCCTACGTCCTTCCGCGTCTCCACGTCGGCGCCGTTGCGCCGTAGCGTGACGGAGTAGGTGCCGAGGGGCAGCTGGCTCGCGCTGTAGCGTCCCTTGGCATCCACGTTCACTTCGCGTGTCAGGCCGCTACTGCCCCGGACGACCACGGTCGCGCCTTGGGGATCGTTGACCTGGCCGGAGATGCCGCCCGTGGTGGACTGCGCGAGCGCCGCCCCGGTGCCGAGCGCCGTCAGCAGCGCGGCAAAAAGGAGAGGACGGCGAAGGGTGATTCTGGTTTGCACGGTGGTGCCTCATCAAGTCAAGCAGGGACGCCCGCAACGGGCACGACGTCGGCACGAACGCGCAGCACATCGTGCACGCGTCGTCGCGACCGGAGGATCGAAAGAAAGAGGGAGGGGGTTACTCGACCGCCCGTAGGGCGGGTGCGCTCAGGGGCGCAGGAGGATCAGCCGCGACAACAACAGCGACACGCACCGATCGAAACGATATCGATCAGAAGGTGCGTGCGCGTTGAGGGCTGAATGATCAAGATGGTTGCCTGTGTGTCAGTCGGCAGTATAGACGTCTAAAAGTCTTAACGAGATTGCATGCTGCGTTAGTATTCCGCGAATGTCAACCGTTCGCGGGTACGATCGTTGCAGGCACCTCAAGGCCGGTAGTGACTCGGTGACTTGCCCAGCACCCGACGAAACATGGTCGAAAAGCTGGTCGGGCTTTCGTAGCCAAGGTCCAGGGCAACCGTGGTCACCGGCTCCCCGGCCGCCAGCCGCGGCAAGGCGACCAGCAGGCAGGCCTGCTGTCGCCACTGCGCGAAACTCGTGCCCGTTTCCCGGCGAAACAACCGGGTGAAGCGACGTCGGTGCATGCCCAGGTCGGCCGCCCAGTCGTCGATGGTCTCGCTCATGCGTGGCTGCTCGAGGAAGGCCGCGCAAAGGGCGGCGAGCGGCGCATACGTAGGCAAGGGCAAGGCCAGCGGGATGGTCGGCGCGCGGGCGATCTCCTCGACCACCAGGGACATCAGCAGACCGTCGCGTCCATCCTGGTCGTACTCGCGTGGGACATCCACCGCTGCAACCAGGAGGGCACGCAGCAAGGGCGCCACCGCCAGCACGCGGCAGTGATTGCCCAGGGCGGTACTGGCGGACTGCTCGATGTAGACGCTGCGCGTGCTCACGCTGCCGACCATGCGCACCGAGTGCGGCGTACCACCGGGAATCCACACGGCGCGCTCGGGCGGGGCGATCCAGGCACCCTCCGGCGTCGTCACCGCCACCGTGCCCGCCGCCGCATAAAGCAGCTGGCCCCGCCGGTGCTGGTGCGTGGCCATTTCGAACGAGGCCGGGTATTCATGACCACGGGACACCACCGGCCGGGGCACGGCCTCGAAGGCCACGGGGTCGTACTTGACGATCATTGTCCCGATCTCAAACGTGTCTGACCCATATCCTAGCGCGGGACGCCCGGAAGCGTGGTCTCATAGGCCTCCCCGATCCCCAGGACGACCCCATGCAAGCGCCCGCCAGCGCGACGGTGGACACACCGCGCGCGGACCCGACCGTGTTCGGCGTGATCTTCGCGATCAGCTTCTGCCATTTGCTCAACGACATGATGCAATCGCTCTTGCCGGCGATTTATCCAGGCCTGAAAGAAGGCTTTCATCTGGACTTCGGCCAGATCGGCCTGATCACGCTGACCTACCAGATCACCGCCTCGATCCTGCAGCCGCTGGTCGGCCTGTATGCGGATCGCCGGCCGACGCCGCTCGCGCTGCCCGGTGGCACGCTGTTCTCGCTGGCCGGTCTGCTCGTGCTGTCCATCGCACACACCTATCCGATGCTGCTCGTCGGCGCCTCGCTGCTGGGCATGGGCTCATCGGTCTTCCATCCGGAATCCTCGCGGGTGGCGCGCATGGCCTCCGGTGGCCGGCACGGCCTGGCTCAGTCGCTGTTCCAGGTCGGCGGCAATGCCGGCCAGGCGCTGGGCCCGCTCGCCGCTGCGGTCGTCGTCGTGCGCTGGGGCCAGTCGAGCCTGGCCTTCTTCGCCCTGCTGGCCCTGCTTTCCGGTGCGATCCTCTGGAACGTCGGCCAGTGGTACAAGCACCATGGCCTGCCGCGACTGAAGGCCAGCGCGGCGAAGCAGGCACCGGTGACGCACACCAGCGCCGAGGCCAAACGCGGTATCGCCGTGCTACTCGCGATGATCTTCTCGAAGTACGTGTACCTGGCCAGCCTGACCAGCTACTTCACCTTCTATCTCATCCACCGCTTCAACGTGTCGGTGGAGAACGCGCAGCTGCACCTGTTCGCGTTCCTCGGCGCGGTGGCCGTGGGCACCATCCTCGGCGGGCCACTCGGCGATCGCATCGGCCGCAAGCGGGTGATCTGGTTCTCGATCCTGGGCACCCTGCCCTTCACCCTGCTCCTGCCCTACGCCAGCCTGTTCTGGACGGCGCCACTGACGGTGGCGATCGGGCTGATCCTGGCGTCGGCCTTCCCGGCGATCGTGGTGTTCGCACAGGAACTCGTACCGGGCAAGGTCGGCATGATTTCCGGCTTGTTCTTCGGCTTCTCGTTCGGCATGGGCGGGCTGGGCGCGGCCGTGCTCGGCGAGCTGGCGGACCATATCGGCATCGAAGCGGTGTATCGGATTTGCGCGTTCCTGCCGTTGATTGGGCTGCTGGCGGCGTTTCTGCCGGATACGCGGAAGGCGGCGCGGTAATCCTGAAGAGCTTCGCCGATGAATCGGCTCCTACCCCGCTCTGGTAGGAGCCGATTTATCGGCGATGCTTTTCACACACGGGGCGATGCTTTACGGCTTAGGCAGCGCGTAAGCAATCACCCAGTCACCCTGTTTCGTGCCCAGCGAACCATGCCCACCGGCGGTCACCAACAGGTACTGACGACCGCTGCTATCCGCATACGTCATCGGCGTGGCCTGCCCGCCTGCGGGTAGACGCGACTCCCACAGCTTCCTGCCCGTGCGCACGTCGTAGCCGCGCACGTAGTAGTCCAGCGTGCCGCTGAGGAAGGTGACGCCACCGGCGGTGGTGACCATGCCACCCAGGCTCGGTACGCCGAGCGGCATCGGGATCGGCAGCGGCGCACTATCGACGATCGTGCCGTTCTTGTGCCGCCAGAGCATCTTGCCGCTGCGCAGGTCCACACCCGCCACGTAACCCCACGGCGGCGCCTGGCACGGAATACCCAGCGGCGACAGGAAGGCCGAGAGTTCGATGCCGTAGGGAATGCCTTCGGCCTTCTTCACACCTTCGGTCTCGCTCTTCGCGGGGCCGACTTCCATCTTCGCCAGCTTCTCCTTCGGAATCAGCTTCGACTGGAAGGCCATGTAGCTGGGATTGATCAGCATCAGTTGACGCGTCGGATCGACCGAGATGCCGCCCCAGTCGAACACACCGAAGTTACCCGGGAAAACCAGCGATCCCTGCTCCGACGGCGGCGTGAACATGCCCTCGTAGCGCAGCGAACGAAAGCGCACGCGACACCACAGCTGATCGAAGGGCGTGGTTCCCCACATGTCCTGCTCGCGAATCTGCGGCGGCGCGAAGTTGAGATCGGACAGCGGCTGCGTCGGTGCGGTGTGGTCGCCCGGCACGGCACCTTGTGGACGCGGCACTTCGTTGATCGGGACGATAGGCGTGCCGTCGCGACGATCGAGCACGTAGACGCTGCCCTGCTTGGTCGACGCGAGCACAGCGGGCTTCACACCGTCGGCCGTCTGCAGGTCGACGAGGGTCGGTTGGCCGCCCACGTCCATGTCCCACAGGTCGTGGTGCGTGAACTGGTAGTTCCACTTCACCTTGCCCGTGGCGATGTCGAGGGCGACAAGGCCCGCGCCGAATTTCTCCGAGGTGGGCGTGCGACCACCGGCGAACTGGTCCGGCGTCTGGTTACCCATGGGCAAGTAGACGATGCCCAGGTTCTCGTCGACGCTGAAGAGCGACCAGACGTTGGGCGAATTACGCGTATAGATCCCATCGGGACCGATCGGCGCGGTCGCGTCCGGATTGCCCGGATCGAAATTCCAGACCAGGTGACCGTCGTGCACGTCGTAAGCGCGGATCACGCCGGACGGCTCGTTGGTCGATTCGTTGTCGGTCACGTGACCGCCGATGATGACGAGATCCCTGGTCACGGCCGGCGGCGAGGTGGAGTAATAACCACCCGGCGTGAACGGGCCGACGTTGCTGCGCAGGTTGATCGTGCCCTTGTCGCCGAAATCGGCGCAGGGCTGACCGGAATCCGCATCGAGCGCGATGAGGCGTGCATCGGCGGTCGGCAGGAACAGACGACGCGGACACGTCGCCGATGCCGTGGCGGTCGGCGGCAACGGCGCGGTCGACGCGGCGGCGGGAGCGCCGGCGGCTGTCGTTGCCGGCGCGGGAATCACGGCGGACGCGTACTTCGCATCGTCGTGGTACGAGACGCCGCGGCACGTCATGTGCTCCCAGTGCTTGAAACCGACCGGACTCTGGATCTTCGGGTCGAACTCCCAGCGCTTCTGTCCGGTGGCCGCATCGACCGCGATGACGCGGCTGTGTGGCGTGCAGAGATAGACGGTGTCGCCGATCTTGAGCGGGGTGTTTTCGGACGTCGTCTCGGTCGGATCGTCCGGACCCACCTTGTCGCCGGTCTCGATCTTCCACGCGACCTGCAACTGACCGACGTTGTCGGGCGTGATCTGGGTCAGCGGCGAATAGCGCTGGCCATACGGCGAGCTGCCGTAGTCGGTCCAGTCGGCATCCGCACGCGCGGCGCGATCGCCCTGCGGGCCGGACACATCGGCCATCGGCAGTTCGCCGGGCAGCTCGTGATCGACATGAAACACGCCGACAACGCCGACGACTGCCACGATCAGCAAAGATACGAAGAGAAAGCCGCCACCGGTATCGCGCGCGCTGTCGTAATAGCGATCGCGCCCAAGCCCACGTCGCGGCCAGGGCAACAGTAGCCACAGGCCAAGCACGAACCACACGTCGAGGCGCGGCAGCAGTTGCCAGAAATCCCAGTGGACTTCCCACACCGACCAGGCGGCGCTGCCGATCAGCATGAGCGCGTAGAGGCCGACAGCGAGGCGTTGTCGCAGCAGCAACAGGAGGGCGACGACCAGCAGGATCGCGCCAGCCACAAGATAGTAGATGGAGCCGCCGAGACTGACGAGGCGTATGCCACCGAGCAAGGTCGCGACACCGGCCAGCGCGAACAGGAACGCCGTAAACAGCGTTGCCGGATGAAATCTTCTGACTCGTTTCACGTGACGCCTCGTCATGAGCAGTACCCCCACCCCTGCGTACAGGGTGGTGCTCAGGGCGTGAATCCGAGGTAGAGGTGCGACGTCACACTTTCTTGCGAACGCCGTTACGCACTCGCCTTTTCGGCAAGCGCGGCCAGCATCGCTTCGCGCATCAGGTATTTCTGCACCTTGCCGGTTACCGTCATGGGGAAGGCATCGACGAAGCGCACGTAATGCGGCACCTTGAAGTACGCGAGATGTCGCCGGCAGTAATCCTGGATGGCGGCTGCCGATACGGACGACCCGTCGCGCAGGCGTATCCAGGCACAGACCTGCTCGCCCAGGCGCTCGTCCGGCACACCGAAGACCTGCACATCCTGGATATCCGGATGGCCGTAGAGGAACTCCTCGATCTCGCGCGGATAGATGTTCTCGCCACCGCGAATGATCATGTCCTTCAGGCGACCGACGATAGTGCAGTACCCGGCGGCGTCGATCGTGGCCAGATCGCCCGTATGCATCCAGCGCGCCTCGTCGAGCGCGGTGCGCGTATTGGCTTCGTCGCCCCAGTAGCCGCGCATGACCGAGTAGCCACGCGTCAGAAGTTCGCCTGTCTGGCCGCGCGGCACGACACGCCCGGTTTCATCGACGATCTTCACCTCCACATGCGGATGCACCCTTCCGACCGTCGAGACGCGAAGTTCGAGCGGATCTTCCGCGACGGTCTGGAAACTCACCGGACTCGTCTCGGTCATGCCATAGGCGATCGTCACTTCGGCCATGTGCATGTCGCGCACTACGCGACGCATGATCTCGATCGGACACGGCGAGCCTGCCATGATGCCGGTACGCAGCGAGGTGAGGTCGAACTCGTGGAAACGGGGATGTTCCAGCTCGGCGATGAACATGGTCGGCACACCATGCAAGCCTGTACATCGCTCCTCGGCCACGGCCTCCAGCGTCGCCAGCGCGTCGAAGCCTTCGCCGGGGATGACCATGCAGGCACCGTGCGTCACGCAGGCAAGGTTGCCCAGCACCATGCCGAAGCAGTGATAGAACGGCACCGGGATGCACAGCCGGTCCTCTTCGGTGAGGCGCATGGCCTCGCCAATGAAAAAGCCGTTGTTGAGGATGTTGTGATGCGTGAGCGTGGCACCCTTCGGTGCGCCTGTCGTACCGGAGGTGAACTGGATATTCACCGGGTCGTCGAACGACAGCTCGGTTTCGATCGCGGCGAGCCGTGCCCGCGCTTCCGCGTCGGCGACGATGTCGGCCCAGCGTCGTGTGCCTGCTGCCGGCTCATCGTCGAGCAGGATGACGTGACGCAGGTCCGGCAATGCGGCGGCACGCAGGCCGCCGGGTATCGAACTGGCGAGCTCCGGCGCGAGGCCGCTGAGGATCTCGAGGTAGCGCGAACTCTTGAACGCCCGCGGCAGGATCAGGGCGCGACAGGCCACCTTGTTCAACGAATAGGCCAGCTCGTGCGAGCGATACGCCGGATTGATGTTGACGAGGATGAGGCCGGCCTTCGGCGCGGCAAACTGCGCCACGACCCACTCGGCCCGGTTCGGCGCCCAGATACCGACGCGATCGCCGCGTTCCAGGCCGAGCGCGAGCAGACCGGCCGCCACCCGCTCCACCTCGGCGTGGAACGCCGCGTACGTCCAGCGAATGCCCTGCTGGCGTACGACCAGGGCCGGCCGGTCCGGCCAGCGTGCGGCGATACGGTCGAGCATGGTCCCGACCGTTTCACCGAGCAACGGCGTCGCGCTCGCACCGTGGACATAACTGGCGGTGTGATCCATGCGGGCGTTCCTCGAGCAGCGGCGTTGCAACGCAGGATAGGTCAGCCGCCGCGACTCACCAACCGGGCGATCACCTCGTCGACACCCGTACGGCCTTTCACCGGGGTCCCTTCGAAGTCGATCCAGCCTTCGTTGAAGCCATCCAGCATGCGCGTGCGAGGGGTCGGGTTCGTCATGCCCTGGGCGACGAAACGCGATTCCCATTCGTCACGCGGCACGACACGGGCGACCACGTCGCGACCGAGCGCTTTGGCGAAGGCCGCAGCGATATCGTCCGGGCTGGTCCGCTCGGTACTTTCGAGTTCGACCACGCGGACGCCCGTCGAGGCCTCACCCAGGAGCGTGGCGGCCAGCTCGCCGATGTCCTTCGTGGCAACCATGGGCACTTTGCGATCGAGCGGGTACAAATAGCTGTCGATGACACCCGTCTCGCGCGCCGCGGCAGCATCCCATTGGGCGTTCTCGAAGAACCAGCCGGCGCGCAGAAAGGTCACCGGCATGGGCAGCTTGCCCAGCACATCTTCCATGCGACCCAGCTGTGAGAGGAGGTTTTCCTCGGTGGCGTGCGCACCGACGGTCGACAGGACGACGACGCGGTCAGGACGGGCGGCAAGCAGGGCGTCGCGGATCGAGGCGATGCTACGCGTCGATTCGGGATAGCCCGGCGACGGATCGAACAGCGGCGGCAACAGGACGAAGATCGCTTCCGCCCCCTCGAAGGCACGGGTCAGCGCCGGCGTGTCATCCACGTCGGCGACGGCGACGTCGGCACCGCGCTCGGCGAAGACCACACCCTTCGCTGCATCGCGAACGACCGCGCGGAAAGGCTTGCCTGCGGCGAACAGCGCGTCGGCAAGGGCGGTGCCGACCTGGCCGGTGATTCCGGTAATGGCGTACATGACGTTCTCCTCGTGTTGATAGCGACGAGGAGGACGATAGGCCGACGGGACTGTTGACTGAAGCGACTTATTCGCAGCGCTTTAGTGACGTTCTGTCACCTCAGGCAAATGCCGCCCAGGCATCGCTGCCCTTCTTCACTGGCGCCGACTGGCCGAAACTGAGGTCGTGCGCCGCCCGTTCCACCGCCGAAGCAGGGGCTCGCCGCTCGGCGCTGGCGGTGCCGTCCACGGTGAAGAACGCCACCTGATCGCTCAGCGAGTGCGCCTGGTCCTGCATGGACTTGGCCGCGGCGGCAGCCTCTTCCACCAGCGCGGCGTTCTCCTGGGTCACCTGGTCGATCTGCGCGATGGCCAGGTTGACCTGATCCACGCCTGCCGACTGCTCGGCGCTGGCCGCGGCGATCTCGGCGACGATGTCGGTCACCTTCTTCACGCTGGCGACGATGTCGCGCAAGGCCCCGGAGGACTGCTCGACCAGCGCGGCACCGATCTCGACACGTTCACCGCTTTCGGCGATCAGTCCCTTGATCTCGCGCGACGCCGCGGCGCTGGACTGGGCCAGTCGACGCACTTCCGCCGCCACGACCGCGAAGCCCCGACCTTGTTCGCCGGCGCGTGCCGCTTCCACGGCAGCGTTGAGCGCCAGCAGGTTGGTCTGGAAGGCGATCTCGTCGATCAGACCGACGATGTCGCCAATGCGGCGGCTGGAGTCGCCGATCTCACGCATGGCGGCCATGGCTTCGCCAACCACGTCGCCACCCTTCTCCGCTTCGCTGCGCGCATGACGCGAGAGTCGGTCGGCGGCGGTGGCGTTTTCCGCGTTCTGCTTCACCGTGGCGGTCATTTCTTCCATGGATGCCGCGGTTTCTTCGAGGCTGGACGCCTGCTCCTGCGTGCGCTGCGACAAGTCGTCGTTGCCACGCGCAATCTCGGCGGACGTCGTGGCGACCACATGCGCCCCTTGCTGCACTTCGGAAACAATGGAAGACAAGGTACCGCGCATGCGCTCCAGTGCGCCGAGCAGGCTGGCCGGGGCGTACTCGCCACCGTCGCTGCGCAGGTCGCCACCGGCGATACGGCCGGCAATATGCACGGCGTCACGCGGCTCACCACCGACCGTCGCCCGGATACTGCTCATCGACAGCCAGATCACCAGCAGGGCGAGACCGGCGATGACCGCGGACTTCAGCAGGTCACGCTGCAGCTGCGCGTGGAAGGCCGCGTCGATGTCGCTGAAATAGGCCCCGGAGATGAAGTGCAGGTCCCAGGGCTTGTACCAGCTGGAATAGCTGATCTTGTCCCTGAGCTCGTTGGTCTTGGGCATGACCTGCGTGTAACGCGTCATGCCATGGCCGTCCTTCGTGTCGGCGTCGAGCATGGCCACGTACTGATGGAAACCCTTGCCGTCCTTGTCGTCGCGAATGTTCTTGCCGATGTCGTCGGCGCGCAGCGGATGCATGCGCATCGTCAGCGCCGAGTCGAACGCGAAGACGTATCCGGTGTTGTTCGACCAGCGCATCGCCTGGATGTCGTCGAGTGCGGCGACGCGCGCTTCAAGATCGCTCATCTGGCCCTTTTCAGCGCGCGCGTGATACGCCTCCGCCACGGCGATCGCGGCGGTCACGTGCTGCTCCAGCGTGTCGGCCAGCTGCGTCATCTGCACATGGCGACTTTCCACGCCCGACATGACGGTCTGCCCGACCAGACCAAGCACCACCACGGTCATCACCATCCACACGCGCGCGTTCAACGTCGTGCGGCCGAACCAGTTCTTCAATGCGGACATGTACCGTCACCCTGTGCTTTCCCCGTGTATGCATTAACGGCCGGAATTCGCAGGTCTTTACGACACTTTTGTGAACGACGCACCCGACCGGCCCCGTGTAGGAGCCGATTCATCGGCGATCCCTACGGAGCGCCCAAATGATGATCCCCCGACCCCACAACCCTGTCCGACCGCCCAGGCAGCCCGATGACCGCCTCCGCCCCCACCGGCACATGCACATTCAGCTCCACCCGCCCACCCACCTTCCGCCAAGCCACCGAAGCCTCCCCATATGGCGTCATCACAGCGGCGGAAGCATGATCCAGCCACGCGGTCACCGCCGGCCGCACCTCGATGCGGCGCCAACCCGGTTCCAACGGCCGCAACCCGGCAACGTCGCCAAACAGCCAGTCATCCACCGTGCCGAGGAAATAATGTCCCCGCGAGCGCGAGGCCAGCTTCCAGTGCTCCCACAGGCTGGTCGCGCCGTTCGCCCGCCAGAAGCCCCAACTCGGAAAACTCACCTGGGTAGCGATGCGCCAGGCCTCGTCGGCGTGCCCGGTCGCCGTGAGCACCGGGAGGATAATCTTGGTCGCCAGGGCGCCGGTATCGAGGTGGTCGCCCCGGGCCTTCGCATCCTCCGCCACGCCGGCGGCGACGCGATCGCGCAAGTCGTCGGGCACCAGCCCGAAGGCCAGCGCCAGCAGGTTGTGCGCCTGGCGATAGCCCTCATCGCCCTCGCCCCGGTAGTGACCGGCTACGCGATCGAGGAAGCGTGCATTGAAGGCGTCGCGCACGAGATCCGCCTGCGCATCGAATCCCGCCGCACGTGTTGTGTCGCCGCGCAGGCGAAGCATGTCCGCGGTGACGCGCTGCATGCGATACAGGTACGCCGTGGCGGCGACGCGTTTGTCTTCCGGCGCATTCTCACCACCCGGGTCGGTTTCCGGACTCACCCAGTCGCCCAGTTCGGTATCGGCGATACCTCCGGGCGAACGCGCGTTCTCCATCGCCACATAGCGCGCGATGCCTTCGATATGTTCATCGATGGGGCGACGATCACCCGCGTTCATCCAGAGTGACCACGGCACCAGCACATAGGCGGCGTGCCAGGTCGGCGCGCGGACGTCGCCCCAGCCGGGATTCGGCGCGATCAGCAAAGGCGAACCATCCGCCTTGCGCGTATCGGCGATGTCGCGCACCCACTTCGCCAGCAGGCGATCGGCATCGACGTTGCGCAGGAACATATCCGCACCGAGCATGCCGTCGCCGGTCCAGCCGTTCTTTTCGTACATCGGTGTATCAGTGGGGATGCCGTAGAGGTTGTTGAGCAAGGTGTCGACGGCGGCGCGATGGATCCAGTCGAGCAAGGGGTTCGCGCTCTCGAAGCGGCCGGTCACGGCGACGTCGGTATGCACGACCTGCGCGGTGACGGCGCCGAGTGCCGGCTTGTCGCCCGGCCAGCCTTCGACCTGCACGTAGCGGAAGCCCTTGTAGGAGAACCGCGGATGCCAGCGCTCGCGTGTGCCGGCAAGCGTGAGCCGATCCGTCTGGAATCCCGCCTTGAAATAGTGATGCTCGTCGCGCGCATCCACCGTGCCATCGGGCATCAGCTTCTCACCGTAATGCGCCGTGATCGTCGTCCCCGCCGGACCGGTCACGTCGAAACTCGCCCAGCCTGCGATGACGCGCGCGAAAGCGAAGACGAACACGCCGGGCTTCGGCTCGGTCACCGAGGTGGCGTGCAAGGTGTCGATCACGCGGATCGGTTGTTCGGTCTGCGCGACGAGCTTGCCGCGCGGTGCGGGAAGCTCCGCCGCCGGCGCCCACATCGTCGGCGTCGATGCGCGTGCGTCGTAGGTTTCGCCACCGTAGAGATCATCCAGACGCGTCGGGCCGTCGGCCATGCGCCAGCTGTCGTCGGTGACGATGTCCTGCACGTGTCCGTCGTCATAGCGAATGCGCAGTAACGCACGCATGCGCGGTTGCCCGTGCCAGGGCGCGCGTTCCCAATGCCAGACGTTCGGGTTGGTCATGCCGTAGAAACCGCGACCCAGTTCGGCAGCGAGCGTATGTTCGCCTGGCGTCAGCGCGACATCGGTGGCGACCACTTCCACGCGCTTGTCGTAGTCGGTGAAGCCGGGGGAGAGCACGGCATCGCCGACCGGCCGCCCATCGATGGAAAGGTCGGCGTATCCGCCCGCGGCGACATAAAGCGTTGCGCGCGTGGCGTTCGCATCGACATGGAACGACTTGCGCAGCAACGGTGCGGGCACGCTTGTCGCGTCGGCCTTGCCGATCCATTGCGCGCCGTGCCAGCCCGGCTCGTCGAGTGCCGTGTCAAAGTGCGATGTCGTGCTGCCGTCGCCGTCCGAGGTATGCACATCGGCGCGCCATTCGTAGCGTTGCCCTGGCAAGAGCGCGGGACCTGCGTAGTCGATGTCGAAGGATTGCGGCGAGGGGACGTCACCGCTGTCCCAGACGGCCTTGCCGTCGTGTGTCACGACGATACGGTAGCCGGTCTGGCGGGTGCCGTTGACGCGTGACGCGATGAGCCAGGAGAAGCGTGGGGTGGGTGTGTCTACGTAGCTGGGGGTGTTGCTGCGTTCCACGCGGGGGGATTGGATGGATGGTCCGTCGCTAGCACCCTTCGCGGATGAATCGGCTCCCACAAAGAGCGAGGCCGTGAGGGCGAGCGCGAGGGCGATGGGCAGGAGGCGGGTGCTTGGCAAGGCCGGGACCGATGCGAGGAGGGACGGTCGAGCATAACCGGCACGAAGACGGGCTGGCGGCGGACCGCTTACATCCGTCTAACGCGCGAAGGTTTATCCCTTCCGGACCTCGACCCTCCGGAGCCAACGTCATGAAGACCGTCCTCGCCGGCATCGCCCTCACCCTCGCCATCGCCGCTCCCGTGGCATCCGCCGGTCAGCTCGACAAGCTGATGGGTGGATCGTCCAGCAGCTCGCTCACCTCCGGCAGCATGGGCAACGTCGCCGGCATCCTGCAGTACTGCGTCACCAACAACTACCTCGGCGGCGACAGCGGCGCTTCGGGCGTGAAGGATCAACTGCTCGGCAAGCTGGGTGGCGGCTCGTCCGCGACCGCCGCCGCGCCGACGCAGGACAAGGGGTATCTCGACGGCGCCAAGGGCCTGCTCAAATCCAAGGACGGCAAGACCGTGGATCTGGGTGGCGCAGGCGGCTCGGACAGCTCCCCCATGGGCGACATGAAAGCCAAGGTCACCAAGAAGGCCTGCGATGTCGTGCTCAAGCAGGGCAAGGGCATGCTCGGCGGCATGGGCAAATGACATGACGTGGACGGGACATGGACGTCCCGCCCCGTAAACCGGGAGACCTCCCACCCCGAGGATCTCCCCATGGCGAAGCACGCCACGTACGACCCCTATGCCATGCGCGACCCGCGGACGCAGTATCCGCAGCCGGATTTTTCCAAGCAGCCCCAGCCGGCACCCGGCCTCGCGGCCGACATGGTGCCGAAACCCGACCACGGCGAGACCAGCTACCGCGGCAATGGTCGCCTGAAGGGTCGCAAGGCCCTGGTCACCGGTGGCGACTCCGGCATCGGCCGCGCCGCCGCAATCGCGTTCGCGCGTGAAGGCGCCAGCGTGATGATCAACTACCTCCCCGAAGAACAGGAAGACGCCGACGACGTGATCGCCCTGCTCACCGGCGAAGGCCATACCGTGATTGGCGTACCGGGTGACCTGAAGGACGAAGCCTTCTGCAAGCAGCTCGTCGCCAGGGCCGTGAAGGATCTTGGCGGCCTCGACATCCTTGCGAACGTCGCGGGGCGCCAGCAGTTCGCCAAATCCATCGCCGAACTGGATAGCGCAGCGTTCCAGGCAACCTTCCAGACGAATGTGTTTGCGCTCTTCTGGCTGTGCAAGGCGGCCCTGCCGCACATGCCGCCGGGCGCGGCGATCGTGAATACGGCTTCGATCCAGGCGTATGAGCCTTCGGACATCCTGCTCGACTACGCGCCCACGAAGGCCGCCATCGTCGCCTTCACCAAGGCGCTGGCCAAGCAGGCCGCTGAGAAAGGCATCCGCGTGAATGCGGTGGCGCCGGGTCCGGTGTGGACGCCGTTGCAGCCGAGTGGTGGACAGCCGCAGGAGAAGCTAGTGGAGTTCGGCAAGAACGTGCCGCTGAAGCGCCCGGGACAGCCGGTGGAGTGTGCGCCGGTGTACGTCCTGCTGGCGTCGCAGGAGGCGAGCTTTATTACCGGCGAGACGTATGGGGTGACCGGGGGGCATATGTTGCCTTGATGAGGGCGCTGCCTTGAGGCGAGCACCCTTCGCCGATAAATCGGCTCCTACCAAAGCACGAGAACCTGCTCGGTAGGAGCCGATTCATCGGCGATGCTTTTACGATTCCCGCGTAATCCGCCCGATCGCCTCGATCAGGTCCGCCACCCCATACGGCTTCACGATGATCGCTGTCCGCGCATCGCGCTCGACGCCATTGGCGGTCTGGTCGCCCGTGGCGAAAAGCACCGGCAGCGACGGCTGTACCTCACGCATGCGCTCGGCGACCTCGACACCGTTCATCCCGGGCAGGCCGACGTCGGTGAGCAGGATGTCGATATCCTCGGCGCCATGCCAGCGCATGGCCTCGACGCCGTCGCCCGCTTCGAAGACGATGTGCCCGCGGCTCTCGAGCATCTCGGCAATCGACATGCGGATGAGTGCATCGTCCTCGACCACCAGCACACGCAACGAAGCCGGGGCGCCCTTCGGCGGCGGTAGCGACGGTGCCGGTGCGGCCCTGGGATCGACCGGCGTGCGCGGCACGCGCCCGGCGAGCACATGGCGGATCTTCCGCGCCAGGGCTTCACGCGAATACGGCTTGCTCAGCAACTCCACGCCTTCGTCCAGGCGGCCGCCGTGCACGATGGCGTTCTCGGTATAGCCCGAGGTGAACAGCACGCCGATGCCGGGCTGACGCTCGGCGGCCTTGCGTGCCAGTTCCGGGCTGCGCAGCGGACCGGGCATGACGACATCGGTGAACAGCAGATCGATGGCGATGCCGCTCTCGATGATCGACAACGCACTTTCCGCATCACGCGCCTTCAACACGCGGTATCCGAGGTCGGCGAGCAAGCCGACCACGGTCTCGCGTACCGCCTCATCGTCCTCGGCGACGAGGATGGTTTCGTCGCCGCCGCGTACGCCTTCTTCCTCGATATCGACCACGCGGTCCTCGCCCTGCACCGAGCGCGGCAGGTAGATCTTCACCGTCGTGCCTTCGCCCGGCTCGCTATAGATCTTCACGTGGCCACCGGACTGTTTCACGAAGCCGTAGACCATCGACAGCCCCAGGCCCGTACCGCGACCTTCGGGTTTGGTCGTGAAGAACGGATCGAACACCTGGCCAAGGATGTCCTGCGGTATGCCGGCGCCGGTATCGGTCACGGCGAGCATCACGTACTGGCCGGGACGCAGGTCGCCATGCGCCTTGGCATAGGCGTCGTCGAGCAGCGCGTTACCCGCCTCAACGGTCAGGCGGCCCTGCCCATTCATCGCATCGCGCGCGTTGATCGCCAGATTGAGCAGCGCGTTCTCGACGTTGGAGGGATCCACCAGGGTGTTCCACAAACCACCCGCGATCACCGTTTCCACGTCGATGGCCTCGCCGAGCGCCCGACGCAGCAGCTCATCCATGTCGCGAACAAAGCGACCGATGTTGACGACCTTCGGCGCCAGCGGCTGGCGGCGGCCGAAGGCGAGCAACTGGGCGGCGAGTTTGGACCCGCGCGTGACACCGGCCATGGCATTGGCGACGCGGCGTTCGGCCCGCTCGTTGCCCGACACATCGGTGGCGAGTAACTGCAGATTGCCGCTGATGACCTGAAGCAGGTTGTTGAAATCATGGGCGACACCACCGGTCAGGTTACCGATGGCGTCCATCTTCTGCGCCTGACGCAGCTGTTCCTGGGTGATCTCCAGCGCCGCCTCGCGCTCGCGCTCGGACGAGACATCGCGCGCCACGGCGAAAATCAGGCCCTCGCTCGGCACAGCGCGCCAGGAAAGCGTGCGCAGGCCGCCGTCGGCGGTGCGATAGCGGTTCTCGAAGCGGAGCGTGGTCTCACCGTCGGCAAGATGGCCGGTCTCGTCCTGGGTACGGAAAATGTCGTCCGGATGGACGAAGTCGAGGTAGGAGCGGCCGACCGTGTCGCGCTCGCTCCAGCCCAGGATGGCGGTCCACGCCGGATTGACCGACAGCAGGCGCGTGTCGGTGTCGGCGACGACCAGGATATCGCTGGACAGGGTCCAGACCCGGTCGCGCTCGTAGGTGCGCTCGACGACCTGGCGCTCCAGGTCCTTGGCGAGCAGCCGCAACTCGTGCTCGGCGCGGCGCCGTTCCACGGCCACCCGCGTGCGGCTGGCCACCTCGCTGACGAAGCTGATCTCTTCCTGCAGCCATTCACGGGGGTGTTCATCGTTGAGATAAAGCAGCGCGACGAAGCCGCCCCGCTCGGTCACCGGCATATTGATGAAGGACAGGGCACTGATGCCGTCCAGCGCATCGRCCGTGACCGCGGTGCGCGGGTCGGTCCGGGCGTCGGTGATGACGACGGTTACGCCGCGCTTGAGCTCCTCGATATACGTGCCGTAGTCGCGAAAGCGCAGCACGCCGGCGAGCGTGGTGATCCCCGGCGCGTTCCAGTCGCGCTCCACGGTGATCGTCTCCGCGACCGGATCGATCGTGCCGTAGCCGGCGCGACTGACCTTCAGGGTGCGACCCAGCACCTCGGCGACGCGATAGGCGATCTCGGCCGGATCTTCCAGGTCGCGCAGCAGGTTCCCTATCTCGATCAGGGCGAGCCGGCGATCGTCAGCCGCGCTGGCGCCGTTCGCACCATCGTGTGCCGGACGGATCGTCACCACCACGCTCGCGGATACACCGGGGCGTGCTTCCAGCGACACGCGCACAGGGACGCCATCGGCGGTGCCCAGGGCCAGTTCGCGCACGCCGTTGCCCGGCACGACCAGCGGCAGGGCCGCGAGAAGGCGGCGCCGGCTCTCCTCGTCCCACAAGGCCAGGAACCCCGTTGGCTCGTGTTCGCGCAGGCGCGCCGTGACCCAGGCGTTGCCGTAGAGCAGGTCCCCCGTCGCGGACAGGGCCGCAAAGCCGAATGGCAGGCCATCGAGCGCATGGGAAAGGAGGGTCTGGTCCTGCAATGCGAACGATGAGGGCATCGGTAATGCAATCGTGGGTTGGAGATGGGCGGCGATTTTATCGGTTCGTGGTGGTTCCCTTTGTGTAGACGGTCTTCACAAAACCCTCATCCCCCAGGGCACGAAAACCGCTTGACAAAGGCGACTCCCAAGCCGATCAAGCACCTAGGGCAAACACCCTACATCTTGTGTTGACGCACCCCCCGGCCAGCTATATCGTGTGTCCCGTTGGTGTCCGGAGAGGCGCGACTGCCCGTCGGACTTAATAGGGAATACCGGTGTGAATCCGGAACTGCCCCGCAGCGGTAAGTGGAAACGATCCCGTTCTATGCACTGGTCCTCCGGGGACTGGGAAGCGACGGGTAGGCGGGCCGAGAGGCCCACGTCCACAAGTCCGAAGACCTGCCAGCAATCGGAGCCCGAGCGGCCTCGATAGCAGTGACGGCTTCCGCGGGGAAGCACGTCGCGGACCGGAGCCCTTCGCGGCGCTCCGTCCTCGACGATTCCCGCGTTTCACCGCCATCGCATCGAGCCGGTTCCTCGGGAACGGGGTTTGACCAAGGCCATGGGGCTGCCAACACAATGACGACGATGGATTCCGCAGCGCGCGAGCGCACCGAGACGGCCGATACGGCCGCCACCTCCCCTGCAGCAACGGACAAGGCGCTGGCCGCCGGCTACAAGAACAACGACGCGCCGCCGGCCTTCGCGCTGACCCCGCCGCACAACCCCGGCCAGATGCGCGTGACCAAGCGCAATGGCGGCCACGAAGTGGTCGACGTGAACAAGATCGTGCGCGCGGTGACGCGCAGCGCCGATGGCCTGTTCGCGGTCGACCCGATGCGCGTGGCGCTGAAGACGATCGGCGGCCTGTACGACGGCGCCACCACCCAGGAACTCGACCAGCTGTCGATCCGCACCTCGGCGGCCCTCACCGCCGAAGAGCCGGAGTACGGCCAGCTGGCCGCGCGCCTGCTCTCGGCCTTCGTCGACAAGGAAGTGTCGGGCCAGGACATCCAGTCGTTCTCGCAGTCGATCTCCACCGGCTTCGACCTGGGCATCCTCAACGAGCGCCTGCGTGATTTCGTCCTGATCAATGCGCGCAAGCTCAACGATGCGATCGACACCACCGGTTCGCGCCGCTTCGAGTATTTCGGCTTGCGCACGGTGTACGACCGTTACCTGCTGCGCCACCCGACCAAGCGCTTCGTGATCGAAACGCCGCAGTACTTCTTCATGCGCATCGCCTGCGCGCTTGGCGGCAACGATGTCGCCGAGACGCTCGAGCTGTATCGCATGCTGTCGTCGCTCGAGTACCTGGCCAGCTCGCCGACCCTGTTCAACGCCGGCACGGCGCACGAGCAGCTGTCATCGTGCTTCCTGCTCGACTCGCCGCAGGATGCGCTGGAATCCATCTACGCCAAGTACGGCGACGTGGCCCAGCTGTCGAAGTTCGCCGGCGGTATCGGCCTGGCCTACTCGCGCATCCGTTCGCGCGGTTCGCTGATCAAGGGCACCAACGGCCACTCCAACGGCCTCGTGCCCTGGCTGAAGACGCTCGACGCGTCCGTGGCCGCGGTGAACCAGGGTGGCAAGCGCAAGGGCGCGGCCTGCGTGTACCTGGAATCCTGGCACGCCGACATCGAGGAATTCCTCGAGCTGCGCGAGAACACCGGTGACGACGCGCGCCGCACGCACAACCTGAATCTGGCCAACTGGGTTCCCGACCTCTTCATGCGTCGCGTGGAGATCGACGGTGACTGGTCGCTGTTCGATCCGAAGATCGTTCCGCACTTCGTCGACACCTGGGGCCCGACCTTCGACGCCGCCTATGAAAAGGCGGAAGCCGAAGGCCTCGCCGCGAAGTCGATCAAGGCCCGCGAGCTCTATGCCCGCATGCTGCGTTCGCTGGCCCAGACCGGCAATGGCTGGATGACCTTCAAGGATCGCTCCAACGCGACCAGCAACCAGACCGCGCTGCCGCAGAACGTGATCCACCTGTCGAACCTGTGCACCGAGATCCTCGAAGTGACCTCGGAAGGCGAGACGGCCGTGTGCAACCTCGGCTCGGTGAACCTCGCCCGCCACGTGGTCGACGGCCAGTTCGACTACGACAAGCTCGCCACCACGGTGCGTACCGCCGTGCGCCAGCTCAACCGTGTCATCGATCTGAACTTCTACCCGATCGCCACGGCGAAGACGGCAAACATGAAGTGGCGCCCGGTCGGCCTCGGCGTGATGGGCCTGCAGGATGTCTTCTTCAAGCTGCGCCTGCCGTTCGATTCGGAAGAAGCCCGCAAGCTGTCGACGCGCATCCAGGAAGAGATCTACTTCCACGCGCTGTCCATGTCCAACGAGATCGCCGAGCGCGACGGTCCGCTGCCGGGCTTCGAAGAAACCCGTTCGGCCAATGGCGAGATGCAGTTCGACTACTGGCCGGCCGCCACGCCGACCGACGTCGACGGCCGCTGGGCCGAACTGCGCGAGAAGATCAAGGCCAAGGGCCTGCGCAACTCGCTGCTCATCGCCATCGCACCGACCGCGACGATCGCCTCGATCGCCGGTTGCTACGAGTGCATCGAGCCGCAGGTGTCCAACCTGTTCAAGCGCGAGACGCTGTCGGGCGACTTCCTCGTGGTCAACCGCTACCTGGTCGACGAGCTGAAGACGCTGGGCCTGTGGACCGCGGAAGTGCGCGACCAGATCAAGCTCGCCGAAGGTTCGGTGCAGGGCATCAACGCGATTCCGGCCGCGCTGCGCGAGGTGTACCGCACCACGTGGGAGCTGCCGCAGAAGGCGTTGATCGACCTCGCCGCCTCACGCGGTGCGTACATCGACCAGAGCCAGTCGCTGAACCTGTTCATGGAGAACCCGAACATCGGCCAGCTCTCCTCCATGTACATGTACGCGTGGAAGTCGGGCGTCAAGACGACCTACTACCTGCGCTCGCGCCCTGCCACGCGTATCGCGAAAACCACAGTGAGCTCCCCGGCCGCCGTCCAGGCACCGATCGCTCYGGTCGCCGATGCGCAGGAACAGGCCGAAGCCGCGGTGTTCTGCTCGCTCGAGAACCCCGAGTACTGCGAAGCCTGCCAGTAACAACAGCAACAACAGCAACAACATCTTTTGTAGGAGCCGATTCATCGGCGATGGGTGCCCGCGACATCACCAGGCTCCCGTCTCCGCAGGAATCGCCGATAAATCGGCTCCTACAGAGATTCCGAATACCGACGCTGGCGCCAGCTTGCGCCGCTCATTCTTTTCCGAGGTACCCGATGTCCGCTGCACCGATCACCCGCGACTCCAACATCCTCGATCCCGGCTTCGAACTGACGCTGCGGCCGATGAAGTACCCGCAGTTCTACGAGATGTACCGCTCCGCCATCCGTAACACCTGGACGGTGGAAGAAGTCGACTTCTCGCTGGACACGTCGGACCTGAAGTCGAAGATGTCGGACGCGGATCGTCACCTCATCCATCGCCTGGTGGCCTTCTTCGCCACCGGCGACACGATCGTGTCGAACAACCTGGTGCTGAACCTGTACCAGCACATCAACTCGCCCGAAGCGCGCATGTACCTCTCGCGCCAGCTTTACGAGGAAGCGCTGCACGTGCAGTTCTACCTCACCCTGCTCGACACCTATATTCCGGAACCGTCGGAGCGCAACAAGGCGTTCGCGGCGATCGAAAGCATTCCGTCCATCGCGGCCAAGGGTGAGTTCTGCTTCAAGTGGATTGATTCCATCCAGAACCTCCATCGCCTGGAAACCCGCGAGCACCGTCGCCAGTTCCTGCTCAACCTGATCTGCTTCGCCGCCTGCATCGAAGGCCTGTTCTTCTTCGCCGCCTTCGCCTACGTGTACTACCTGCGTTCGCGCGGCCTGCTGCACGGCCTGGCCTCGGGTACCAACTGGGTCTTCCGCGACGAGTCCGGCCACATGGCCTTCGCCTTCGAAGTCGTCCGCACCGTGCGCGAGCAGGAGCCGGACCTTTTCGACGACGAGATGCGCCTGCAGGTCGAAGCGATGCTCGAAGACGCCATCGCCTGCGAGACCCTGTTCGCCCAGGACGTGCTCTCCGGCGGCGTCGCCGGCCTGTCGGTCACCGACATGCGCCAGTACCTCGAGTACTGCGCCGACCAGCGCCTCGTGCAGCTGGACATGCCGAAGAAGTACGGCTCGAAGAACCCGTTCGACTTCATGGACCTGCAGGACGTCCAGGAACTGACCAACTTCTTCGAGCGCCGGGTTTCCTCGTACCAGGTCGGCGTGGAAGGCGAAGTCGCCTTCGACCAGTCGTTCTAAGTCGTTCTTTGGCTCGGTAGGAGCCGATCCATCGGCGATCCCGCGGCAGCGGGCCAGGGTGTCGCCAGCACCTTATCGCCGATGAATCGGCTCCTACACGAGCAGGCCTGGAAGCGGTGGCTGTATCATTGCTGCACTGCAACAGGAACTGCCATGACCGACATCGCCCACCCCATCGAGGCACGCGTCCTCGAGATCGTCTTCCCCGACCACACCAACCACCTCGGCACGCTATTCGGTGGCCAGGCGCTGGCTTGGATGGATAAGGCGGCCTTCCTCGCCGCCTCGCGTTACTCCCGGAAGATCGTCGTCACCGCCCGCTCGGAGCAGGTCGACTTCCACGTCCCGGTACGCAAGGGTCAGATGGTCGAGCTGATCGCCACGGTCGTCTCGGTCGGCCGCACCTCGATGAAGATCGACGTCGCCATGTACACCGAAGACCTGCTCACCGGTGCGCGCGAGCTGTGCACGCGTGGCACGTTCACCATGATCGCGCTCGATGCCGATCACAAGCCGACGCCCGTACAGCCGCTTCCGGCCTGACGCTGGCGCCCTTTCGCCGATGAATCGGTTCCTGCGACGGCCTTGCTCGGGGTAGGAGCCGATTCATCGGCGAATGGGTGCTTGCCGCGACCTTGCCCGCTGCCGCGGGTTCGCCGATGAATCGGCTCCCACCCTGTTGACTTAGAGCGCACTCGAAGGCGTACGCTCTTCGAATGCCCAATTCGATGACCATCGCCGAGGCCGCTCTCGCCACCGGCCTCACCACGCATACGCTGCGCTATTACGAGCAGATCGGCCTGATCGATCCGGTGCCGCGGCGGAGTGGCCAGCGTGTGTACGGCGAGGCCGAGATGCGTTTCATCCATTTCGTGCTCAAGCTGCGCGCCACCGGCATGCCCATGCGGGTGATCCAGGAATACGCCGAGCTGCGTCGCCAGGGCGAGACGCCCGAGAGCATCCGCCTGCGCGGTGATCTCCTGGCGCGCCATGCCGCGACGCTGCGCGACGAGCTGGTCACGCTCACCGAGACGATCGGCCGGCTGGACGAGAAGATCGCCCTGTATCGCTCGATGTACGTCGAAGACGGCGCCCCTTCCCCCGCCGAAGCGCCGACGCCTCCCGCGCCGGTGCCGGCTGCCATCCCCTCGAAACGCAGGAGAAATGCATGAAGACCCGCCAACTTGGAACGCATGGACCGCAGGTGTCCCTGCTCGGCCTCGGCTGCATGGGCATGAGCGAGTTCTACGGCGCCGGTGACGAGAAGGAATCGATCGCCACCCTCGAGCGCGCGCTCGAGCTGGGCATCACCTTCTGGGACACCTCCGACGCGTATGGCCCGCACACCAATGAAGAACTGCTCGGCCGCACGCTCGCCGGCCGTCGCGACCAGGTCTTCCTCGCCACGAAATTCGGCATCGTGCGCGATCCGAACGACCCGACCAAGCGCGGCATCAGCGGCCGCCCGGAGTACGTGCGTCAGTCCGTCGAAGGCAGCCTGCGCCGCCTGAAGACCGACGTCATCGATCTCTACTACCAGCACCGTGTCGACCAGACCGTGCCGATCGAGGAAACTGTCGGCGCCATGGCGCGCCTGGTCGAGGAAGGCAAGGTGCGCCACCTGGGCTTGTCCGAGGCCTCGGCCGAATCCATCCGCAAGGCGGTCAGCGTGCATCCCATCGCCGCGCTGCAAAGCGAGTACTCATTGTGGACGCGCGACCCGGAGACGACGGGCACCCTCGCCGCCTGCCGCGAACACGGTATCGCCCTGGTCGCCTATAGCCCGCTGGGCCGTGGCTTCCTCACCGGCGCGATCACCCGACCGGAAGATTTCGCCGAGGACGACTACCGCCGCCTCAACCCGCGCTTCGTCGGCGAGAACTTCCAGAAGAACGTCGCCATCGTCGACAAGGTTAAGACCTTCGCCGCCGACAAGGGCTGCACGCCCGGCCAGCTGGCCCTGTCGTGGGTGCTGGCCAAGGGCGAGGACATCATCCCGATCCCGGGCACCAAGCGCCGGACCTACCTGGACGAGAATGCCGGCGCTGTGGACGTCGTGCTGAGCGCGGCCGAGGTCGCCGAGATCGACGCGATCTTCCCGCCAGATTCCGCCGCCGGCGAGCGCTACCAGGCCAACATGATGGGTTTCATCAACGCCTGATCCGTGAACGGCAGCCCCGCCCCCAGTTAACGGGGGTGGGGCTTCCCTCCCTATAATGGGCGGATGTCATCTCCCGATCATTCGCCGCTGGGCAAGGCCACCGTCTACGCCGACCGCTACGACGCCGGGCTGCTCTACCCCATTCCCCGCCAGGTCAAGCGCGACGAGATCGGCGTCTCCGCCGATGCGCTGCCGTTCCATGGTGTGGATGTCTGGAACGGCTACGAGCTGTCCTGGCTGGACCTGCGCGGCAAGCCCGTCGTCGCGGTCGCCGAATTCCGCTTCCCCGCGACGACGCCGAACATCGTCGAATCGAAGTCGTTCAAGCTGTACCTGAACAGCTTCGCCCAGGAACGCGTGGCCGATGCGGCCGCCGTGCGCGCGACCCTCGTTCGCGACCTGTCGGCAGCCGCCGGGGGCCCCGCCGAGGTGATCCTGCGGGCACTGGGCGAGCTCGACGGGACGCCGATCGCCGAGCCCGAAGGCGCCCTCCTGGACGTCCAGGAGCTCGACTTCGACAGCTACGGCCCGCCCCGCCCGGATTTCCTGGCGACCCACGAAGGCGACGCCCGGGAAGTGCTGGTCTCGCACCTGCTGCGCTCCAATTGCCCGGTCACCGGCCAGCCCGACTGGGGCAGCGTGCAGATCGCCTATACGGGCGCGCCGATCGATCGCGCCGGTCTGCTCCGCTACCTGGTTTCGTTCCGCAGCCATACCGAATTCCACGAGCAGTGCGTCGAACGCATCTTCATGGACATCCGCGAACGCTGCGCGCCGCGAGAGCTGGCCGTGTATGCGCGTTACACGCGCCGTGGCGGCCTCGACATCAATCCGTTCCGCAGCACGGACCCGGCCGCGGTACCCGGTAATCCGCGTGGCGCGCGCCAATAATGAATGCACCGTTCATGCGTTCTTCATTGGTCTTGCCTTTAGTTGTGTAGCCTGTAACCTGCCGCGGCCAAGGGGATCGGTCCCTGTGCCTCGTCCCATTCGACTTTGATCAGCACTATCGGAATCCAGACATGAAGCTTTCCTTCCGTTCGTCCGCCCTCGCCACGGCCACTGTCGCCGGTCTGCTGGTCCTCACCGCCTGCGGCAAGAAGGAAGATCAGCAGAACGCCGCTCCGGCGCCGGCTGCTACCGCTCCGGCTGCCGCCAGCACCGCCCCGGCTGCTGCTCCCGCCGCTGCGACGACGGCTGCCGCTGTCGCTGCCCCGGCCGCCCAGCCCGCTGCCGCGCCCGCCGCACCGGCCGCCGCTGCCGACACGCTGAAGGTCGGCGCGGTCACCCTCGGCAACGCCGTCGGCGCCGACAAGAAGGTCGCCAAGGCGAAGAACGCGTTCGCTCCGTCCGACAAGACCATCTACGCTTCGGTCGCCACCGATGGCACGACCGCCGGCGCCACGCTGAATGCCAAGTGGACCTACCAGGATGGCGACACCGCCACCACGGTCAGCGACATCAGCCAGTCGATCAGCACGGACGGCCCGGCCGTCACCACGTTCAAGATCCAGAATCCGAACGAGTGGCCGGAAGGCAAGTACAAGGTCGCCATCTCGCTCAACGGCCAGGCCGTCGGCAACGAAGCGTTCGAGGTCAAGAAGAAGTAAATCCTTCTTCCGCGAGTGCGTTGAAAAGGGGGTGGCGAAAGCCACCCCCTTTTTCGTGGACCCACCTGCTCTTGCCTTGGTAGGAGCCGATTCATCGGCGATCGGGTGCTTGCCTCACCCTTGCCCGCTGCCGCGAGATCGCCGATAAATCGGCTCCCACACAGAGCGGTCTGCGTACAGAAAGCCGGGCTTTGCTTACTTCTTCAGCAGCGTGTTCAGGAGTGGATAGGTCACCGCAGTCGGCGCGTCCTTGCCCATGAACTCGGCCGCCTTCCGTGCGGTAGCCGCATAGGCTTCCAACGACAGCGCGATACCCGCGCTCAGGCGCCGCGCGCCGGCCGAGTAGAGCTCTGCGTGCGACGGCAACCCCGGCACCAGCATCACGTTCAACGGAACCGGCGCGATGCCCTCGGCAACCCGTCGGATCTCTTCGATCACCGATATGCCAGGAACGAACATGCCGTCGATTCCGGCGTCGATGTAGCGCTTCGCCCGCGCGAGGACTTCCTCGACCGCCGCGTCACCCAACGCCATGCCACGGAGATACACGTCGGTGCGCGCGTTGATGAAGAGGTCACGCTTACCCAGCGCGGCGCGTATCGCCTGCAGCTTCGCGACGAGCAGGTCCGGCGACTTCGATCCGTCCTCGATGTTGATGCCCGCCACGCCTTCGTCCACCAGCGTGGCGACCAGCCGGGCCACTTCCTCCGGGTCGTCCGAACACCCTTCTTCGATATCGACGGTCAGGGGCAGCTCCACCACGCGCAGGACGCGGCGCACGGCGCCGATCATCTCGGCGGCAGGCAGCTGATCACCATCGGGCCAGCCGCACGACCAGGCCACGCCGGCGCTGGTCGTGGCGATGGCCGGGGCCCCGGCATGCTGGACGACTGCGGCGCTGGCCGGATCCCAGGCGTTGGGCAGCACGAGAAGTTCGTTACCGCGATGAAGGTCTCGAAGGCGTTGGGCACTCATGGAAAACGTTCCTGGCGAGAAGGTGCGCACACCATCGCGCCTTGGCGGCAGCGCCGCAACTGCCGTCCGGCGTGTAGGAAATGCATAGACCCGGTGAGACACGGACTCACCCGTTGACGACACGGACTTCAGGCAGGCGATGGTCGAATGGCACCCGACCTGGAGCAGCAAGTGATGCCGCCCGGGCGGCACCATCGCTCCACCCACCCTATTCCGTTTCTACCGCGTCACCAGAGAGGAGTCATCGACATGCTGCATTGGGCCGTAGTTTTCTTCGTCATCGCCATCATCGCGGCGGTCTTCGGCTTCACCGGCATCGCCGCCGGCGCCGCCAGCATCGCCAAGATCCTGTTCGTGGTCTTCCTTATCCTGTTCATCCTGTCGCTGCTGTTCGGCGGCCTGCGTCGCGGTCCCAGGATATAAGTCACGCGCACACCGAGTAAGAGGGACAACGCCCCGGCCCCAGACCGGGGCGTTGTCTTATCCGGACGTCGCCAACGAGGGTCCTTCCATGCGCACGTTCGCCAGCCTCATCATCGCCCTCTTCCTTGCCGGCACAGCGTCCGCCGAGTCCGCGCGGAGCAGCGCCGCGGATACCGACTTCGTCCGCAAGGCCAGTAGCGGCAACCTTACCGAGATTGCCCTTGGCAAACTCGCCGCGGACCAGGCGTCCTCGGACGATGTGAAAAAGTACGCCGCTCAAATGGTGACCGATCACACCCAGGCAAACGCACAACTGGGCAAGCTGGCGGGAAGCAAAGGCATCCAGATCGCCACCGCGCCGGATGTGGCGCAGCAGCAGGACATCGACCGCCTCAAGGGCCTCGACGGGGCAAATTTCGACCGCGCGTATTCCGACCTCATGGTGCGCTCGCACAAGCTGACGACGGGGCTTTACGAGCTGGAGGCCAGCAAGGGCGAGGACACCGACATACGCGCCTTTGCCCATGACACGCTTCCGCTCCTGCGCGAACACGAAAAGCTGGCAGATTCGTTGCCACCATTCTGACCGTGGCCGGGCTCGCCGTGGACGGCGAATCGGCGGATCATCGGGGATCCGCCATTACGTCTCCCCGGACACCGCCATGTCATACGACGCCCTCAACGCGCTCGACCGTCTTCCCCGCATTCCCTTGCTCGACACCGCGACAGCGGTCCATCGCCTCGAGCGCATCGAAGAGCGGCTTGGCCTCGCCAGGCGAGGCATTCGCCTGAGCATCAAGCGTGACGACGTCATGGCCCTTGGCGGCGGCGGCAACAAGCTGCGCAAGCTCGAGTATCACCTGGGCCATGCGCGCGACATCGGTGCAGACACGATCATTACGGTCGGCGGCGTTCAGTCCAACCATGCGCGTCTGACGGCGGCGGCGGCCGCACGGCACGGCTTCGATTGCGAGATGCTTCTCGCACGCATGGTTCCCAAGGACGGTGACGACTACGAGAAGAACGGCAATGTGCTTCTCGACGCCTTATTCGGTGCGAAAGTGACGCTACTGCCGCGTGGCGAGAATGCACTGGTCCATGCGACGGCGCGCGCGGAAGCGCTACAGGCGAAAGGCCATGTCGTGGTTATTCTTCCGACCGGTGGCTCGACGCCACGCGGCGCACTGGGCTACGCGCGTTGCGCGCGGGAAATCGCGCAGCAGGAAGACGAACTCGACCTGCGCTTCGATCGCATCATCGTGCCCAATGGCAGCTCGGGAACGCATGCGGGCCTGATCGCCGGCTTCGCCGCGCTGGGCCGCCAACCGGAGCGGGTGACGGCGTATTCCGTTCTTGCCGCACGCGACACCGCGGCAACGACGACGCTCGGGCTGGCACGCGAGGCGCTGGGCTTGCTCGGCTCGCCGGCCGAGTTGTCCGACCCGCATGTGCGCATGGATGGGTCACAACTCGGCGATGGGTATGGCGTGCCGACCGCCGCCATGAAGGACGCCCTGCGTCTGATGGCGAGCGTTGAAGGCATCCTGCTGGATCCGGTGTATTCGGGGAAGGCGTTCGCGGGGTTGGTGCAGGCGCTTAGCGATGGGACCGTGCGCGATGGCGAGCATGTGTTGTTCATTGCGACGGGTGGGCAGCCTGGCCTCTATGCGTATCGCGAGGATCTGGTGGGGTGATCGCTGCCCCATCGCCGATGAATCGGCTCCTACCTCAAGGCAACTCCACGCGCGCGATCAAACCGCCGCCGGGGCGAGCCGCCAGGGTAAGCCGCCCGCCGATCGACAGCATCAGCTGCGCGGCGATCGCCAGGCCCAAGCCCGTTCCACCCGTATCGCGGTTGCGCGAATTCTCCAGCCGGTAGAACGGCTCGAGCACGCGCCCCAGTTCGTCCTCGGGAATCCCCGGACCGCGATCGGCGACTTCGATGCATAACGTGCCGGCCGCGGTGCGCGCCATGCCTACTTCCGCCGTGCCGGCGTACTTCAACGCGTTGTCGATCAGGTTGCCGAGCACCCGTCGCAGTGCCTGCGGCCGGACGATCGCGGTGCCGTCGACGCTGCCGGAAAGACTCACGGCCTTGCCGGTGTCCTGGTAGTCGAAGACGAGGCTTTCCACGAACGCGGCCGGATCGATCTTGCGCGGCGTCTCCRTGGCGCCATGCGCACTGCGCGCATACGCCACGCCTTCGCGCACCAGGTGCTCCATCTCGTGCAGATCCTGTAGCAGCTTGCCGCGCTCCTGTGAATCGTCGAGAGCCTCGGCGCGCAGACGCATGCGGGTGATCGGCGTCTGCAGATCGTGCGAGATCGCGGCGAGTATCTGCAGGCGCTCCTTCACGTAGAGCGCGATGCGATCCTGCATGGCATTGAACGCCACCGCCGCCTGCGCCACCTCGGTCGGCCCGTCCTCGGCCATGCGCGGTCCTTCGTTCGTCGGGGTGATGGACTCGGCGGCACGAGCCAGTCGTACCAGCGGACGCGTAGCCAGGCGCACGGCCAGCCAGGTGATCACCACCAGCACGATCATCTGCAGGATGAAGACGAAGGGCAGCCAGTCGGCGAGGGGCATCACGCGCGGCGTGACTTCGATAGCCAGGGGGGCGCCGTCGTGCAGGGTGAGATGCACCTGGTAACGCTCCGGCCCCATCGCGACGGTGTTCGCCCTGACCGCGAACGACGGGCCGACTTCGCGCTGGATCAGACCGGTGACGACACGCGCACGCTCTGAGATCGGATCGGTGCCACCCTGGCCCGGACCGAGGATGTAGCGGTAGTTGTCGCGCTGGAGCCGACCCAGCCACGCCGGGCGCTCCGCAGCCGGGAGGCGATCGAGAATCGCCACCGATGTACCGACGTCGTGCTCGAGGGTATTGAGCATGACCGTCTTCGCGCTCTGGTAGCGCTCGAAGAACAGCAGCCCGAACGACATGCCGTGCGCCAGCAGCAACCCGGCAAAGATGATCAGGTACAGGCGCGATGCGATGCTCTTCGGCATCCAGCGCGCCAGCGTCGCATTCACGACGCTTCCCCGAGCACGACAACCGGCATGGTGAAGACATAGCCTTCGTTGCGCACGGTCTTGATATAGGCCTGCTCGCGGGCGTCATCGACGAGGCGCTGGCGGAGACGACTCACCATCAGGTCGATCGAGCGATCGAACAGCTCCGCGTCGCGCCCCTGGGTGAGGTTGAGCAGCTGGTCGCGCGAGAGGATGCGCTGCGGGTGATCGAGGAACACGCGCAACAGGCGGAATTCCGCACCGCTCAGCGACACGATGGTGCCCTCGTCGTCGAGCAAGTGGCGCGCGGTGGTGTCCAGGCGCCAGCGACCGAAGCCGAGCATGCCACTGGCTTCGGTCACGCGGAGGTTCGGCGGCAGCATGCGCGTGCGGCGGATCACCGCGTTGATGCGCGCCAGCAGTTCGCGCGGCGAGAACGGCTTGACCACGTAATCGTCGGCGCCCATCTCCAGGCCGATGATCCGGTCGGTCTCGTCGTCGCGCGCCGTGAGCAGGAGCACCGGAATCGCCCGGTGCTTGCTCGCGCGCAGGTTACGGGTGAGCACCAGCCCGTCATCGCCAGGCATCATGATGTCGAGCACGATGAGGTCCACCGCGGTGGTATCGAGCAGGGCGTTCATCTCGCGACCATCGGCCGCTACGCTGGTGCGCAGCCCGTTCTTCTGCAGGTACTGCGCGACACCCGTGCGGATTTCGCGATCGTCATCGACGACGAGGATATGGTCGACGTGGTCCATGAAAGGCTCCCGTGGGTGATGTCAGGCAGAGTCAGGCCCTGGTCACGCCTTGCCCAAGAGCTGGCGGACGCGTGCTTCGGTTTCGTCGTAGTTTCCCTCGCCATAGTGGCTGTAGACAATCTTGCCGTTCTGGTCGATCAGATATAGCGCAGGCCAGAACCGGTTGCCATAGGCGTTCCAGGTGGCGTAACCGTTGTCGACGGCCACCGGATACGTGATGCCTTGCGCCTTGATGGCCGATGCGATCCCGGGAAGCTCATGTTCTTCGTCGTACTCCGGCGTATGCACGCCGACCACGACCAGACCGTCGTTCGCGTACTTCTTGTACAGCGCCTCGGTATGCGGCACGACATGCACGCAGTTGATGCACTCGTGCGTCCAGAACTCCACCAGGGTGACCTTGCCATGCAGGTCCTTGACGGAAAGCGGTTGCGAATTGAACCAGTGGTCGATGCCGACGAAATCCGGCGCAGGCACGGACGCGGAAGCGGCTGTGGTGTCGCCGGCACGGTCGCGGGCCCAGCCGGCGGGCCAGGCGGCGATCAGGGCGAGGCAGATCGCAGAGAAGCCGATGAGAAGACGGGAGGAGGTCATGGCGCGTCACCTGTGAATGAGGATGACTTATTGAAGCCCCGCCACGTATCCCGGGCGTGTCGCCGGGAGTGCCGTTTTGTATCGCAACGTAGCGGGCCAACCCGTATGTATCCCAATGTATCCCGCGGTGGCCGCTACACATTCCGACGCGTTTCGGCAGGCATGGCGACACAACCGGGATACGCCACGGGCGTCTCCTAGTCACCACCTCAAACCGAACGGGAGACCACCATGACACGCATCGAAAACGTCCTCTATACCGGCAAGACCCGCACCACCGGCGGCCGCGACGGCGAGTCGCGCAGTTCCGACGGCCGCCTGGTCATCAAGCTGTCCCCGCCCGGCACGGCCGGCGAAGGCACCAATCCCGAGCAGCTCCTCGCCGCCGGCTGGTCCGCCTGTTTCATCGGCGCCATGGGCCTGGCCGCCCGTGCGCAGCACGCGGCCCTGCCCAAGGACACCGAAGTGAATACCGAGGTCGACCTCGGCACGGCCGGCGACCAGTACTTCCTGCAGGCCCGTCTCAACGTGAGCTTGCCGGGCCTGGATCGCGAGGTGGCCCAGTCACTCGTCGACACCGCGCACCGCACCTGCCCCTACTCGAAGGCGCTGCACGGCAACATCGACATCGTAACCACCCTCGTCTGAGGTCGATACACATGGCCGGAATGGCTATGTGCGCCAGCGCCCGACCGGCGTAAATTATCGCGAGCCACGACGCCCGTGGCTCCCGGTAACGAACGGAGATGCGTATGTTTCGTCGGTCGTGGTTCGTGTGGGTGTCGCTGCTGATCGCCGCAGCGGCACATGGCCAGGAGATGCACGACCACGGGATGCCCGAGAAACTCGGGAAAGTCACGTTTCCCATCTCCTGCGATCCCAAGGTGCAGCAGCCTTTCGACCGTGCGGTCGCCCTGCTGCACTCCTTTGCCTATGGGCCCGCCGCCAAGGCGTTTCGCGATATCGCCGCCGCCGACCCGACCTGCGCCATGGCGCACTGGGGAGAGGCGATGACCTATTTCCATCCGGTCTGGGCACCGTCGCTTCCACCCGACACGTTCGCGGCGGGCCAGAAGGCCATGCTCGAGGCGACCCGCCTGGGCGCCACGAGCCCCCGCGAGAAGCAGTTCATCGGAGCGCTCAGTCAGCTCTACAAGGTCGATCCCGGCCTGAAACCCGCGCAGCGCACGCTGGCATACGAACAGGCCATGGCGGTGCTGGCCCACGACAACCCGAAGGACGTCGAGGCGCAGGTGTTCTACGCCCTGGCACTGCTGTCCAATGCCGCTCCTTCCGACAAGACCCACGCGAAGCAGAAGCAGGCCATCGATATTCTCGAGCCGCTGTTTCGCGTGAATCCCGACCATCCGGGCATCGCCCACTACCTGATCCACGCCTGCGACAGCGCCGAGCTGGCGCAGCGCGGCCTTCCCGCCGCCAGGAAGTACGCGGGCATCGCGCCGTCCGCACCGCATGCCCTGCACATGCCCTCGCACATCTTCACGCGGCTGGGCCTGTGGGACGACTCGGTTCGATCCAATCTCGCCTCGGAGACGTCCGCGCGTGAACACGGCGATGTCATGGGCCAACTGCATGCGATGGATTACCTGGTCTATGCGTACATGCAGACCGGTCGCGCCAAGGACGCGGCGGGCGTCGTGAACGACATGCGCGCCATGCCATCGCTCGACATGACCGATTTCGGCGTCGCTTATGCGGCCACCGCCATGCCGATCCGCGTCGCGGTCGAACAGGGTCTCTGGGTGGCGGCAAGCACCATCAAGGACCCCGCGRGTGCACCACCCTCGGTGGTCGCCATCGCCGTGTGGGCCAGAGGCATGGGCTTGGCCCGTACCGGCCACGCCAACGACGCAGGCCGGGAGGCGACGCGCCTCGAGCAGATCGCGAAACAGCTGAGCGATAGCGGCGACACCTACTGGTCGGTACAGACCGCCGTGCTGGCGGATGAAGTCAAGGCATGGTCGGCGCAGGCCGCGGGTGACAGCGCGAACGCCGTGGCGCTACTCACCTCGGCGGCGGACAAGGAGGATGCGCTGGAGAAGCGACCGGTGACCCCCGGCCCGATCCTTCCCGCGCGAGAGCAACTCGGCGACCTGCTCCTTGTGCAGAACCAGCCCGACCTCGCCGCGACCGCCTTCAAGACCGCACTTGCCGAGTCACCCGGCCGCGCCGGCGCACTACGCGGCCAATCCCAGGCCACCCACTCCACCCGCGCCTTGTAGGAGCCGATTCATCGGCGATCCCCAGCACCCTCACCACCTCACGGAAACGCAAGAACTCGCTGCCATTTGCCCCCTCCATCCGGGTTGCCCATGCCAGAATGACCCCATCGCATCCCGACCGAATTCCCCCCAATGACCTCGCCCCGCACCACCGTCTTCGCCGCCCTGGCGCTCTGTGCAACCTTAGCTCTCGCCACAGCCACCGGCGCACCCCAGGCGGCACCGACCAGCACGGGCGCAGCGGCGCACGCCGATACCCAGGGACCGATCGCGCTCGTCGCCAGCGACCAGCAAGCCGTCGCCGGCAAGGTTGCCACCCTATTCCTGAGCCGATTCCACTACCGGCCCCGACCGCTGGATGCGACGTTCTCCGCCGTCGTCTTCGACAAGCTGGTCGAAACGCTCGACCCGGAGCGCGGCTACTTCACCCAGGCCGACATCGCTCATTTCGCGCCGCTTCGGCCCACACTTGGCAACGCCATCGACCAGGGTGACCTGACGCCCGCCTTTGAGCCGGTGAATCTCTATCTCAATCGCGTTGTCGACGAGGCGCGCTACGCGCAGTCGCTGCTGAAGGATGGCTTCGACTTCACGGCCCACGAGTCCATCGCTACCGAACGGAAGGCCGCACCGTGGCCTGCGTCGACCGACGAACTCCATGAACTGTGGCGTGAACGCGCCAAGGAAGACTGGCTGCGCCTGAAACTGGCCGGACAAGGTGACGATGCCATCCGCAAGACGCTTGGCCATCGTTACGCAAACCTCATCTCGCGCATCGAGAAGACCAGCACCGACGACGCCTTCCAGTTGTTCATGACGGCGTACGCCGAGTCGACCGATCCGCACACCGACTACTTCGCGGCGAAGGCCGCGACCGTGTTCAACACGGAAATGTCCCTGTCGCTCGAAGGCATCGGCGCCTATCTGCGCGAGCACGACGAATACACCCAGGTCACCGAGTTGATCCCGGGCAGTCCGGCCGCGAAGTCCGGGAAGATCCATGTCGGCGACCGCATCACCGGCGTAGGCCAGGGCACCGCCGGTCCGCTGACCGACGTGATCGGCTGGCGCTCGGACGATGTCGTTGCGCTCATCAAAGGCAAGAGCGGCACCTCTGTACGCGTCGAGTTGCTTCCCGACGAGAGCAAGGGCGATGTCGCCCCGCACACCATCACCCTCACCCGCCGCCACATCAGCATCGAGGACGAAGCCGCGAAGCAGACCGTGCTCCAGGTCGGCGAACCGGGCCATGCTCACAAGCTGGGCATCATCACCGTGCCGTCGTTCTATGAAGACTTCGACGCAAGGCGTGCGGGCGACGCGAACTACCGTAGCGTGACGCGCGATGTCTCGCGCATGCTCGGCGAGCTGAAGAAGCAGAAGGTCGACGGCGTGGTCATCGACTTGCGTGACAACGGCGGCGGATCATTGACTGAAGCCTCGGACATGGTCGGCCTGTTCACGGGTGCCGGCCCGGTCGTGCAGGTGCGCAGCGCGGACGGCAAGGTCGAGGTGCAAGGTGCCACCAACGCCGCACCGGCCTGGTCGGGTGCGCTGGGCGTTCTCGTGAATCATGGCTCGGCCTCTGCCTCGGAAATCTTCGCCGCGGCGATCCAGGACCGCGGTCGTGGCGTCATCCTCGGCCAGCGCACGTTCGGCAAGGGCACGGTGCAGAACCTGCTCGACCTCGACGAGGCCGTGGAGGACGCGCACGACGGCAATCTCGGCGAGCTGAAGATGACGATCGCCCAGTTCTATCGCATCAACGGCGATAGCACGCAGCTCCTCGGCGTGACGCCGGATATCGCGTTCCCGGCGACGGAAGACGAGAAGGATTTCGGCGAGTCGACCTATAAGAACGCGCTACCAGCGTCGTCGATCGCGGCCGTTCCGCACGCGCAGGACAAGACGCTCGCGCCGCTCTTCCCCAGACTCGATAGCGCGCACCTGGCACGCGTACAGCACACGGCACGCTGGCAGCTCACCATCGACGAGCTCGCCGCCTTCCAGGCGACGGCGGCGCGCACGACCGTCTCACTGAATCTCGATGAGCGCAAGGCGACCCGCGAGGCCGACCTGAAAGTCTCGGCGGACTTCCGCGCGCGTCGCAAGGCACTGAATCTGGCGGATGGCCTTCCCACCGACGACGACACCGCGCTTCAGGGTGACGACGGCCTGGATCCGGAAGAGCGCAGCGTCGCGTTGGACAAGCGCCCCGAGCCGACCAAACCGTCGAAGGATCCGTACGTGCAGGAAGCGGCGCAAATCATCGCCGATGAAGCGGCGATGTTGATGGCGGCCCCGAGCGCACAAGCGCCCGGGTGATCGATCGTTACGTGGGTGCCGCAGCATCCGCGGAGGCGAATTGTCCGCGCAGCTTGTAGGTGGCTTCCACCGCGCGGATCGCCGACCAAAGCGCTATGCCCGCAAGGAAGACGTTGGTTCCACCAGGCATCTTGGCACCCATCAGGTGGGCCACCGTCACAGCCGCGACCAAGGCGGCAAAGAGCACCAGGATGCTCGCGGCGGCCCGACTATTGAAGCGCCAGAGCAGACCGGCGAGCACCACGTAGATCACCGCGTCGATGATCAAGGCACGGCCGATAAACATCGCGAGGAACGCCTGAAGGCCCGCAAGGCATAGAAACAGGATCGATGTTTCCCTGACGATCGCCAGCGCGTCAGCGCGACTCTCGATCTTCGCCATGACGGCGGACTTCCCGCCCTTACGCTTCGGTGGTTCATACGTACCCGTGGCGTACTCAGGCTTCTTGAGCCTGTCTGCCATTGCGCGCGCGAAATCGTCAGGTGTTCCCTTGTCTTCCATGCTGCCCCCTGGTGGGCCGGCGAATGGTCCGTCGGCGCTGTGCGACGGAAGATCGCAAGGGGGCCGGCAGGCTGTCAAGCGACCTGACGGCGTCGCGGTAATCGACGCCGCGGAGACCCCGTACCGATAGCCGCACCCACGAGAGCGCCGCTATCATGGCTGACCATGATTCCGTACAGCCTCGAGGTGACACCGCGCCCGTTCCGCTACCGCGTGCTGGCTTATGCGGTGGCTGCCTGCGCCGCCACCACCGGCATCGCGGCACTCCTGTTGCGCGTGTTCGACCTGTCGAACGTGGTGATGGTGTTCCTGCTCACCGTCGTGCTCGTGGCGCTGCGCTGGGGCCGTGCCGCGGGCGCCTTGGCGGCCTTCGTCGCCGTCGGCAGCTTCGACTTTTTCTTCGTGCCGCCGGTCTGGTCGTTCCACGTTTCGGACACGCAATACGTCTTTACCTTCTTTCTGATGCTGGTCGTGGCCCTGGTCATCGGACAGCTCGCCGCCCGGCTGCGCGACGAAGCCGTCACCGCGGCGGCCGGAGAGAAACGCGCGAGTGCACTGGCCGCCGTGGCGACCGACCTGTCGGTGGCCGTTCGCAACGAAGACATCGCCCGGGTATGCGCCACACGCATCGGCCCCTTGTTCGACGGCAGCGCGACCCTCCTGCTTCCCGACGGCCATGACCGCATGCCGCCACAGGGCACCGCTGATGCCGGCATCGCGCAATGGGTGCTCGAGCAAGGGCTTCCCGCGGGACACGACACAGAAACCTTGCTTGCGAACGATGCGACGTATCTTCCGCTTACCACCGCGATGCGCACGCGTGGCGTCCTCATGCTCGAACGCGCGACAAAGGCGCCGCTGGACGCCGGTCAGGTCGCCTTGCTCCGGGCCTTCCAGCCGTTGGTCGCCCTGGCCATCGAGCGCGTGCATTTCGTCGACGTGGCCCACGAAACACAGCTACGCATGGAAGGTGAGCGGCTGCGCAATACATTGCTCGCCGCCGTGTCCCACGACCTGCGCACTCCGTTGACGGCTATCCGTGGCATGGCAGGCACGCTCGGCGACAACGACGTCGCCCGTGCCATCGCGAACCAGGCCGACCGCATGCAACGCCAGGTGGTGAACCTTCTCGATGCGGCGCGCATGCAGGGCGAAGGCGTACGCCTCGATCTGCAATGGCAGGCGCTGGACGAGGTCGTCGGTTCCGCGCTGGCATCGATCGATCTCGGCGGGCGCCGCGTCATGGTCGAGATGTCGCAAGATTTTCCGCTGGTGTCGTTGGACGCCACCCTGTTCGAGCGGGTGCTGGCGAATCTGTTCGACAACGCTACCAAGTACACCCCCGACGACGCGATGCTTCGCATCCGCGCCGACCGTGTCGGTACGCGTCTCCATTTGACCGTCGAGGACGACGGCCCGGGTTTTCCGACGGGCATCAACGCGGATACCCTCTTCGACGCGTTTTTCCGCGGCGCACGCGAATCGTCCATTCCCGGTGTCGGGCTCGGCCTGTCGCTGTCGCGGCGCATCGTGGAAGCACACGGTGGCAGCATCACCGCGTCGAGGGTCACCCCGCATGGCGCACGCTTCGAAATCACCCTGGTCGCCGGCGACCCGCCGACGATCGACCTGGAAGACCCCGAATGAACAAGCCGCGCATCCTGATCGTCGAAGACGAATCGGACATCCGTCGGTTCCTCAAGCTGGCCCTCGAGCGCGAGGACATGACCGTGTTCGAAGCCGGCGATGCCTTGCGTGCCCGGATCGAAGCTGCGAGCCGCCAGCCCGACCTGATCGTGCTGGATCTCGGCCTGCCCGACGACGATGGCAAGGCCGTGATCCGCGACGTGCGCGGCTGGTCGTCGGCGCCGATCATCGTGCTTTCCGCGCGTGACAGCGAAGCGGAGAAGGTCGCCGCGCTGGAGGCGGGGGCGGACGATTATCTTTCCAAGCCCTTCGGCGTGCCCGAGCTGGTGGCGCGGGTGCGTGCGCAGCTGCGCCGGGCGAGCTTGGCCGGCGATCGCGGCCAGGCCAGCGCGCGTATTCGCTTCGGAGATATCGAAGTGAACCTCGCCACGCACGAAGTGTCGCGTCGCGGCGAAGCCGTGCACCTGACACCGATCGAATTCCGCCTGCTGACCGCGCTGGTCCGCGGGCAGGGCAAGGTGCTGACCCATCGGCAACTGCTGCATGACGTATGGGGTCCGGGTTACGCCACGCGACCGCACTACGTGCGTGTCTACATGGCCAACCTCCGGCAAAAGCTCGAGGACGAACCGGCAAGGCCACGCCACCTCGTGACCGAACTCCAGGTTGGCTATCGGCTGGCGGGCCTCGACTAAGGCGTCTTGATGGGGCCTTGATGTCGGGGCGGCCAATACAGCGCCGCCCTTAGACGACGATGCCTAGCATGGGTGGTCATTCCTGATCCCAAGGCTTGACCATGATCCTCCGTACCATGCTCCTACCCGTCGTCCTGCTAGCCGTTCTCCCGGTCTTCGTTGCCCACGCCGACGATGCCCCTCCCATCTGCACGGACCGTCCGACCAAGGCCAATAGCGCCTGCACCGTGCCAGAAGGCACGTGGCAACTCGAGACCGACGTGGGCAACGACACGCACGACGCGCGCGCAGGGAGTAGCTCCGACACCTTGTACCTCGTGAATCCATACATCAAGTACGGCATCGGCGCGCATACCGACATCGAAGTGAACTGGGCACCGGCCGTGCGCGTCACGACGAAGAGCGACGGCGACCGTCACACCACGCGCGGCGCGGGCGACCTGACGGTTCGCCTGAAAACCAGCCTCTACAGCGGCGACGTGTTCAACGCCTCGATCATCCCCTTCGTGAAAGCGCCGACCGCATCGCACGGCATCGGTAACGACCACTGGGAGGGCGGCGTCGCGGCACCGATCAGCGCCGCGGTGGGTGGTGGCTTCACGCTGACGATCGGACCGGAGCTCGATGCCTTGGCTGACGCCGATGGGCGCGGTCGACATCTGGCCGTGACCAATCTCGTGAATATCGCGCACCCGTTGACCAACGCGCTTTCCGTGGCCCTGGAGTACTGGCGCCAGGACAATCGCGATCCCTCGGGCCATGTGAAGCAGGAGTCCGCCGATATCGCGTTCACCTACCTGGCGAGCCCTGACTTCCAGTTTGATCTGGGCGCCAATATGGGCGTGAACAGCGTGACGCCGGATCGACAGATCTATGCGGGCTTCTCGTACCGATGGTGACGTGACGAGCCGCTGTCAATCGTAGAAGGCAGGGAGGATCTTCAGCGTGTCGGTTTGCGCCTTGTCGTGATTGATGAATAGCTGCGCGTGGTATCGATCCATCATGACCTTGACGTTATCCATCGAAGTGACCGACGCGGTCTTATCGGTATTCAGGCTGGGCACGACGTCGTTGCGCAGATTCGCGGCGGAATGGGCGACGTCACCCGACAGGATGATGAAGCCGGATTGCTTCAGATGGACGAGGAGGGACTGACTTCCCGGCGTGTGTCCCGGCGTGGGGAAGAGCGTGACACTGCCGTCGCCGAACACGGCCGTGATGCCGTCGAGAAGCTGGAGATGCTTCGGCGATCCCATCAGTTTTCGCGCCAACGCCTTCAGTTGATTCACGTTGGCGTTCGGTCCATCCGGCGAACGGATCCATGCGTACTCGACGCGCTGGATAAGGACCGTCGCTTTCGGAAACAGTGCGACGTTCCCGATATGGTCGCCGTGCGTATGCGAGATCGCGACGTAGTGGATATCGTCCGGTGTCAGGCCGATCGCGGAAAGCTGGCCGGAGATCGACTGATCGAGGTGGTACACGATCAACTGGGGAAGGGTCGACCAGCCTTTCGGGTCGTTCAAGGCGGATTCCGGCACGCCGGTATCCCAGATCAGCCAGGTGTCGCCGTGCTTGATCAGCCAGCATGTCGAGGAGAACGCGATTGGCTTGCCGACGTTTTGTCCCGGCGTCCACACCGATTCGTCGTTCGCGAGGGAGCGGCCGCAATCCAGCCGATACAGCCGATCGGCGAAGCCGGCTCTTGCCGGGTCGGGAAGGGGTGTCGCGGCCTTGGCTGGCGAAGCGAGCGCCAAGCCGATCCATGCTGCCAGCATGATCGCTGAGAACGACGCGCATACGCGCATTTTCATGACCAGTGCTCCACGAAGGTCGACGTTGTGCGGCGCCAGACAGCAGAGCACGCGTGCGCTGGGAAGGATTGGCAAATTTCGCCCATCCGCTGCCGCCCCGCGAGACGCCGCGCATTATCATCGGGCGATCCCATGACGCAGGATGGCCGATGACCCCTTCCCTCCCCCTCCCCGAAACGACTGAACGCGTCGTGCGTTTCTGGCGCGACGCCGGCTTCGATCGCTGGTTCAAGAGCGACGCCGGCTTCGATCGCGTGTTCAGCGAGCACTTCATGGGGGCGCATCTTGCCGCTGCCCGTGGCGATCTGAATGCGTGGCGAGAGACGGCCGAGGGCTGCCTCGCCCTGCTGATCCTTCTCGACCAGTTTCCGCGCAACGCCTTCCGCGGTTGCGGTCATATGTACGCGACCGACCCACTGGCGCGCTCGATTGCGCGGCACGTGCTGGAGCGAGGCTTCGACCAGCAGCTGGACCACGAGATGCGTGCCTTCGTCTACCTGCCTTTCGAGCATTCGGAAGACATGGCGGACCAGGAGCTTTCTGTGAGGCTGTTCGATGCGCTGGGTGGTGCGTTTCAGCCGTATGCGGCGACACACCGGGACATCATCCGGCGCTTCGGACGGTTCCCGCATCGGAACGGCGAGTTGGGGCGCGAGACTTCGCCGGAAGAGCGGGCGTTTCTCGAGGGGGGTGGGTTTGCGGGGTGAGGCAGGGCGCGGCTGGCTGGAAGAGCTCGCCGCTGAAGCGGCTCCTACGGGGGAGCGGTGCCTTGAGGAAGATGGTGCGCCCGGAGGGATTCGAACCCCCGACCAATGGCTTCGGAAGCCACTACTCTATCCGGCTGAGCTACGAGCGCGTCTTGCAGGTCCGGGATTGTAGCCGAATGACCGTGGGCGGCCTAGCCTGAGCGGTCAGGCCCGGGCTAGTGCGGGTTCGGCGCCTCCCGCAGCGGCGCGCAGGCTTTCCCTGTAGCGCCGGCTGCACGGAAGGACGGTGCCGTCCGTCATGTGCAGGCGGGCATCGCCCGCATCGAGCGGCTCGATGGCGGTCACCTGCGCCAACTGGACCAGATAGCTCCGATGCGCCCTGACGAATACGGTCGGATCCAGCCGGGTTTCCAGTGCGGCGAGCGTGCTGCGCAGTGGATAGTCCCGGCCACGCACCCGCAGGTTGACGTAGTTGCCCGCCGACTGGACCCATTCGATGTCGGCCGTGGCGACGAGGAAATCCCGTCCCAGCTTGCGAACGAGGAAGCGCTCCGGGCGGTCGACGGCCTCCACCGGCGGCCCCTCATCGGGGACGTCCAGCAGGCTGGCTTCGCCCTTTATATGCCGGCCGAACCATTCCACCATGTGACCGACGGCGACGATCAGGAAGAACGTCCGGACATCCTTCAGGTACTCGTAGACCGCCTGGGTGGTCCACGGGCCCGGCTCGTACCTCGATCCGAACGTGGCATACACGACGAACCGGATCAGATCCATGCCGACCACGTGGAGGACGGAGTAGGCCACGCTGCCCAGGAAGTACAACGGCAAACGGCGACGCCACGTATCCGCATGCAAGGGCCAGCGATCGCAGGCCCACAACAGGAAGGGCAGGATGAAAAGGCCGATGGTGATGCTGCTGAATTCGTTGGTGGCGATCTGCCAGGTCGGCGCCGCGATGTCGTAGCGGATCGCGTCCATCCGGCTGGTCATCGTGTTGCCGATGGCGGCGGTGACGAAGACCAGCAGCCAGAAACCGATCATCAGCCAACGACGGCGTCGATGGGCCTGGTCCAGTTCCTTACCGGGGGGTGTCGGGGCAGTCGCTTCCATGCGGGAATCATAGCGTCGTCGTGGCGGCCTGTTAGGAAAACCATCCCCACCGTCCCACCGTTCGTCCCTGAAAGCTTTGTTTTCGGCCCTTCGCGATGGTGCCAGACCTGTCGCGAAGCCAATCCTGTCGCCCGCCTTCACGACAGGACGTATGGCCATGAGCACGACCCGCCGCCACGACATCGATGCCTTGCGCATCTTCGCCTTCGCACTGCTGATCCTCTATCACACGGGCATGGCCTACGTTGTCGGCTGGGATTTCCACATCAAGAGCGCCTACACCGCCGAGTGGCTGCAGTGGCCGATGCTCTTCGTGAACCGCTGGCGGATGTCCCTGCTGTTCCTGATCTCCGGCGCGGCAATCGCCCTGGCCGCTCCCGAGGGCCGCCTCTGGCGATTCGCGAGGGAGCGCACGTGGCGACTGATGCTGCCACTGATCTTCGGCATGTTCGTGGTGGTGCCGATCCAGCCGTACTGCGAAGGTGTCGCCAACGGCCACCTGAGTCCGGGCTTCTGGAACTTCCTGGTCCGTTACTGGCACGTCCAGCCCTGGCCGAAGGACAGCTTCGGCGGCTGGCAGTACGGCATCACCTGGAACCACCTCTGGTACCTGCCCTACCTGTGGACGTATACGCTGTGCCTCGTCGCCTTGATGCCCTTGCTCGGGATGGCGCGCGTGCGTGCAGGCGTCGCCGCGTTCTGCCGCACACCAGCCTGGGTCGTGATCGTCGCGCCGGCCGCGCTGCTCGAGTTCTACGTCCTGACCCTGGATCCTTTCTTCCCGGGAACGAATGCCTTCGTCGGTGACTGGTACCAGCACGCCAAGTACGGGACGATCTTCCTCGCCGGTTACCTGCTGGCCCGTGAGGCGGGTTTCTGGACCCGCGTGGTGGCAATGCGCAAGGCAACCCTGATGATGGCCGGCGTGGCGATCGCGGTCTACCTGGGCCTGCGGCTGGCCGGGCACCTGGTCACCGCCGATTCCTGGGTGCACCACGTACCGGACGCGTTGTGGACCAGGCTGACGGAGGTGTCGCATTGCCTGTACCTGTGGACCGCCCTGCTGACGATTCTCGGCTGGGGCAAGGTCTTCCTCGACCGTCCCTTCCGCTGGCTGCCGTACTGCACCGAGGCGGTGTATCCCTGGTACATGCTGCACCAGAGCCTGATCATCCTGCTGGTGTTCTGGCTGAAGCCGATGTCTCTGGGGCCGTGGCTGGAACCGGCGCTGGTGATCAGCGGGACGATTGCCGGCTGCTACGTGCTGCACGAATTCGTGATCCGGCGCGTGGCGTTCATCCGGCCGCTGTTCGGGTTGAAAGCGGTGAAGCGACCGCCCGCTGTAGCTGTTGTAGGAGCCGATTCATCGGCGATGGGTGCTCGCGAAGGCGCCTGAAGGCATCGCCGCTGAAGCGGCTCCCACAAGAGCTTCGCCGATGAATCGGCTTCCACAAAGTCAGGAGCATCGCCGATGAATCGGCTCCTACATCACGAGAAAGGGCCCTTGCGGGCCCTTTGTCTTATTTTGCCTTGTAAAGCTCGCCGAGCCAGTCGGGCTTGCTCTTGTCGCGTTCCAGATGCGGGTACATCAGGCCGTCGTGGTAGTCGACGTTGATCGTCTTGTACTGGTCGAAGTTCTTGACCAGCAGCTGGATCGGCGCCTTGCTCGTCTTCGCGTCGGTGACGGCGTCCTTCAGCACGTCGCCGGAGAACTCCTTGCTGTTCACCGCAATGATGTGCATGCCCGGCGAGAGGCCGGCCTTGAACGCAGGACCGTCCCAACGCACGTCGGAGATATCACCCTTCGACGACACGGCGAAACCCGCCGAGTAGGTCAGGTCGGTCATCATGCGGCGCGTCTCGAAGCCCTTGATCGCGTCGGAAGGCTTGTCGTTGTAGACCAGCTTCCAGCCACCGCGCTCGATGCCTTCGATGTCGCCCTTGTGGCCATCCACACGGTCGCGCAGGTAAGTCGCCCAGTCGTATGGCGCGATGCCGTTGAGGGTCGAGACCACGTCTTCGAACGTGTACGGATTGACCTTCCAGTCGCCGTCCTTCATGCCGAAGAACGCCTTGGCGAAATCGTCCAGGTTGCGCTTGTTCTTGGTCAGCTCACGCAGTCGGGTATCCACGTCCAGCCAGACCATCTGGCCGCCCTGATAGTAGTCTTCGCTCATCTGGTAATTGCGATACGAGAGCGGGCGACGCTGGGCAATGGTGGGATCGTTGGTGGTGTCTTCGATGGTGCGCCAGGACAGGCCTGGGCGACCCTTGTCGTACGTCGCGGCGACGAAGGCGAGCAGGTCGCGCGCCTGGTCCTGGGTCACCAGTCCCGAACGTGCAGCGACGACATTGCCCCAGAACTGCGTCTGGCCTTCATAGACCCACAGCAGGCTGTTACCCATCGGCACATTGAAGCTCGGCGTGGCCAGATCGGCACCACGACGGTACTTGCCGTCCCAGGAGTGGTTGTACTCGTGGGCGAGCAGGTCGCGGCCGAGCCAGTTCTTGTCCCACTCGGTGAAATAGCCCGGCGCGGCGCTGTTCTCCGAGGAGCGGTGATGCTCCAGGCCGATGCCGCCGAGCTTGTCGGTCAGCGCGAGCAGGAAGTCGTAGTGGTTGTAGTGGCGTGCACCGTAGAGCTTGTCCATCTGCTGGACGAGCTTGCGGTGGATCTCCAGCGCTTCCGGCTTGATCTCGAGCGACTTGGCGTTGTCGGCCACGATGTTCAGATGCACCGGCGAGCGACCGTTCGGATCGAGATCGACGCGCTTGAAGTAGCGGCCGGCGAAGATCGGCGAGTCGACGAGGTCGTCGTAATTGATCGTCTTGAAGTTGACCGTGTCGCCGCTCTTGCTCGCTTCTTCCAGCGCGCTGCCGTACTGGAAGCCGGCCGGAAGCGTCACGCTCGCGTCGACCTGGACGCGGTCGGCGCGGTAGCCGGCCGGGTACAGCGATACCTGGTTCCACTCGACATTGACAATGTCCGGCGTCATGACGATGCGACCCTGGCGCGTGTCCTGCGGAGTCAGCGTCTGGAACTCGACATCGACAGAAGACGCGCCTGCCGGCACATCCACATGGAAGGCGTAGACGTTGAATTCGTCACGCTTCCACTCGATGCGCTTGCCGCCCGAGGTCACGACGAGGCCGGCGAACTGGTCAATCGGACCGGTCGGCGAATGATGGCCGGGGATCCACTGCGGGAACAGCAGGGTCAGCGGACCCGCCTGCGCAGGAATGGTCTCGCGGACACGCAGGACGCGGTGATCGAGATCGGTCGCGTCGACAGCGAGCTTGAGGGTGCCGTTATAAGCAATGTCCTGCGGAGCGGGGACATCATCCGCTTGGACAGCCGTCGCGCCAACGCCGGCGAGGGCCGCCAGCAGCGCGGAGGCAAGAAGGGTGGATTTCACTGAATTCTCCCGAGGAACGTGTGGGTCGCCCGGCCATCCATGCGAGCGGGTCGGCGCGAGCCCCTGCGGTTCGCGCAAGCCTTCGATGCTAAACGCCGGGGGCCGGGGTTCCCCATGCCAGAGGTCACGGACGACGCTCAGGCGCATGGCTGATCAGCGTCGCGGTCAGGGCGCGCCCTGTCTGGATAATTCGCCCTATCGCAATAACTTACGACGCGATCAGACCCAAAAAGTACTTGGCGTGGAAAGTTAAAAGATCGTAATATCGCGCGGCCAGTTAAGGGGCCGCCCGGCGAAGGGGCCGGTGCGCACTATCAGGAACACAGGGATCCTCATGGAAAAGCTTCTCCTCACGGCAGCCGCGGCTGCCGCACTTACGTTCGCTTCGTTCGGTGCCCAGGCATCCAGCGAAGGCACCTTCATCGGTATCAATGGCGGTCGTACCAACTACGACATCAGCCACTCCGATTTCCACGACAAGTCCGATACCGCCTTCGGCGCCGTGGTGGGCTATCGCTGGGCGGTGGATCGTCCGTTCTACCTCGGCGTTGAAGCCGGCTACGTGGACCTGGGCAAGATCACCAGCAAGTACGACGAGACGGAAACGTTCGGCACTGCCGCCAATCCACACGTCGACGCCTTCCACGAAAAGGACGAGCTCAAGGGCCGGGCCATCCTCGTTGGTGCCAACGGCAAGTGGGAACTGCCGCACCATTGGACGATCACGGCGCGCCTCGGCCTTGCTCACTCGCACACGTCCTATGATGCGAAGTTCAACGAGACGATCGACGGCACCGTGGTCCAGAAGGAATCGTTCCACGACGGCTCAAATGACAACGGCATCTACGCCGGCGTCGGCTTCGGTTACGACTTCACGAAGAACTTCGGCGTGACGGTCAACTACGACAACTACTCGCTGAAGGCGCAGGGCATCACCGATGACAAACGCACGGTGAACGTTGGCGTCTGGGGCGCGGCGGCAGAATTCCGCTTCTGATCCACCCCCAGTCCGTATGATCGAAAACGGCCGCTTTCGCGGCCGTTTTCTTCTGCATCCGAGTCGCTCAGGTACGCGACGGAATCGTCAGCCCTCGTTCCACACCCGGTCGCGATGTACCCCGTTCGAGCCAGGCAATGACATTCGGGAAGTCATCGAAGCCAACCAGCTCACGTGCACCGTAGAACGTCACCAGGTTGTTCACCCAGCCCAGCGTGGCGATGTCGGCGATGGTGTATTCGTCGCCGACGATCCACTGGCGACCGTCGAGACGACGATCCAGCACGCCCAGAAGACGCTTCGACTCATCCACATAGCGCTGCAGCGGACGCTTGTCCTCGAACTCCTTGCCGGCAAACTTGTGGAAGAAACCCACCTGGCCGAACATCGGCCCGATCGCAGCCATCTGGAAGAACACCCACTGGATGGTTTCCCAGCGCTTCGCCGCATCCGCCGGAATGAACTTGCCGGTCTTCTCGGCGAGGTAGAGCAGGATCGCACCGGATTCGAAAAGACCGATCGGCTTACCGTCGGGACCATTCGGATCGATCATTGCCGGGATCTTGCCGTTCGGATTGAGCGACTCGAACTCGGGTGTCTTGTTCTCGTTTTTCATGATGTCGACGAGGTGAACCTCGTACGGCAACCCGAGTTCCTCGAGCAAGATCGAGGTCTTCACCCCGTTGGGTGTCGGCAGCGAGTAGAGCTGGATACGGTCGGGGTGCGCGGCGGGCCAGCGCGAGGTGATGGGGAACGCGGACAGATCTGACATGGTGCCTTTCCTTCGGGCCGTGAAGTTCGAAGGTAGGTCGTCAACGGACCGGATTCAATGGCTCGGCCGAAAAAGCGGCCACTTCCGGCGCTCCGGACAAGACCAGCCCTGAGCTCGTGTAGGCATAGTTGAAGATTCATCTCGGCGATGACCGTGGTGTCGAGTAGGGCTTTGGCAGCACGACTTGTGCGCGGATGCCTGGGATGACGCTGAGCATGTCCCGGAGACCGCGCCGCACGGGTGACTGCTTGTCGTCCGTCCGTCACGCGAAGAATTCGGACGTATCCCGGCGGCGTCCCAAGCGACCGATCGCACGTAGACTTTCGGTGCCCCGCGGGGTCATCGGCATCGATGCCGGTGTGTCATCCAATCACATAGGGATTTGTCATGAAAAGGACAGGATTCGCGACAGCGGTCGCACTCTCGCTCTGCCTCGTTTCAGTTGCCGCCACGGCCACCTCGAGCGGCGCATTCGTTCGCCTCGAAGGTGGCAAGGCGAACTACGACATCGACAGCACACAGTACGACGGCAAGTCCGCCCGCGCCTTCGGTGTCACGGCCGGCTACCGCTGGCAGGTCTCCAAGCCGGTCGCACTCGGTATCGAGGCCGGCTACATGAACCTCGGCACGGTCAAGGATCGTTCCGACGGCGTCTTGTTCAGAGCAAACGGGAGCCGCCAGCCCGTGACCATCCGTAGCGAGCTCGGCACGCGCAGCTTCCTCTTCGGCCCGACGGTCCGATGGAACATGAGCCCCGCGTGGTCACTCACGGGACGTCTTGGCCTCGCCCACGCCCGCACGCGCGTGGTCGACCGGATCGATGCCGGCAAAACATCGACATCCCACCGGGCTACGCTCGTCCGCAACGCGATGTATGCCGGCGTCGGCGTCGGCTACGCCGTGACCTCGAACATCGACCTCGGCCTGAACGTGACGCACTACTCGGCGAGCGGACGAGGTTACTCGGTGAACGAAGACGTGAACGCCAACGTCGTGGGTGCCAGCGTCGAAATGAGGTTCTGAGCGCAAGGGAGCGGTCGTGCTGGGCGACCGCTCCCTCGCATGCACCGGATCAGTCCGCGCGGTTGAGCTTGCTGTGCTTCACGCCGTAGGTGAAGTAAACGATCAACCCGATCGCCATCCAGATGGCGAAGCGCTCGAAGGTGATCCACGGCAGGCCCCAGATCAGCGCCAGCGAGAACAGGATGCCCAGCGGCGCGACGAACCATACGGCCGGCGTCTTGAACTTCCGTTCGAGGTCCGGCTTGCGCACGCGCAGCACGAGCACGGACGCACAGATGAGGATGAACGCGCTCAGCGTCCCGATGTTCACCAGCTCGGCCACCTCGCCGATCGGCAACAGGCCAGCGACCACGGCCGTGAAGATGCCGAGGATCATGGTCGGTCGTGCGGGGGTACCGAAGCGGGGATGCACGCGTGCGAACCAGGCGGGAAGAAGCCCGTCGCGCGACAACGCGAACCAGATGCGCGCCGCACCCAGCATGAAGGCGAACAGCACGCTGATGACGCCGATGACGGCGGCCACGGCGATGACATTGCTCAGCCACGGCAGGCCGATGGCGTTGAAGGCGTCGGAGACCGAAGCCTCGCCGTTGAGCGTGCCGTAGGGAACGATGCCGGTGAGCACCAGCGATACCGCGATATAGAGCACCATGGCGACCGCCAGCGACAGCAGCACCGCGCGTGGAAGATCGCGCTGCGGGTTCTTCGCTTCCTCGGCGGCCGTGGTGAGCGTGTCATAGCCGAACACCGCGAAGAACACGACGCTCGCGCCGGTCAGCACGCCCTGCCATCCGAAGTGACCCATGCCCTTGGCGTCGAACACGCGCTCGGGGATGAACGGGTGCCAGTTGGCCGTATTGATGTAGAACGCGCCGACGCCGATCACCAACGCCACGCCGATCACCTTGATACCGACGATGACCGTATTGAGCCGCGCGCCCCACTCCGTCTTGACCGAAAGCAGGATGGCGACGAACAGCGAAATGCCGGCGGCAATGATGTTGAATCGGTGTCCATCGGTCGGTGCGGCAACGGGATGGGCGACACTCACGCCCAACGAGCCGATGGCCTGCTGCCAGTAGTACGTCATGGTGTCGGCGCTCATGCTCTTCTGCGCCCATTCGGGCAGGTGCACGCCTGCGGACGAGAGCAACACCTGCACGTAGCCGGACCAGCCGATGGCGACGACCGCGACCACCAGCGCATATTCGAGCAGGAGATCCCAACCGATGATCCACGCTGCGCCTTCGCCGAGGACGGCATAGCCGTAGGTATAGGCGCTTCCCGTCACCGGGATCAGACCGGCGAACTCGGCGTAGCAGAGCGCGGCGCAGGCGCTGCCCAGGCCTGCGATGATGAAGCTGAGCGCCACCGCCGGTCCGGCATTGAGCGCCGCCTGCTGGCCAGCGAGTACGAAAATGCCCACGCCGATGATGCCGCCGATGCCGATGGCGGTGAGCTGCCACAGACCCAGCACCCGCCTGAAGTCCTTGCGCTGGCCAACCTCGGCCTGCAGCTGCTCGACGGACTTGTGGCGGAGGAACTTGGCTAACGACATCGGGGGATCCCTGGGACTGGCTGAGCCGGGATCATAGCGGTGTGGCCGGGGCCTGTCGTCTGTGCGAGCTATTTGCCGTCGAGCGCCTTGCGGCCCAGGGCGGGATCGTCGGTGAAGAAGGCATCGATGCCGGTGGCCAGGTACGCCCGGATCTCCGCCACCGACCCCGCCTCGTTGCGCGCGGCATCGCCGGCCTCGTTACGGAAATCCGCAGCCAGGAAGTGGTTCTCCGGCCGGAACGTGTACGGATGGACCTCGAGGCCCACCGCATGTGCGTCGTGGACCAGCGGGGCCACCGGCGCCAACCGGCCATCCTTGCCCAGCGGGATGATGCTGCGCGTGGACGGACCGATAGCGTCGGCATAGGCGGCGATCGCCTTGAGCCCCTTCGGCGTCATCATCGCGCCATACGTCGTGCCGGCGTCGTCGGCCGGATGCTCCGCCGGGTCGTCGATCAGCTGGAGCAGGCGGATATTCGGATGCGCCTTGCCGAGCTTGCCACGCAGGTACTTCAGGTTGCCGATCTCGAAGGACTGGATCTCGATGGGCGCGGAACGCGTATAGGCGTGCGCCGCGAGGGTCGCCAGCAATTTGTCTTCCATCGGCAGGCCCACGCCGTGGAAATACGTGGCGTGCTTGATCTCCGGAATGATCCCGATGACACGCCCGCGCGCCGATGACTCCGCGGCGACGAACTCGATCATCTCGTCGAAGGTCGGCACGCTGAACTGACCATCGAACGCGGTATTGGCCTTGCGGATATCAGCCAGGCGCTCGCGGGCCCGCAGGGTTTTCAGCTCGGCGAGGGTGAAATCCTCGGTGAACCATCCGGTGATCTGCACGCCGTCGACCGTCTTCGTCGTGCGCCGCCCGGCAAATTCCGGATGCGCCGCGACGTCGGTCGTGCCGCCGATCTCGTTTTCATGGCGGATCACGAGCACCCCGTCCTTCGTCGAAACCAGGTCAGGCTCGACGAAGTCCGCACCGTCCTGGATCGCGACGGCGTAGGAGGCGAGCGTGTGCTCCGGGCGCAGCGCGCTGGCACCGCGGTGGCCAATGACCAGGACCTTTGCGGCAAGTGGCTTCGCAGGTGAAGCATGCGTGGACATCGCGAACGCTCCGAGCGCCAGGACGAGAGCGCACGAGGATAGTGCACGAAGCGAGCGGCCACCTAGCAGGCGAGCACCCGGGGTGTGGCCATGCAAGATGCGTGTTTCTTCCTTCATCAGAAATCCGCCGTCAGGGTGACGAAGCTCTGGCGCGGGGCGCTGGCATGGAAGGCGAGCGCACGGCCGTTGGGATCCGTGGCCGCGAAAGCGGTCAGGTTGGTCGCATAGCGGTGGTCCGTGAGGTTCGTGATGTTCAGGGCCAGGGTGAGTGCCTTGAGGCTGGCGATCGGACCGAAGTTGTAGCTCGCGCCGAAGTCGAAGGCAGTGGCACCGGCAACGCTCTGGTCGTTCGTATAGGTGTAATAGCGCTTGCCCGTGTACTTGCCCTGCAGGCTGGCCGACCACGGACCATAGGTATAGCTGATCTCGCTGGCGAACATCCGCTTGGGCGTATCGACCGTGGTCTTGTCCTTCACCGGCACGACCTGTCCGTTGGCGATGTAGTTATCGTCGTATTTCGAGCGGTTGAACGAGGCCGAGTTGTACCACTGGAAGCCGTGGATGGGCTTCCAGATAAAGGTGAACTCCGCACCGCGGCTGCTGACCGAGCCCACGTTGACAAAGGCCGTATTGCATTCGGGACGCGTGCCCTGTTCGATGCTCGGGCAGGGGTTGAGTGAAAGCAGGCGGTTATCGAACTTCACGTCATAGAGGGCGACGGATGCCTCGTACCACGCACCGACACTACGGAAGCCGCCGTCGATGCTGCGCGATTCCTCCGGCTTCAGGCTGGACTTGGTACCGTTGAACGCGGCCTGCGATACGGAGAGTGGGCCACCCGCACCGCCGCCCTGGAAGGCAGCGATGTTCTTGGCATAAGACAGGAACAGCTCCTGGCCGGGCGCCAGCTGGTAGGCCAGGCCCGCCTGCGGGAGGAAGGATTTTTCGGCCTTCAGCGTACCGTTGGCGTACGGGCTCTCCACACCGGGCAACTCGCGCGCGGTCATGGTGGTGTGCGGGCTCTTCACGCCAAAGTCGACACTGAGTCGATCGTCGAACGCCTTGAAGCTATCCTGCAGGTAGGCCTGCTTGGTTGTGATCACGTAGTCCTGGGCGAACAGGCGGCGATTCGGGTCGGACAGATAGCGGTCGTCACTCACCGGGCCGTCGATGTAATAGAAGTTACGCTCGACGTGGTGGTCGTTCTTTTCGTACCAGAGTCCGCCTTCGACATGATGGCCGCCGAGATCCCACGCCAGCGAGGCGATCGCACCGTTACGGTTGATCGTGTAGTTGGTGCTACGGATCGAGATCGGTAGCTCCTGCGCGGTGCCCGGATACGATTTCTGGCCCGGCGACCACCAGTGGCCCTGGCCGGCATCTTCGTGATGGTAGACCTGAGTGTGCAGGGTGCCTGCATCGGATACCGCGAAGTCGCCGGCAAGGTAGTAGAGGTCGTCGCTGCGCAAGGCACGGCTCTGGTAATACGCATCGTCGATATTGTCGACGCCACCGGAGAAGCCGCAACGCGGATCGCTCACGCCACCCTTGGTATAGGCAGGCGCGCAATACGCTGCCGCCAACGCCCGCTTCCAGTCGGGCGCATAAAGATTCCAGTCCCAACCGAGGCCCCGCTGCATGCCGCTCTTGGAGAGATACGCATAATCCGCCTGACTGGTGCGCGATGTATCGGCGAAGCCGGTGATGCGATTGCCTTCGCCGAACTCGTAGACGGCCTTGCCGTTGAACTGCTTGGTGTTGGTCGGTGAGTTGGGGTTGGCCCACATGTCCGCGTCGGTATGCGCGCCGGACAGGTACATCGAGAAGCCCTTGTAATCGCCGGTATCGATGCGCGCATAGCTGCGACGGTTGTGGTCGCTGCCGAAGGTCTGCGCGACCTTGCCGCCAAAGGTCTTCGCCGGATCCGACGAAAAATACTGGATCGCGCCGCCGAGGTTGCTGGTCGATGCCGTGCCGAGCGCGGCAATGCCTTCGGACAGCTCCACCGTGGCCATGTTATCGGCGATCAGGGCGCGCGAGATGTTCAGGCCCTTGTAGTTGCCATAGGCGTTGTCGCCGAGTGGCAGGCCATCCATCGTATAGCCCAGCCGCGTTGTGTTGAAACCGCGCAGGGTGATCGTCTGCGACTCTTCGTTGGCGCCGAAGGCATCGTTGGACTGTACGGAGACGCCGGGCAGCCGGTTCAGGATCTTCTGCGGGCTCGTGCCCGGCGGCAGGATCGCCTGGTCGGCGGGCGTGATGCGCTGCACCTGTCGTGTCTCGCCCTGGCCGATCACCGAGACGCCTTCGAGCTGTTGTGCCTGGTCGGCGGCAGCGGGCGGCGGTACGTCCTCGGCGTGGGCCTGGAGGGCCATGGCCGAGGCAAGGGCGAGGAACAAGGTACGGCGGGAAAGCATCATCGACAGGAAGCTCGTCGTGGGGGAAGCCGGCTAGCCTGCGGATGCGATATGTATGTTTTCTTACGAAACGATGTGATTCTTGCGAAGGGGTGACGCGCATCCCACTACCGGCACACCGTCCCCGAACTGAAACACGCCGTCGTCAACATGCTCACCTTTTTATCCTCACGGAAACCCGTCATGCGTCGACTCGCTACACTGGCCGCCCTCCTCCTTGCGGCGGTCTCCGTGGATGCCCACGCGCATCGGGTCATCGTCTTCGTCTGGGACGGTATGCGACCGGATGCGATCAGCGAGGACGACACGCCCAACCTGGCCAGGCTGGCGAAGCAAGGCACGTTCTTCGCGGACAACCACGCGACCTACCCCACCTTCACCATGATCAACGCGTCGAGCTTCGCCACCGGCTCGTTCCCGGGGACGATCGGGTTCTTCGGCAACCGTTTCTGGGCACCGGGCGCCACGGGCTTCGACGCCAAGGGCGCGCCGAGCGATTACAACGCGCCGATCTATACGGAGGATTACGCCGTCCTTCGCGCCCTCGACGATCACTGGCACCACGACCTGCTGCAGGCGCCGACGCTACTCGAACGCGCACGCAAGGCCGGCCTGAAGACCGCGGTGGTCGGCAAGTCCGGACCCGCGTTCATGCAGGACATCCACGAGGGCGGCGTCATCCTTGACGAGAACGTGGCACTGCCGCTGGATTTCGCCAGGCGCTTGACCAAGGCGGGTCTGCCACTCCCCGCGAACACCGTTCACGCCTACGACGCGGATCGTTTCCAGCTCGAGCCCGACAATGGGACGCCGACCGCACAGCTGCCCCTGGTCACCTTGAAGGACGGCGTGACCTCCGACGCGTCCGATGCGGCGGGCGCGCCGCCGACGGCGGCCAACGCATACCTGATGAATGCCTTCCTGACGTACATCCTTCCGGTGGAAAAGCCGGATGTGAGCTTCGTCTGGCTGCGTAATCCCGACTCCACCGAGCACCTCTACGGCGTCGGCTCGCCGAACTTCCACCTCGCGCTGCGCGCGCAGGACGAACTGCTCGGCAAGCTGCAGGCGCGCCTGAAGGAACTGGGCATGGATGCGGACACCGACCTGGTCATCGTCTCCGACCATGCGCACAGCAACGTGTCGGCGCCGGTAGAGCAGTTCCCGCTACGGACGATCTCGGATGGCCGCGTCGGCAAGGCCGATGGCGAGTGGGGCTACTCCGTCTCCGGCGCTATCCGACTGGCCGATGAAATGACGCGTGCGGGCTTTACGGCTTTTGACGGCTACGGCTGCCTTTACGTACCCGTGATGTCCGGCATCGCGGCCGATGGCAAACCAAGGCGGCCGACGCGGTTCGACGACGATGGCAAGCTCTGTGGCAAACCGGGTCCGTACACCACGCCAGCGTACAAGGTGCCCGCCGAACTGCCGAAGCAGGCCTTCGTCATCGCACCCAACGGCGGTAGCGAATACCTCTATCAGCCCGAACACGATCGCGCGCAGATACTCAAGGCCGTGCGCTTCCTGCAGAGCCAGGAGGCGTTCGGCGCGATCTTCGTCGATGCACGCTACGGCAAGATCCCAGGCACCCTGCCGCTCGGCAGCGTGCACCTGGCGAACAAGCGCGCGCCGGACATCGTGGCCAGTTACGACTTCGATGCAGACGCGACGGTGCAAGGCTTCAAGGGCACCGTCTACACCAGCATGTCGAACGAGCGCGGCATGCACGGCAGCTTCAGTCCCGTCGACGTGCATAACCTGCTGCTGGTCAGCGGCCCCGACTTCCGCAGGAACGTACGCAGCGAGCTGCCCAGCGGCAACGTGGATCTCGCGCCCACGCTGGCGGCTGTCCTCAAGCTGGACTTCGGCAAGCCGGACGGTCGCGTGCTGCGTGAGGCGATCGAAGGTCGCAGCAGCGACGGCCTCGCGGTGAAACCCGTCGACGTGACCACGGACAGTGCCACCGGTCTCGATGTCCGCCGGGTCGACGGTTCACCGATGAACCGCACCGGCTACCGCTTCGTCCTCAAGACCAAGCAGCTGAACGATAACGACAAGGTGTACACGTACTTCGACCAGGCCAAGGCCGAACACCTGCCCTGACCAAACACGCGCTTACTGTAGGAGCCGATTCATCGGCGAAGACCAGGTCGCGGCAACCCGGCCCGCTGCCGCGGGATCGCCGATGAATCGGCTCCTACAATAAGCGTGCGTTTCTGCTAGTTTTCCAGCCCGATAACCCCGTCCCACCGGATACCCCCATGCTCAAGCATCTCGCGATGGCCACGCTCTCGGCCGCCTTGCTCGCCTCCTGCGCCGGCGCGCCGAAAGACAAGACCGCCCAGCCCGCCGCCATCAACGACGGTGCCACGCTGGACCTGGCCATCCTCGAGACGACCGATGTCCATTCGAACATCCTTTCGTACGACTACTACAAGCAGAAGGATGACCCGACCTTCGGTTACGAGCGCCTTGCGACCCTGATTCGTCAGGCCCGCCAGGAGTTTCCGAACACGGTGCTGTTCGACAGCGGCGACACCATCCAGGGTTCCGTGCTGGCCGACTACCAGGCCATGGTCAAGCCGGTGAGTTGCGATACGGAGCTGGGCATCTACGCCGCGATGGATGCGGTCGGCTACGACGGCGGAACCGCCGGCAACCACGAGTTCAACTACGGCCTGCCCTTCCTCGCGCAGGTCACCAATACCGCGATGAACGTCGATGGCGTCAAGGCACAGCAGTGCGCCGGCCCGAAATTCCCGCTGGTGCTGTCCAACGTCTACAGCGCACGCGACGGCAAGCCCATCTTCAAGCCGTGGACCATCGTGACCAAGACGGTCAACGTGACCACGGCGAAAGGCAAGGTGGTGCCGACGACGCTGAAGATCGGCATTATCGGCTTTACGCCGCCGCCGATCATGGATTGGGACAAGCACAACCTGCAGGGCAAGGTCACCGTCGACGGCGTCGTCGAGGCCGCGAACCGCTACATGCCCGAGGTGCTCGCGCAGAAGCCCGACCTCGTCGTCGCGATCCTGCACGGCGGCCTCAACACGGCGCCATATACGCCGCAGATGGAAAACGGCGGCTGGTACCTCGCCGGCGTGCCAGGCATCGACGCGCTGCTGCTCGGTCACTCGCATACCGAGTTCCCAGGCCCCCGCTACATGGACATGAAGGACGTGGACGCGAAGCGCGGCATCGTGCGCGGCGTGCCTGCCGTCATGGGCGGCTTCTTCGGCAAGGATCTCGGCGTCATCAACATGACGCTCAAGCGCGAGGGTGATCGCTGGGTGGTGGAAAAGGACAAGAGCCACAGCCAGGTCCGGCCGATCTGTCCGAAGAAGAACGAATGCGTGCCGGTCGATCCGACCATCGCGCCGATCGTGAAGGAAGCGCACGAAGCCGCGATCGCTTACGTCAACACGCCCATCGGCGCGACCGACCACGATCTGTCGAGCTACTTCGCCGACGAGGGCAACATGAGCGCGATCGCCGTGGTCAACGCCGCGCAGGCCGACTACGCACGTGACGAACTGAGCCGTACCCACCCGGAGTGGAAGGACGTCCCGGTAGTCTCCGCGGCCTCGGCGTTCCGCACGGGTTTCGGTGGTCCGGACGACTACACCGACGTGCCGAAGGGTCCGATGACGATCCGCAACGCGGCCGACCTGTACTTCTATCCGAACACGCTCGCCGCGGTGAAGATCGACGGCGCCGGCGTGAAAGCGTGGCTGGAAGAGTCGGCGCGACGTTTCAATCAGATCGATCCGTCGAAGGAAGGCGAGCAGCCGCTGACCGGCAAGTTCGTGGCGTACAACTTCGACCAGATGCAGGGTGGCATCACCTACACGATCGACATCACCCAGCCGGAAGGCCAGCGCATCGGCAACCTCCGCTACAAGGGCAAGCTGATCCAGGACAGCCAGCCGATCATCGTCGTCACCAACAGCTACCGTGCGAATGGCGGTGGCGGCTTCCCGGGCATGAATGGCGAATCCGTCGTGCTGAACGCGCCGGACGGCAACCGTGAAGTCGTGATCAAGTGGGTGGAAGCGAAGAAGACCATCACCGCCAAGGACGTCGACAAGCGTTCGTGGAGCTTCATCCCGGTCAAGACCAAGGGCACGGTGGTCTTCACCGCGGCATCTAACAAGGAAGACGTCGCCAAGGCGCAGCACCTCGCCATCAAGCAGCTCCGCGACAACGGCGACGGCACCGCGGTCTACGCCCTGGATCTCTCCAAACGCTAAACACCAACCGCTGCGCTTCGGCAGGAACCGCTGCGCTTGGTAGGAGCCGATTTATCGGCGAACGGGTGCTCGCCATAGCCCCCCATCGCCGATAAATCGGCTCCTACCGAGCGGGGCCCCGGCAGCCTTGCCGGAATCCACATAGGCCATCCGGCCAGCACCGACCCGCTTGACAGCCCCGTACACGCGGGCATAACGTCGGGCCATGCATCCCAACGCGCCAGCGCTGCGTTCCACTTCGGCCCTCCCGGCCGGCGCGCTTGCGTCCGCATCCACCACCGCGACTACAACGACAACGACCACTACCCTGGTCGGAGGATCGGAGTTCGCGCGCGCCTAGTTCCTTGTCGCTGCCGGCCCCGACCTCCCGCAGGACGGGATCGGCGCCGGGACTCCCAGCCAAGATCTCTCACCTGATGTGACGAAGGGCCTCTCACCGGAGGCTTTGATCGTGTCCATCGCTATCGCGTTACCCCGTTCGCCCTTACGTGTCGCGCCGGTCCGCGCGGCCGTCGCGCCCCTCGTGGTCAATATCGGCGTGGTCGGTCCCGGCAAGGTCGGCAGTGCTTTCCTTACCCAGCTGCGCCTGGCCGCACCCCGCCTGCTACGCGAGTGCAACCTGCAGCTCACCCTGCGGGCCGTCAGCGACAGCCGCCATATGTGGCTCGATTGCGATGACGACGCCCTCAACGGCCGCCAGCATGGGGCCCAGATATGGCGCCCTGCCGAGCTCGACGAGTTCGCCGCCTACGTGGCCGGTCGCGAGGGCGAAGTGGCGGTGCTGGCCGACTGTACGGCCAGCGACATCGTTGCGAATCACTACGCCGGCTGGCTGGCCGCGGGCATCCATGTCGTCACCCCGAACAAGCGCGCCGCCAGCGGCCCCCTCGATCGCTGGCACAAGATCGCCCGCGCATCGGACGCCAGCGGCGCCCGCCTGCACTACGAAGGCACGGTGGGCGCGGGCCTCCCGGTGGTGCAGACCCTGCGCGACCTGATCGACACGGGCGACGAGTTGCTCGCCGTGGAAGGGATGCTCTCCGGCACGCTGGCGTGGCTGTTCAATCGCTTCGACGGCTCGGTGCCGTTCTCGGCCCTGGTCCGTGAGGCCCATGCCATGGGTTACACCGAGCCGGACCCGCGTGACGACCTTTCCGGCATGGACGTCGCCCGCAAGCTGGTGATCCTCGCCCGCGAAGCCGGCGTGGCCCTCTCGCTGGATGACGTGAACGTACGCAGCCTGATCCCGGCCGCGCTCGCGGACGGTAGCCGCGACGACTTCATGGACAACCTCGAAGCCATGGATGCGCCCATGGCCGCCCTGCTCGCCGACGCCCGTGGTGCCGGTGGTGTACTCCGCCACGTTGCCCGGCTCGACGGTCGCCACGCCTCCGTCGGCGTCCAGGTGATCGGTGCCGACCATGCCTTCGCCCACTCGCGCCTCACCGATAACGTGGTGCGTTTCGCCACGCGCCGATACTGCGACAATGCGCTTGTCGTCCAGGGGCCGGGTGCCGGTCCCGAGGTCACTGCCGCGGCGGTCTTCACCGACCTGCTGCGCGTGGCCGGTGCCATGGGAGTAAAACGGTGCGCATGCTGAAAGAAGAATCCTCGCCCCTGGTCCGTGCGGATGTCGCCGTCGCCGAGGCCTATGCCAGTGTCGGCAATGTCGGCATCGGCTTCGACATCCTGGGCCACTGCATCGCCGGTGCCGGCGATCGCGCCGAAGTACGCCGAATCGCCGAGCGCGAGGTACGCATCGTCGCCATCGACGGCGTGATCACCGACCTGCCGATGGCCGCCGCCGATAACACGGCCGGCGCCGCGCTGCTATCGATGATCCGCGGCCTGAACCTGCCCTTCGGTTTCGAGCTGGTGCTGCACAAGGGCATCGCTCTTGGTTCTGGCATGGGGGGCTCCGCCGCCTCCTGTGTGGCCGCCGTCGTTGCCGCCAACGCGCTGTTGGATGATCCGTTGCCGCGCGAAGCCCTATATCCCTTTGCCTTGGACGGCGAAGTCGTCGCCAGCGGCAGCCGTCATGGCGATAACCTCGGACCGATGCTGCTCGGCGGCCTCGTACTCGCCACCGACAAGCGCCTCGTGCGCATTCCGGTGCCGGCTGAGTGGCACTGCGCACTGGTTCATCCGCACGTGGTGCTGGAAACCCGCCGCGCCCGCGCCGCGCTCGCCGGTCATTACGCGCTGGGGGAATTCGTTGCACAGAGTGCCAACCTCGCGCTGGTCATGGCTGGCTGCTATCGGGGCGAAGCCGCCCTCGTTCGCGAAGGCCTTTCCGATGTACTGGTCGAACCTCGCCGCGCGCCACTGATTCCAGGGTTCGCCGCCGTGAAGCAAGCCGCCCTGGATCATGGCGCGATGGGTGCCAGCATCTCCGGCGCCGGTCCGAGCGTGTTCGGCTGGTTCGAGGATCGTGCGTCGGCCGAAGCCGCTTCGCACGATATGCGCGCCGCTTTCAAAGCCGCCGGACACGACAGCGACGTTCTCGTCGCCCCTGTCGACGGCCCCGCCGCCCGCGTGCTCTGACCATGCGCTATATCAGTACGCGCGGCGGCGCCGCGCCCGCCCGTCTTTCCGATGCGATCGCCGCGGGTATCGCGCCCGATGGGGGCCTTTACGTACCCGAGAAGATGCCGCGCGTGGCGTTGCCGCCAGCGAACGGCTACCTCGCCGGTACCGCGCTACGTATGCTCGAGCCGTTTTTCGACGGCGATCCCCTCGAGGACGACCTGCCGACCATCTGTGCGGAAGCCTTCGCCTTTCCCGCTCCCCGCCGCGAACTGGGTATCGACGGGGCGCATGTGCTCGAGCTGTTTCACGGGCCGACGGCGGCGTTCAAGGATTTCGGCGCACGCTTCCTTGCCGCCTGCGTGAGTCGCCTGCGTCGCGACAGCGATCGGCCGCTGACGATTCTTGTCGCGACATCGGGCGATACCGGTGCGGCGGTGGGTGCCGCCTTCCACAACCTGCCCGGCGTGCGGGTCGCCATTCTCTACCCCGACAACCGCGTGTCGCCGCGCCAGGCCCACCAGCTGGGTAGCTTCGGCGGCAACGTGCGTGCCTTGCGGGTGGAAGGCAGCTTCGACGACTGCCAGCGTCTCGTGAAGGGCGCATTGGGCGATGTCGCCCTCCAGGCCGACGTGCCGATGTCCTCGGCGAACAGCATCAGCCTTGGCCGGCTACTGCCGCAGATGGCCTACTTCGGCCACGCGTCATTGAATGCGGATGGTCCGATGAACGTGATCGTTCCGACCGGCAATCTCGGCAATGCCGTGGCCTGCCTGTGGGCGCGCGAGATCGGCCTGCCGATCGGCGATGTGCTCTTCGCCTGCAACGCCAACGACACCTTGCCCGAGTTCTTCGGTGGACGGCCGTACCGTGGACGTGACGCGGTGCCGACCATCGCCAACGCGATGGATGTCGGCGCGCCGAGCAACTTCGAACGGTTGAGCCATCTGTTCGGTGGCGATGACGAAACGCGCCGCCATGGTCATGCAGAAAGCGTGGATGATGCCGAAATTCGCGATGTCATTCGACGCCACGCCGCCAGCGACGGCGAGGTCTTCTGCCCGCATACCGCGACGGGGATGCGGATCCTCGAGCGCCGGCGGCTCGCCGGTGACTCGCGTGCGTGGACGCTTGCAGCCACCGCACACCCGGCGAAATTCGATACGATCGTGGAACCCTTGATCGGCCGCAGCATCGATGTTCCGCAGGCACTCGGGCGCACGCTCGCGCGCGACGCATCAGCCGAGCCGATGGCCGCCGATAGCAGCGTGTTCACCGCATGGATGCGCTCGTGGTAATGCGTCATCGCTCAACAGGGCCGTGCTGCCAGGCGCAGCACGGCCCGCCTTTCTTGATTACCGCAGGAAGAGAGATAAGGACACGTACCCCGCCTCAGCCGACCAGTTCGAAGTTGGCGACGTAGGAGCCTCCACCGGGGGGCGTACGTACCTCCACCGCCTTGATTCGCCGATTCCAGCTCGGATCGGAACGAAGCGTGCCGCTGTTGATAGCCCCGACGATGCTGGGAATCTTTACCTCGCCGATGACCGCTCCGTCGGCATCGAGATAGCTGACATGCATGGCATCATCGTTTGGAATAACCGATCTACTAATGTAGTAATCGAAAGCGACGCTGGACGCTGGCGTCGCGAGAACAAAACTCGCGAGCCCTTGTACGCCGATCGCGTATCCGGGGAGCGGGCCTGAGTCGACGAGCCCGTACAGGTGTTGCGAGCCGAACGAAGAAACCCGAAGATGGCGAAAACCGGCGTCCACCCAATCATCGCCGAAATACGTCGGATTGTTGGCCGTCGGCACGGCGATATTTGTCGACCAATCGAACGTTTCCCGGACGGTCGCCCTGACGCCCTGGCTGCCATTCGGTGGGCTTGCCAGGGCGCCGTCGGTAGTCAGGACAAAGTGTCCAACCGCGTTTTCATGCGAAGGTGACGTCACCCTGATGTATTTGACCTTTTCGGACACGGGAGGACTTTCAACCGTTCCGTGATAACTCTCGTGCCTGGTTTGCAGCACGACCTCGGCAAGTGGTTCGAGATCGACCTCGCCGAAGTACTCGATGCGCATGCCTTCGTGCCCGGGATATCCCAAGCCCGCAATCCAGAAATCGAGCGTGATCCCAGTGGCCGCTTCCTTCAAGGTGAACAGCACCCCGCCACCAAACGACGGATAGTCGTGCCTGCTTACCGGGACGCTGATCAAGTTCCCCGGCAGAAAAGTGCCAACGCTCTGGGGGGCGAAGTAGGCGACATCCGCGCGGCTGTATACCGCCAGCGATGGAAAGCGGAGAGTCACGGACGGCGACACGGTTGGGGGCATCGCTTGGGGCGGCGGTAGGCCGTCCTCGGTCTTCTCGAAGTTTTCGATGATCGTGCCCATGCAAAGTCCTTTTCATGGCGAGCAAGATGTTGCGTCCCTGCTCTGTGCTTCCCCTGCCAAAGAGACATTAGGCGCCGCGCCCATCACCGTCAACGGCCCAGGCCAGGGTCGCCTGCGGACCGGTTTTTGCGCGATATCAATCAGGGGAGGGATCTACAGTTGGCGCTGCCGAATATACCTTTCGATTTCGGTCACCACCTCCGCCTACGACGGGCGTGGCCGACGGGTATACCACTTCGCAGAATCTTCGTATCTTGTTGCGACATCGGGCGATACCGGTGCGGCCGCGGGTGCTGCCTTCCACAACCTGCCCGGTGTGCGCGTTGCCATTCCTTACCCCGCAAACCGCGTATCGCCACACCAGGCCCACCAACCGGGTAGCTTCAGCGACAACGTGCGTGCATTGCGCGTGGAGGGCCTACCGGTAACCTCGGCAATGCGCTGGCCTGCCTGTGGCCGCGTGAGATCGGCCCGCCGATCGGCGATGTAGTCTTCCGCATCGTCGCCGCTGTCCGCATACCGCCACCGCCACCGCCATCCGTGCCTTCGAACGCCGTCGCCGTGCCGGACGCGCTGGATACGATGCTGGCACGTGAGGCGACGGCGGAGCCGCTTGCTGCCGATGGGCGGATGTTTGCGGATTGGTTGCGGGGTTAGTGGATGGCGGTCATGAGAGACCAACGGCCTTCATGCCGACGGCAATATCCACCACTGACTCCGGATCCATGCCAAGCGCTTCATCGAAGTATTTGATACTGCCCTTGTACTCGATTGAGAACAGCCGACCCGAAACGCACCAGACATTGGCGGCTATCGACGATTCCAGCGCAGGCATCGATACGACGACCTCGGCGACGGCAAATTCGTCGCCGCGTTGAAACCGAGGTAGCGCTCTGCCTGTGCTACTTACCGGGTCGCGCATGTAGAAGTTGACCTCGACACCATCTGGCAGACGTTGGATCAGATAGATGGATTGAACCTGTTGCTCCCATATGGTCAGTGCAGGTTTAGACATCTCAGCACCGACGGAATCAAGAATCCGTCGTTCGAGAGACGTCAGGCGAGGCCGTCTTCGAAATAGTTTGGATAGAGTCGCTATCACTGCTCGCACGAGCAATCTCCAGCCGAAACGATACTTGCGGAACCATATCCTGCCCCGGCGCCAGTCCCCTTGTACACATTAGGCAAGCGCGTCCATTGCTGCTGAAGCTTCAACGGCATCGGATTCTTCTCCTTCCACGACCTCGACATAAAACGATACCGGTACGGATCGGACAAGGCATGTGTCTCGCGGGAAACAAAGTTTCCATTCCACGTCGACCTAGGACCTCCCATTCTTTTGGGAATCCAGTGAGAGAACTCCTTTCCCAGTCCCTTCGCGCCAGCAGCTTTGATGCCGCCACCCAGCCCGGTTCCGACACTAACGCCGAGGCCGGCCCACTCGCCTCCGGTATACGCAGACGAGCATACGTTGACGACGCCATCTGAGCCCAGCTTCTTTCGGAGCCAACGTGTGGCGCCAAATGAAACGCTATCGCCCAAACCCGCCGAGAAGTCCACAACCCAATCAGGAAGCGGGTCGCCCCACCCATAGAGCCCAAGAGGATCGAAGAACATCAGCGGCGAGCCGTTGGCGTACAGATATGGGTTCATTCCATCGGCCAGGCCAAGCGGATCGACCTGGATGTATCGTCCTGCACCAGCGTCATAATCACGGTAGTAGTTGTAGTAAAGCCCAGTCGCGGCGTCGTACCGCTGCCCCGGAAAGCGCAAGTCGAAAATGAATAGGGCACCGTCTGCGTCCGGATCGTTGTCCGGTACCGTCGCTCCAGACGGATCATCACTCGGCTGCCAGCGCCAGATAGTGGCCTTGCGTACGGGATCGATCACTGCACGAGGCGATCCAAGATGGTCTGGCTCCACATAAAGCAGTTTGCCGTTATCGACCAGACCGACGAGGTAGTTATTCATCCAGACGGCCTGTCGCGTAACTTTGCCTGCGCTGTCGTAGTCGGCCAACCAGCGTCCGTCTTCATCGTACATGACCAGCCCGACCTTCGATCCGGCCGCCTCGGTGCGCATGATTCGCTGATCCGCCGCATCGTAGTCATAGCTGACGAGAAGGCGCCCTGACTCGTTCACCGATGCCAGACGGCCTGCCGCGTCATAGGCAAGCGTGGCGTCGCCGATACCGATCGTGTTGCCGGCGGCATCGTAGCGCCGTGCTTTCCCATCCGCAGATGCAAGGTGATGACTGGCAGGATCGTAGAGATAGTTCTGCTTGACCGATCCTTCGTTCATCGATGTGCGATCACCAGTGGTGTTGTACTCGAACCCTCGCAGCAGACTACCCGTGCTCGGCTTGGCTACCGACTTGAGGTGACCCAGTCCGTCGAATCCATAGTCGAACGCATACGCACGCGCGGTCTGCGAGGCGATCTGGCCGCCCGGCGTGTAGGTCAGCGTATACATCTGATAGTCCGGGCCACCCCAGGCGGTGATGCGACCACGACTGTCACGACTAGCCGTCAACTCGCTTCCATTCCCATAACGCCAGCTCTCGATCAGATCGAAGGGCCGGTATGCCACGTACGCGATGACGTCTGCTCTCACACCGCCTTGCGGCACGACGCTCACGCCAGCCACGGAGCCATCGGCGTCGTAGCGATAAGTCGTGCGCGCTCCGCCGTCGACAGCGACCTCCAGCAGCCGGCCTGCCGGCGAATAGCTATACGCCACCGCCTTCGTCATCCCACCCCATGACTGGATCTTGCGGACGATACTGCCCGGCGCGTCGTAGCAGAAGATCGTCCTGCTGCCGGACTGCGTCATAGCCGAGAGCCTGTCGACACCGTGCCTCTCGCCGGCGGGACACGTGACATCTGGGGTGTCGTACGTAAAGCGGGTATCGAGCTTTGGATCGCCGTAGCTCACAAACGTCGGCCGACCGAGCGCATCGCGCGTCACCCGATAGCTGCCCACGCCGCCCGCACCCTCATGCCGAATCAGCAAGCCTGCGACATCGTGCTCGTCGACGTTTTCACCGCTATCCGGGCTGTCCACAGCGCCAACATCGCCCAGGCCCGTCGTCACGTATTCCGTCGTCAGCCCTTTGGGATCCGTGACCGACGAGACCTGATCCAACGGGTCATAAGATGTCGTCGTGAGGGCATTCAGTATCCCAGCGTCCCGAATCGACTCGCGCAACCGCCCAAGTGCGTCATAACCGGACGTCGCCTTGCGTCCATCGGCATCGGTGCTCCCGGTCGGTCTGCCGATCTCGTCGTATGTGTAGCGAGTCACGGCATTGTCGGGGCCGGTTTCCGTCGCCATACGGCCCAGTGCATCGAAGGTCCGCTTGACCTGGGTCTTGAGGAACATACTGTCGTACGCGGCCTCACCGATACGGTTACCTGCCGCATCGAGCTCAAAACGCAGGCGATGGTTGGAAGGGTTGGCGACCTGGATGAGGCGGCCGGCTTTGTCGTATTCGAAACGCAGCGTGATGCCGTCGGCATCCGTGACGGACGCGACATCGCCACGCGGCGTGTACGTCATCGCGGTTCGGGCGACGCTCCCGCGTGGCCGTGCTTCCTGTACCTCGGTCAATCGCCCGCGCTTGTCGTACGTATATTCGTAGCTTGTTCCCTGAACATCGCGACGGAAGCGCACGCGGCCGACTGGGTCGTAGGCCACAATTTCCTCTACGTGGCCTAGTGCGTCTTCCGACATCCACAGGTCGCCTTTACGGTAGTCACATGGACCCGCGCCACAATTCGATGCGTCGGCCGTACGGTAGGTTTAGCGCGAAACGGTACCGAGCTTACCCGTGTCACTGCGCGGACCTTCTTCAAGCAGCAACAGCCCGGCTGCGTCATAAATCATGCGCCAGCTTCGGCTCAGCGTGAGGGGGGACCCCTGCTGTGTCGGATCGATCGCGCCCCATTCTTCGCGACCGGTGAGGTTCCCTGCCGCGTCGTAAGTAAATCGCTCTTCGCGGCCCGGCCAGGTCGTGCGAACCGGCAGATCCAACGAGGCATGCCACGCGGTCGTGATCTTGCGGGCCGATGGGGTGCCCGATGCCTCGGTCCGTTCGATCTCGTGACCCGCGACGTCATAGCGGTACTCCGTCACGCGACCGTCGAACCCGGTACGGCGGGCTACCGTGCCATCCGTGTTGTACTCGATCTTCGAGTTCGCTGCGCCACAGCCGGCCCCACCGGGCTGGTCGACACCAACAAGGCGACGGGAGCCACGCACCTCCGCATAGCGGTAGCGGTGCACGGCCTTCGCCGGACCGGTAACCGAGACACTGCCATCGGCCTCGCGGGCGAGTTGCACGGCATCGACACCGCCTGCATGTTCGCTGCGAATGGCGCGCCCATCGCTGTCGTACCAGAAGCTGGCGAAGAGCTCGCCGGTCTCGTCGACGATGCCCGTCAGGAGATGGGGATAGCTCGCGCCACCTGCGACATGGCCTTGGGAGTTGTACCCGTAGCGATGCGAGGTGCCGTCGGCATAAGTGGCCGAGGCCAAGTCTGCACTACGACCACTTTCCGCGGTCTCGTCATAGGCGTAGGTGACGGCGACCCCGGAAGCATCGCTGACCGCGGCAATACGTCCAACACTGTCATAGACGAACGACAGCCTTCGACCCTGAAGGTCGGTCGCCTCGACAAGCGAATCTGCGTACCGGAGCGTGACGTGTCGTGCCGTACCTGCTGCTATGGAGACAAGGTGCCCTTCCGCGTCATAGCGCTCGGCGTCCTGACCGCCGGCGGGCCGATAGATCCAACCGTCCCCATCCCGCGCCAACTGACCTCGCGGATCTACCGTGCTCTGGTAATGGCCGTCAGTCTCGACAAAGTCGATACGCTCGCCGGTATGACGATGAAGTCGGATGCGCTTCTCTTCCTTGTCATTTACGACATCAAGGGATCGGTCGAACGTGCCGCGCCAGCGACTGCCGAGCGCCGCCATACCCGGCAATGTCGGTTGGCTCGCATGTGAAGCCTGCCCGTCACTCACGATGCCGCTGTTGTAGTAGCGCGACCAGGTCAGCGGAGAGCCGCCGGTGGCTACGATATCGACGACTTCCTGATATTTGTTGTTGAGTCCGACATTGATGGGGTTGCCGACGCTGGGGCGGGTTTCGCAGTCGCCGGTCCCTAGATCGGATTGGTGCTCGAGCTCGGGGTCGGGGCCCGGCCCTGGACCCTCGTCAGACAGGCAGCGAGGGATGCCCCAGCTGCCACCGGGCGCGATTTCGCGGTTCGCATAGGGCCCGTAGCGCACATCTCCCTTGACGATATATAGCCTCGTCGGCAGGTCACATGTGTAGTAGTGATAGTTGTATTCCGAACCTGAAGAAGTAGTGCCATCCGAGCGTTTGTAGCTGTAATCCACAAAATAGATGGAGTTTAGGTACCAGATCTTCTTTAACGCGCAGCCGGTATACCCATAGATCGCACACTCGCGCGCTAGAACGTCGTTAGCCGCCTTGTTGACGTCGGCGTAATACGCCAGCGGGTACTCATCTGCTCGTACTTCGTACTCCAGATATGGAGCGATATCGACCGCACGGGCGCTTTGTGCGCAGACAGCAAGCACGGGCACACACGCCGCGCCAAGGGCATTCCATCGCATACATCTATCCATCGAGTAAGTGAGGGCGCGGAGTTTATGTAGGTGAAATCGCCACGCCTGTCAGCCGAGTGTGATGCACACCCATATCTTTGTCATTTCGAATATTCTCAATGACTTACATTGAGAATTGCGGACATCGTGGCCGACCTCTGATACGTACGTCGCACCGCCGATCGCCGATGAATCGGCTCCTGCAAAGGGCGTAGTCGATGGTTGCATACCACTTTGCCGAATCTTCGTCGTGGCGCCATTTCCGGCACGAACCACGATCCTCGGACATCTAGCCGTCCAAATGTCCTAGGAAACAAGTTTCATCGGAAAGTGTTGACAGGCGTCAACGACCTGACTTACGTTCGGTGACATGACGCAGCGCACCACCACTGGCCGCTTTGCCCTGAACCGCCTTCCGGCGGCAGTAGGCAAGCTGCGTCTCGGCGGCGGCCTCCTTCTTATTAACCTTGTACTTATTACCTGCGGAGGTGCGGGCTAAGGGCAAGTGTCCAGGTAAATAAGAAACAAACCTGAAGACTCCTGAAAACCCCGCACCCGGCAACGGATGCGGGGTTTTTTATTGCCCCAGGCCCGCCTCATTCACGAGCGGAGCCAGACATGAATCCAGCAAACCAGGGCAGCACCGAATCCGTCGAGAGCGACGTAGGCGGTCGCGTGCGCATCTTCGACACTACCTTGCGCGACGGCGAGCAGGCCCCCGGCTTCTCGATGGACCGGCGTGCCAAGCTGCGCATGGCGCATGCCCTGGAAGAACTGGGCGTCGACATCATCGAAGCCGGCTTTCCCCAGGCCTCACCCGATGATTTCGCCGCCGTGGCGGAGATCGCGAGGACGCTGAAGACGCCCACGATCGCCGCATTGGCCCGATGTCAGTCAGCGGACATCGACAGTGCGGGTAAGGCTTTGCAAGGCGCGCGGCACTCCCGGATCCACCTGTTCCTGTCCACCAGTCCCCTGCACCGCGAGCACAAGCTCGGCAAGAGCAAGCAGGAAGTGATCGATATCGCCGCAACGGCGATCCTCCGGGCCAAGGCCCTCGCTCACGAAGTCGAATTTTCCGCCGAAGACGCGCTGCGCACCGAGCCGGACTACCTCGCCGAGATCTTTTCCGTCGCCGTCGAGGCCGGCGCCTGTGTTCTCAACGCGCCCGACACCGTCGGCTATGTGACGCCCCAGGAAATCACCGAGATGTTCGCCTACCTGCGCAAGCACGTGCGCGGGGCTGATCGCGTGGTCTTTTCCGCCCATTGTCACGACGACCTGGGCATGGCTACCGCCAACAGCCTGGCCGCGATCAGTGCAGGCGCACGGCAGGTGGAATGCACGATCAACGGCATCGGCGAACGCGCCGGCAATGCCGCGCTGGAAGAAATCGTCATGGCGCTGCACACCCGCCGCCCGCTGTTCAAGGTCGATACCGGCATCGTCACCGAGCGCCTGTTTCCCACCTCGCGCCTGCTCGCCGAAGTCACCAGCCAGGCCGTGCCGCGCAACAAGGCCATCGTCGGCGACAACGCCTTTGCCCATGAGTCGGGCATCCACCAGCACGGCATGCTCAAGCACCGCGGCACCTACGAAATCATGCGTCCGCAGGATGTCGGCGCGAAGACCTCGCTGGTCCTCGGCAAGCACTCGGGCCGGCACGCGCTGCGCCAGCGCCTGGTCGAACTCGAGTTCGAGGTCGATGAAGCAACGCTCGACGCCGTCTTCGAAAGTTTTAAAACCCTTACAGACAAACAGCGGTCGGTAACCAACGATGACCTCTGTTCGCTGATGGATCTTCATCAAAACCATGCCCCGGCCGTCGCCGCGGTCAGTCCCTGAAGGAGCAACACATGGAAGCCCCGACCCATCTCTGGCACAACGGTCGCATCAAGACCTGGGCCGACGCCACCGTGCATGTCGGCGCTCATGCGCTGCATTACGGATCGTCCGTGTTCGAAGGCATTCGCGTGTATGCCACGCCCGACGGACCGCGTTACTTCCGGCTGGAAGAACACACCGAGCGCCTGTTCCACTCCGCGCGCATCTACGACCTGGCGATGCCGTACGACGCCGACGCGATCAACCGCGCCTGCCGCGACGTGATCGCCGCTAACGGGCTTACCTCGGCCTATGTGCGCCCGATCGTCTTGCGCAGCGGCTTCACCTTCAGCCTCGCGCCGCCGCTGGATACCGCAGTGGATGTCGCCATCATCGCCCTGCCCTGGGGTGCGTACCACGGCGCCGACGCCATCGAGAATGGCGTAGATGTGTGCGTGTCCTCGTGGAACCGTGCCGCACCCAACACGTATCCGAGCGGCGCCAAGGCCGGCGGCAACTATCTCAACAGCCAGTTGATCGCCCGCGAGGCCATCAACGGCGGCTTTGCCGAAGGCATCGCGCTGGGCACCGACGGCCTGCTCAGCGAAGGCGCCGGTGAGAACCTGTTCATCGTGCGCAAGGGCACCATCTACACGCCACCTGCCGCCTCGTCGATCCTCTGTGGCATCACCCGCGACTCCGTGCTCACCCTGGCACGCGAGCGCGGTTTCAACGTCGTCGAGCAGCCGCTGCCGCGAGAGATGCTGTACTTCGCCGATGAAGTGTTCATGACCGGTACGGCGGCAGAAGTCACCGCCGTGCGCTCGGTGGATCGCAAGCCGGTCGGCAATGGTCGCCCCGGACCGATCACGCGACAGCTGCAGGCAGACTTCTTCGGTCTGTTCGATGGTCGCACCGAGGATCGCTGGGGCTGGCTGACCGCCATCGATGAGCCGGCCGTTGCCGGGAGGGCCGCCGCATGAGCGCGCGCACCCTGTTCGACAAGCTGTGGGACGCCCATCAGGTAGCACCCGAGACCGACAGCACGCCGGGCGTGTTGTACATCGACCTCCATCTGGTCCACGAAGTGACCTCGCCGCAGGCCTTCGACGAACTGCGCTCGCGGGGCGTGAAGGTGCGACGTCCCGATCGCACGCTCGCCACGCTTGATCACTCGACGCCGACCCTGCCGGCGAACGCCAGCGGCGTACGTCCGTATTACACGAAGGAAGCCGAAGCCCAGGTCGCGAAACTGGAATCCAACGTCCGCGAGTTCGGCATCGACCTGATGGGTTGGGATAGTCCTCAGCGTGGCATCGTCCATGTCGCCGGGCCCGAAGTGGGTGCGACGCAACCCGGCATGACCATCGTCTGCGGCGACAGCCACACGGCGACCCACGGCGCCTTCGGTGCGCTGGCCTTCGGCATCGGCACCACCGAGGTCGGCCACGTGCTGGCTACGCAGTGTCTGCTCCAGCGCAAGCCGAAGTCCTTCGCCATTCACGTCGATGGCGCCCTGCAGCGAGGTGTCACCGCGAAGGACCTGATCCTGCACATCATCGGGACCATCGGCATAGGTGGCGGCACGGGCTACGTACTCGAATACAAGGGCGAAGCCATCCGCGCGCTGTCGATGGAAGAGCGGATGACCGTCTGCAACATGTCGATCGAGGCCGGCGCCCRCGCCGGGCTGATTGCACCGGACGAGACCACCTTCGCTTGGCTGAAGGGTCGTGAGCGTGTGCCGCAGGGCGAGGCATGGGAACGCGCCGTCGCGACATGGCGCGGACTGCCCAGTGACGACGGTGCGACGTACGACCGCGAGGTCCGCATCGACGCTTCGATCATCCAGCCCTCGGTGACCTACGGCACGCATCCGGGCATGGTCGTCGCCATTCATGCCAACGTTCCTGCCGCCGCCGATGCGGTCGAACAGCGTGCGCTCGACTACATGCAGGTGGTCGCGGGCAAGCCGATCGCGGGCGAGTCGGTCGACGTGGTGTTCATCGGCAGCTGCACCAATGGTCGCCTGTCCGACCTGCGTGCGGCAGCGGAAATCATGCGTGGCCGCAGTGTCGCCAACGGTGTGCGCATGCTGGTGGTGCCGGGATCGGAGCAGGTGCGCCGGGATGCCGAGCGCGAAGGCCTGCACGACATCTTTCGCGCCGCCGGCGCCGAGTGGCGTGAACCGGGCTGCTCGATGTGCATCGCCATGAACGGCGATCTCGCCCAGCCGGGCCAGCTCGTCGTCGCCACCAGTAACCGCAATTTCGAAGGACGCCAGGGCAAGGGGGCACGCACCGTGCTGGCCAGCCCGCTCGTCGCCGCCGCGTCGGCCGTCGCCGGACGCGTGACCGATCCCCGCGAATACATGACCCAGGAAGTTGCCGCATGAGCCAGACCAGCCGCCCGCTCACCTACGTGCATTCCTGCACGGCGGTGCTGCGCAACGAGAACATCGACACCGACCGGATCATTCCGGCGCGCTTTCTCACCACGACTGAACGCACCGGGCTGGGCAAGCACTGCTTCGAAGACTGGCGGTATGCCGCCGATGGCAGTGACAACCCGGACTTCCCCCTGAACCAGTCCAGCGCCCGGGGCTGCGCGATCCTGGTCGCCGGTCACAACTTCGGCTGCGGTTCCTCACGGGAACACGCGCCCTGGGCTCTGCTCGACTACGGCATCCAGGCGGTGATCTCCAGCGAGATCGCGGACATCTTCCGCGGCAACTCGCTGAAGAATGGTCTGCTCGCCATCGTCGTGAGCGCGGCGGAGCATCGCTGGCTGCTCGACAACCCCGGTATCGAGCTGCGCATCGACATCGCCGATGGCTCGATCCGCCTGCCCGACGGCGGCACGATCCGCTTCGATCTCGACGCGTTCTCGCGCCACTGCCTGCTCAATGGCGTGGACCAGATGGGCTTCCTGCTGCAGCAGGAAGACGCCATCACCGCCTTCGAACACCGCATGGAGAAAGCCGCATGAAGGCCCAGATCGTCGTCCTGCCAGGTGATGGCATCGGCCCGGAAGTGGCCGCCGCCGGCGTAGCGGTACTGCGCGAGATCGCCGAACGCTTCGACCACCAGTTCACTTTCAGCGAGCATGCGATTGGCGGTGACGCCATCGATCGTTTCGGTGATCCGCTGCCGCCGGCGACGCGTGAGGCGCTGCTGGCCGCGGACGCCATCCTGCTTGGTGCGGTGGGCGGACCGAAGTGGTCCGATCCGAATGCGACGGTACGTCCTGAGCAGGGCCTGCTGGCCATGCGAAAACTGCTCGGGGTCTTCGCCAATGTGCGTCCGCTGAAGTTGCATCCGCGCACGGCGGCCTTGTCGCCGCTCAAACCGGAGCGTACTCAGGGCGTCGACCTGGTCTTCATCCGCGAGCTCACTGGCGGCATCTATTTCGGTGCGAAAACGCGTAGCGACACCGATGCCACCGACGAATGCCGGTACAGCGTCACAGAGATCGAGCGTGTCGTTCGCCATGCGTTCGAACTGGCACGCACCCGCAAGAAGAAAGTCACCTCGGTGGACAAGGCGAACGTGCTGGAAACCTCGCGCCTGTGGCGTTCGGTCGCCACACGCGTCGGTGCGGAGTACCCCGACGTAGAGCTCGAGCACCAGCTGGTTGACTCCATGGCGATGCACCTGCTCACCCGCCCGGCCGATTACGACGTGATCGTGACCGAGAACATGTTCGGCGACATCCTCACCGATGAAGCCTCGGTCCTCGCCGGTTCACTGGGCCTGTCGCCGTCCGCTTCCGTGGGCGGGCCGGGCGCGGGCGTCTACGAACCCATTCATGGATCGGCACCGGATATCGCCGGCCAGCAGCTGGCCAACCCGCTCGGCACGATCCTCTCCGCCGCGATGTTGCTGCGCCATTCGCTCGGTCTCACCGACGAGGCAGCCGTGGTCGAAGCGGCCGTGGATCACGTGCTCGGGCAAGGCAATCTCACCCGCGACCTCGGCGGCACGGCGACGACGCAAGCCGTCACGCGCGCTGTCCTGGACGCCTGTCACGCCAAGGCGGAGGCCGCATGAACGACAAGAAAATTCCGATCCGCACGTTGCGCAGCGACGCGATCAAGACCGGCCCGGACCGGGCACCGGCGCGCGCCATGCTGCGCGCCACCGGCCTGGACGACGACGCCATCGCGCGCCCGATGGTCGCCATCGTGCACAGCTGGTCCAACGTATCGCCGTGTAACCTCAATCTCCGCGACCTCGCCGAAGCAGCGGCCGACGGCGTCCGCGCCGCGGGCGGCACGCCGGTGGAATTCAACACTATCGCCGTGACCGATGGCATCGCCATGGGCACCTCCGGCATGCGTTCCTCGCTGGTCAGCCGGGAGATCATCACCGACTCGATCGAGCTGGCTGTCGACGGTCATTGCCTGGATGCGATGGTGGTGTTGTGCGGCTGCGACAAGACGATTCCCGCCGCGGCGATGGCACTGGCCCGCCTCAACATTCCCGGCGTGGCCCTGTATGGCGGCAGCATCGACCACGGCAGCCGTAACGGCTGCCCGATCACGGTGCAGGAAGTGTTCGAGGCCGTCGGCGCGCACGGCGCGGGCAAGATCGACGACGCCGAACTAGAGGACGTCGAGCGTCATGCCTGCCCTGGTGCCGGCGCCTGCGGCGGCCAGTTCACCGCCAACACCATGGCGATGGTGCTGACCACGCTGGGCCTGTCACCGGTCGGCTTCAACGACATCCCGGCAACCGACCCGGCGAAGCGGGACGCCGCCTTCCGGTGCGGCGAGCTGGCCATGGCCTGCCTCAACGACAACCGGCTGCCGCGTGAGGTCATGACGCGCGCCGCCTTCGACAACGCGGCACGCATGGTTGCGGCGACGGCGGGTTCGACGAACGCCGTGCTGCATCTGTTGGCCATGGCCAACGAGGCCCGCGTGCCCTTGAGCATCGAGGACTTCGAGCCGGCATCGGCGAACACACCCGTGATCGCCGACCTCAAGCCCGGCGGCCGCTACAGCGCTGTCGAACTGACCGCGGCTGGCGGCACTGCGATTGTCGCGCAGGAACTGCGCAAGGCCGGCTTGCTCACCGATACGCCGACGGTCACGGGTCGCAACCTGTTCGCCGAACTCGATGCCGCGCCCGCGCCGACCGACGGCCAGCAAGTCGTTCGTGATGTCGCCCATGCGTTCAAGCCGCGTGGGGGTTACAGCATCCTCTACGGCAACCTGTCGCCCGAAGGCTGCATCCTGAAGCTCGCCGGCCACGGCCGCACCAGCCACGCAGGACCCGCGCGCGTCTTCGAAAGCGAGGAAGAGGCCTTCGCCGCGGTGCAGGCCGGGCGTATCCGTTCGGGCGATGTCATGGTCATCCGCAACGAAGGTCCCGCGGGTGGTCCGGGCATGCGGGAGATGCTGGCGGTCACCGCCGCCCTGGTCGGCCGCGGCCTGGGCAACGACGTGGCCCTGATCACGGACGGACGCTTCAGCGGCGCGACGCACGGTTTCATGGTCGGGCACATCGCGCCGGAGGCCGCACGTGGCGGTCCGATCGGACTGATTCGCGAAGGTGACGCGATCTTCATCGATGCGTCCACGCGCGAGTTGCGTACCGATGCCGACCTCGCGTCACGCCGCGGCACCTGGCAACCGACGCCGCCGAAGGTGACGCGAGGCGTCCTCGCCAAGTACGCGCGACTGGTCGGTTCGGCAGCGGAAGGCGCCGTCACCCAGGCCTTCGACGATGCGCCTGCCACGGCCAACGTATCGACGTCCGCCCGGCGTAAGGCCGAGGAAGAAAACATGACACAGGAGCTGATCGGCAACTGACCCGGCCTTTGTGGGAGCCGATTTATCGGCGATTCCTACGCAGCGACCTTCTCCCGTTTCTAGCGCCCTTGCCAGCACCCTATCGCCGATGAATCGGCTCCTACACAAAGCGACACCTTCGCCATTCCAAGGAGACACCCCGTGACCGATAAGCAAGCCACTACCGCACCGCTGCAGAACGCTCGCATCGCCGTCCTCGGCTACGGCAGCCAGGGCCGCGCGCACGCACTCAACCTGAAGGACTCCGGCCTCGATGTCGTGGTCGGCCTGCGTCCGGGCGGCCCGTCGTGGAGCCGAGCCTATGTCGACGGATTCGCCGTGGCCGAGCCCGGCGACGCCGTGCGCGGCGCGGACCTGGTCGCCGTGCTCACCCCGGACATGACCCAGCCGGGCATTTACAAGGACGCGATCGAACCGAACATCAAGCCCGGTGCGACGCTGCTGTTCGCGCACGGCTTCAACGTGCACTTCGGCCAGATCGAGCCGCGCAAGGACATCGACGTCGTACTGGTCGCGCCGAAGGGCCCGGGTGCACTGGTCCGCCGCGAATACGAGATCGGTCGCGGCGTGCCTTGCCTGTATGCCGTGCATCAGGATGCCACCGGCCATGCGACCGAGCGCGCCACGGCCTACGCGGCCGGCATCGGCGGAGCGCGCGCCATGCTGATCGAGACCGACTTCAAGGAAGAGACCGAGACCGACCTGTTCGGTGAGCAGGCGGTCCTCTGTGGCGGGGCGAGCGAACTGGTGATCAAGGGCTTCGAAACCCTCGTCGAAGCTGGCTATCGCCCGGAGATCGCTTACTACGAGGTGATGCACGAGCTGAAGCTGATCGTCGACCTGTTCTACGAAGGCGGCATCGCCCGCATGCTCGAGTTCATTTCGGAGACAGCGCAGTACGGCGACTACACCCGCGGTCCGCGCATCGTCGACGAAGGCACCAAGCAACGTATGAAGGCCGTGCTCACCGAAATCCAGGACGGCACCTTCGCCCGCGAATGGACCGCCGAGTACAAGGCCGGCCTGCCCAACTACAAGGCGTTCAAGCAACGCGATCTCGACCACCCGATCGAAAAGGTGGGCGCGCAACTTCGTGCACGGATGCCATGGCTGGCCACCAACCAGCCGAAGACAGCGGCGGAGCCGGTCAAAGCCGCCGAGTAAGCGGCAGGTCTTGCAGGAGCGCGCGATGCGCGCGGCAAGCTCTTCGCGATCCCTCCCCGCGACTCCCCAAGAGACCGTGGACATCGCGCGCTCCTGCACCCTTTACGTGAGAGGACTCAGATACCCGTGAACGCGCAACTGGAATCCGTTGGCGACATTCGTCGCCCTACCGTGAATCATCCCCTGGCAGGCACGTCCATGACCGGTGCGGACATCGTCGTGCAGGTGCTCGCCGATGAGGGTCTCGACGTGCTCTTCGGTTACTCCGGTGGTGCCATCCTTCCCGTGTACGACGCGGTATTCCGTTACAACGAAAGCCACCTTCGCGAGGATGGCAGCGAATCCCTTCCGCTCATCGTCCCCGCCAACGAGCAAGGTGCGTGCTTCATGGCCGCCGGTTACGCGCGCGCCTCGGGTCGCGTCGGCGTGGCCCTGGTCACCTCCGGGCCGGGCGCGACCAACGCCGTGACGCCCGTGCGCGACTGCATGGCCGATTCCATCCCCCTGGTCGTGATCTGCGGCCAGGTCCCGACCGGTGCGATCGGCACGGACGCGTTCCAGGAAGCCCCGATCACCACGATCATGGGGGCGTGTGCGAAGCATGTCTTCCTGGTCACCGATGCCTCGACACTCGAAGCCACCCTGCGTACCGCGTTTCATATCGCGCGTAGCGGACGACCCGGCCCGGTCGTCATCGATATTCCCAAGGATGTCCAGAACGCTCCACTGATCTTCGAAGGCCGGCGCGAACTCGCCGTTCGTGGCTATCGATCGCGCCTGCATGCGGTGGAATCGGCCGTTATCGCCGATGCGCACTGCGCCAGTTTCTTCGCCATGCTCGCCAGGGCCGAGCGCCCGCTCATCTATGCCGGCGGCGGCATCGTCTCGTCGGGCGCGGCGGATGCGCTGCGCGAGTTTGCGCATGCCTTCGGCCTGCCTGTCGTCACGACCCTGATGGGCATCGGTGGCTTCGATACCACCGACCCGCTGGCCTTGCACATGCTCGGCATGCATGGCGCCGCATATGCGAACTACGCCATGGACGACTGCGATTTCGTCTTCGCCCTGGGCGCCCGCTTCGACGATCGCGTCGTTGGCGTGCCGGCGAAGTTCGCGCCGAAGGCCCGCGCCATCGCCCAGATCGACATCGACCCGGCCGAGATCGGCAAGGTGAAGGCGGTGGACTGGCAGCACATCGGTTCGCTCGACGTCTCGCTGGATCGACTGCTTGCCTACGGACAGCGAATCGGCTTTCAAGCGGACTACGCGCCATGGCACGCCCACGTCGCCGGATTGAAGAAGACGCACGCCATGGATTTCTGTCGCGACGGCGACGCGATTCATCCCTGCGCGGTGATCGAGGCGATCAACCGGATCACCGATGGTCGCGCGATCATCAGTACCGGTGTCGGCCAGCACCAGATGTGGGCTGCACAATACTTCGACTTTCGCGAGCCCCGCAGTTGGCTGACCTCCGGCTCCATGGGCACCATGGGCTTCGGCTTACCCGCGGCCATCGGCGCGCAGTTCGCGCGGCGCGATCGCATCGTGATCGATATCGACGGCGACGCCAGCATCCGCATGAATATTGGCGAGATGGAGACGGTGACGACGTACAACCTGCCCGTCAAGGTCCTCGTGATGAACAACAGCGGCGACGGCATGGTGCGCCAATGGCAGAAGCTGTTCTTCAAGGGTCGCTTCTCGGCGTCGGACAAGAGCCTTCACAAGAAGGACTTCGTGCGCTCCGCACAGGCCGACGGTTTCGAATGGGCACATCGGCTCGAGGATCCGACACGCATCGGCGATACCGTCGCCGAGTTCCTCGCCTTCGACGGCCCGGCCTTCCTTGAAGTGGTGATCGACCCCGACGCTGGCGTGTACCCGATGGTCGGCCCGGGATCGACCTACGCCGAGATGATCACTGGCGACTGGATCGCCAGTCGCCACGCACCGGTGACCGATACCGCCGAACCGACAGGGATGTTCTGACCATGCGCCACCTGATTTCCATGCTGCTACAGAACGAAGCGGGTGCTCTCGCGCGCGTTGCCGGGCTCTTCGCCTCGCGCGGCTATAACATCGAATCGCTCACCGTGGCGGCGACGCAGGATGCCGATGCATCGCGCCTTACCCTGGTAGTGTTCGGGGATGATGCGGTGGTCGAGCAGATCATCAAGCAGACAGCGAAGCTGGTCGACGTGATCGAGATCGAGGAGATCACGCGACGTGAGCATGTGGAGCGCGAACTCCTCGTCGCTCGCGTCGAGGCCAGCGCCACTGCGATCGATGCATGCCTCGCACAGTTTGGAGGACGTCTTCTCCAACGTTTCGGGGGCCAGTCCCTGGCCGAATTCACAGGACGCGCCGACGAGGTCGACGGGTTCCTCGATGCGCTCCGTGCCGTGGGTAGCATCGTCGACCACGCACGCAGTGGCATCGCGGCGATCGAGCGACCCGTTGCGATGGCCTAGCGCAACCGCGATCTCAGAAGTAACGAATCTCAAGCCCGAGGTCGCTGGAAAACGCGATATCGCCGGACAAGTCGAGATCATTGACCGGTTTGATACGTGGCCTGACGAGCAGGTACACGCTCAGGTTTTCCATCGGCACCGGCGTATCCGTGCTTCCGGCGGACGTCACGAAACCGACGGCGTAACGACCGTTGGTGATGGGGAGGTTTTCCCTGGGCGAGGTCGACGGGCCCCAGGTCTCCTGTCCGAGATCGCCGGTGCCGTTGCCCGAGCCGGTGGCATAACCCTGAACACCGTCGATCTTGGTGGACTGGGTATCGAACAGCAGGAACAGGTTGCCCGGCTTCGTGTCGTTATCGGCGTGCATATCGAATACCAGCGGGTTCGCAGAGCCGCTCCCACCGGCTTCGGTCACGACGAAGGCGAATCGCCTGGCGCTGGGGCAGTTGACCGACGTCAGGACTCGCTGCTCTTCCAGATTCGTGTACTGGGTCGGATCCGCGTTCAACGTCGCGCGGTTGATCGTGCCAAGGTTCAACGCGGCCGACCCGGTCGATACGTTGCACGCGGCGGCTGGCGTAATCGATCCCTTGACCATGAGATCGACGTTCCCCGCACTGGCGTCGGCAGAGACCGCGAGCAGGAGCGAGGCGGAAGCGAACAGATGAGGCAGACGTGTCATTGGTGTTTCCTTTACGAGGGTCGTGTAAGTCATGGGGATTCAGTAGATGATCTCGAACGTGGCCAGCCCATCCGCCCGGACTTCGTCGTGGATGGCGAGCCGGTGTCGCGGCGCAATGTAGATCTCCGCGTCCAGCGTTACACCGAGGGTACGGATGGGGAACGGCCCTGACGCCGCGCCAGGCGATCTGGCGTAACCGATACGCTCTGCGCCTTCGTGTTCGACGAGCACGGCACCGTTCGCGGGCGTCCAGGAGCGACCGCCATCGAGGRAGCGAGTCGCCTGCAGTTCGCCCTGGTCGGACGAGGCATGCAGGGCCCAGCGCAGGGCGTAGGCGCCGATGCTCTCCCCCGCAGGCGTCGTCCCGAGGCCGAACCACTGGGTATCGGTGTAAGGCGCTCCCACATCCCGCGGAATGGCCGCCGTACCGGCGCGTTCGTCGCGTGGCACGCGAAAGGCGACGAGCGTCGGCGCATCGCACAGGACCCGTAATTGGCCGCTTTGCGTCGCCTGCACCGGTGTCGATCCTCCGTGGCTGTCCAGATCGGTGGAACCGAGGCGTCCGAACGACACGTGTCGCACGACGTCCACCTGGCAACTGCCTGGTTGAACGTTTGCCTGCAGCGACAACTCCTGCGCGACATCGGCCGATGCGGCTTCGACGAGGCCGAAGAACGACCATCGCGTCGCGTCGCGCACATTCATCGCGCGCTCGTCCACTCGCGCCTGGACGTCCATCTGTGCGGTGAACAAACGGCCCTCCGCAATCTTTCCGCCCTTTAGCGGCGCCAGTCCCCGATCGGGCCGCCATGGCAGCGATGCACCGCTCCGGGTGACCGTCGGGGTCTGTCCGTCCACTTGCCCGAGCTCCACCGCCTCGCCGTCGAGTGTGCCGCCGCGTAGATGTACCGATACCCTGCCCTGTTCCGTGAAACGAAATGCCTCGGTATCGGCGGGCGCTGCGCGAAGCCGCAGCGTCATGTCGCGTGGTTCGGAACAGCTGATGGTGACCGTCACGGTGCGCGGGGCCAGAAGCCAGGTATCGCCTGCCGCGGCGACCATCGTCGCGCGACTCAGGCGGCCATAGTCGACCTGCGGTGTACTGAGCGACATCTTGCAATCCGCCGCTCGCGCGGGCGCGACCGCGACCATCCCCAGCATGCACAGGGAAAGCGTGACGACGATGCGTCGTGACCGGGGCGCGGTCATCGGCAGACTCGTCATGGCATGGCGCCCTCTTCCGCACGGCACGTCGCGTTCGCTAACTCGTAATAGGCATCGGGGTCGGGGCGTTTCGCCAGCGTGTAGGTCAGTTCACAACGCGGCAGCCCCGGCGCGCTTACCGATAGGCTCGAGTTCGTCAGCGCGTTCGGCACGAAGATCTGACCCTTCCCTTGCACCAGGCTGACCAGCTCGCCATCCTGGTCGGTGACGCTGGCGCCGCTGGGTAGGTCGCGTCCGTCGACCGTCCGGGCGCTGAGCAGTACGCGACGCGTTCGTGACACATCGAAGCGTAGCGATGTCACGGCGCCTCGCCACGGTTCGACCACGGCGGCGCCGTTGTCGACGTCGAGATGACGCGGCAGCGAATCGGTTGCAACCTCGATGTGGGTCTTCGCGAACCCCGATAGCTGGGGAAGCACGGCATAGCCTCGCGCATCCGTCCATACTGGCCCCGCAGGCGTCGAGACACGCACCCCGGCAGTATCTTCCACATTCAGCACGCCGAAGGTCTCTCGCACGGCGTAGGGCGACGCGGTAAGACCATGGCCGTGTAGCACGAGGCCCCCGCGGAGCCCGACGCCGTAGCTTCTGCTCGACGGATCCTTTGCATAGTTCGCGTCGAGCTGAACGTAACGCGGCAGCAACGACACACCGGCGGTCAGTCCGCGACGGCGGTCCACGGATTGATACTCCAGCCCGGCGCGATACGAAGCGTATTCATTGACTCGCTCGGAGAAATTGACGCTCTGGCGCAATCCGTCACCGTATCGACGCAGTGAGCTGTTCAGCCGGCGGGAGCCGCCCAGGGGAAAGCTGACATTGAGATAGATGCTGTTGTTTCGCATGCGCCGCTCCCGGCCGAGCTGCCACTCCGCCGAAAGCGACACCGAGGCCGGACCCAGGCGCTTACCCCATAACGCCAACGCACGGCTCGTCGTCCGGCGATCGAACAGGCGGGTGCGCGAGTAACCGGTGCTGAGGTTACCGACCCTGGCGTGCGACCATGACAGGCTCGCCGAGGACTGGTCGCGGTAACGGGAGCGACCCGCGCTCGCCTGCGTTCCCGCTGTGCTGTCGAGGAACTGGCGAAACCCCGGGCTTTGGCGAGTCTGGGCAACACCGAGCGACCAGCGATCGGACAGTCGTTGCGAAAACGTCAACGAGGCCTGCATCCCTGTCGCCGATTCGTGCCGCTCCCGCGCCTGCGCGCCGGTGAGGATGAGTTGCAGCTGGCTGCCGGTCCTCGCCTGGTAGCCGATACCACCACCGACGGCCCGGTAGTTTGCGGCCAGCATGGCGCCACCGCTGAGGGACACCGTCGACCGAACGGCGCCGCTCCAGCCTCCGCTGACAACCCAAGGCGCTTCACCGCCGGTGTTACGCGTCCGCCCCACGGCGAACGCGTAACCGGCCACGGGCGCCATGGAACCGATCAGGGCGGAGGTCACGACAAAGTGCTGCAACGCACCGCCTTCGCCCGTCACCGTGACATCCAGGTCGGCGGAACGATTAATGCGGGGAATCCTGCTCAGCGAGAACGGACCGGCTGGCACCACGGTCGAATAGACCAGCACGCCATCCTGCCGCACCTCGACACGCGAAGGGCTCTGCGCAATGCCTTCCACGAGGCCCGCCGAGCCCTGGTTCACCAGGGCCTGCTCGCTCATGACCTGTACGCCGGTGATCTGCGCGCCGGACAGGACCGGATTCATCAGGTTGATCTGGCCCGCCTGCAACACGGCGCGGTAATCGGCGAACGAACGCTGGGCATAGCTGTCGAGCACATCGGTACGGTGACGGCCATCGCTGACCGTCGACACCTGGCGACTGCGTACCACCCAGTCGCCCGCGTTGAATCCGAGTTCCGTGTTGGCTGAGCCGTAGCGGGTACCACCCGACCGGCTACGACTGGCCAGCCCGACAATCTCGTAGTTGGCTACGGCGGCGACACCGCCATGCGCATAGCCGGAGATGTCCCGACGCTCGGCACGCAAGGCCTCGGTGGGCACGAGCAGCGATACGGTCGCCTTGCCGGGATCGACCTCGATCGTTGCCTGCGGATAGATCGACCGCAGGGCAACGCACGCAAGATCCTTCTCCGCCACGTCGACCTCCGCGAACGCCAGCAGGTCGCGATCGATACACAGGTCGCCGTCCGTGTCGAAGCGTGCCGTGACGCGCCCCATCGCTTTCCCGTTGACGTGCAGGGAAACGACGTGCYGTCCGGCAGTGAAACGTGGCGCGTCCCGGAAGTAGGCGGCCAGCTTCGGATCGATACCTCGCAGCTTCAACATGTTCTCATCGAACTCGATAACATCCGTAACGCGCGCATCGACCAGACACGGCGTGCAGGACAACGGCAAGAGCGCAAGGCGCAGGTGGGTGCCGCGAAAGCGGCGCCCTTTGAGGGACGAACGCACAGGCACACCCCGTCTTGCGTCAGCGAGCGACGGAGCTCAGCGAGGCGTCGTAGGCGTCCACGGCGAAGCCGTAGACCGTGGCGGGATACAGACGTACCGACGTCGCGGCCCGAGCGGCCTCGGGAAGACCGACTGCATGACGCGCGCCGGGCAGCACGTAGGTCGTGGGAATCCRGACGGATGTCATCATCGGCAGGAGGTGGATTTCCTGCCCCATGCGTACGACGTACGGCGTATCGTTCGTCACCACCAGCTCGCCCTGGAGGATCGCCCACGTCAGTCCCTTCCAGGGTTCGCGATGCGGAGCCAGTCCTTTCGGATGAAGGATCACCGGAAGATTCTGCCGGATGGTCACGGCGACGGTGGCACGCCCGGGCTCCAGCTTGTTCTTCGGCGGTAGCCCCTCGAAGAGCACGCGCTTGAGGCGCTGCGTCTTCAAGGGCTCCGCATTACGCAGGATGAAACGAACGAGCTGGCTCGCGCCTGGCTCGACGCGCGACACCGGCGGCGTGACGAACAACAGGGGCTCGGTATCTTCGGCGATGTCCTGGAGCGTCACGTGCAGAAGCGAGGGCTTTGCATCGCTGTTCCTTACGCTGACGGCGGCCTCGCCCTTATCTTCGTAGACCATGATCACCGACGTTTCCGGAACCATGCCATCCGCGAGCGAGGGCATCGCCGGCAGCATGCCGAACAGCGACGCGATGAAACGCAGGCGCGCCGTGCTTTTCCGATGAAGGCCGATCCTGCTCGCGTCCATGCTCAGTAGAAAATCTCGATCGTGGCCTGGCCAGCGAGTGCGACTTCTTCGTCGATCACCGGGTCCTTCGCCAGAACCGCTGCGATCTTCAACGGCACCGTCAGCGTCTTCAGCTTCGCGGGCTCGGTCGCCGCCTGCGCGTCCGCAAAGGCGAAGGCCTCGCCGTCGTGATCGAACGGAACCGTGCCCGTTACCGCCGACGCCCATAGCTTGCCCGCACCTTGATCGGTGGACTTCAGGACGAACCTGCTCGTGCCCATGGACGCAGCGTCGATGCTAAGCGTGAAGTAGCCGTTCGGCTTGTTGTGGCCCCCCTGCTCGTTCTGGCCGAGGCTGTAATTGGCCGGACCGGACGTCGAGACGCCCATGCCGGTGCCGTCCGTGGCTTTCAGCCGGAACTGCGCAGCCGCATGCTGGCAATCGATCTTCAGCGACGCGGTCTTTTCTTCGAGACGCAGGTCTTCGCCGGGCTTGAACTGGCTGAGATTGATCGTGCCTAACGACACATCCGACGATCCGACCATGCTCACGTCGCACACCGCGGGCGTGATGCTGCCGGTGACCTGCAGGCTGGCCGTATTGACCGCACCCGCGCCGACTGGTGCGAGCAAGGCGAAGCCTATGACCGAGAATAAAACGCGATGACGCATCTGACCGCTCCTGCATGAAGGTGGTCGAAAAGCATATCGATCGCGTCGTCGGCTCGACATAGGATCACTCCTATTTCAATCGGCGAACTACCAGACCTTATAGACCTGACCGGTCTGTTTACCTTCGACGGACCGCGAGAAAGCCATCGCGGCGCGCGCCGCACTCACCGGTTCGAAGCCACGGAAGTAGGGTGCGTACGCGTGCATCGCTTCGGTCAACACATTCGGACTGACGACATTGATGCGTATGCCACGCGGTAGCTCGATCGCCGCGGCACGCGAGAACGCTTCGACGGCGCCATTGACCGTGCTCGCCACGGCACCAGCGAGGATCGGTTGCTCGGTGAGTATCCCCGTGATGAGCGTGAACGACCCGCCATCGCGTACGTGCGGCGTACCGGCATTGACCAGGCGGATCTGGCCGAGCAGCTTGTCCTGCAATCCCTCGAGGTACTGTGCCTCGGTCAGCTCGCCGAGCGGTGCGAAGGGCACCTTACCGGCGGCGGAGATCACGGCATCCACCGGGCCGACATCGCGAAACATGGCCTCGACGCTCGCCATGTCGCGGAGGTCCACGCGCACGTCGCCGTGCGAACGACTCGCGCCGACTATCTCGTGTCGCGCACCCAGTTCCGCCGCGACCGCCTTGCCCAGGATGCCGTTGGCACCCACGATGAGGACCTTCATGTCTTGCTCCTTGGTGATTGGTAACAGGAAAGAGTACGCTCAGGCGCATGAACCGTCGTGCCGCCCTCTCGCTGCCGCCGCCCATGGCCGATACCTCGGCGCTCGGTCGTGAGCAGGACGTCCTGGGCCTGACCGACGAACCCACGATCCACTATCTCGACCATGGCTCGCGCAGCCGGCTGATCCGCTGGCATTACCATCCCGCCTACGAGCTTCACCTCATCGTTGCGACCGAGGGTACCGCGTACGTGGGCGATTACGAAGGCCGTTTCGCACCTTATACGCTGATGCTGACCGGGCCCAACGTGCCCCATAACTGGGTGACCGATTCGGGTTGCGAGCCGACCGCCCTCCGCGATCGCGTGATCCTGTTCTCGGAAGCCTTCGTGCGCCGGTGCATCGAGTTCTTTCCCGTCGCCCGCCACGTGAAATCGCTGCTGCTTGAGGAAGCGCGCTACGGCATCGAGTTCGCTCCTGAACTCGGGCGTCAACTCGAGCCGTATTTCCGCCGTGTAGCCGAGCATCCGGGCCTTCGGCGCGTGGCGAGCTTCTTCGAAATGATCGAAGCACTTTCCGAGGACCGTACACGGCGTCCTCTCAGCAGCCGTCCGTTCCAGGCCTCCGCCGATCCCAGCCAGTCGATGAAATTGCATCGTGCAGTGACGTTCATCGACCGTCACCATGCCGGCGACGTGTCGCTGAAAACGGTCGCGGATCGCCTGGGCATGTCCGAGACCGCGTTCTCGCGCTTCTTCCACCAGCACACCGGTTATCGCTTCATCGATTACGTGAACCAGACGCGCGTACAACGCGCATGCGAAAAGCTCGTGGCCTCCGCCGGGTCCATCACGGACATCTGCTACGAGGTCGGCTTCAGCAACCTGTCGAACTTCAATCGACGTTTTCTCGCCCTCGCAGGCATGACGCCGCGCGAATATCGGATGCGTCACAGGCAACCCGCCGCCGATCTCTGATGTCGCGACGCGTCACCGGGCGCGCCCACCACCGCGCGCCGCACGGCTTCCATACGTACTTTATTGCCCACCCAGTACATTGCTGCATAGCAGCATTCGCGGCGCCGTAGCGAGCGTTTCTTGGCTTCCTCAAAGGGGGTTTCTGCAAAATAGTACGCATCTTCACCGGAAAACGACGAGACACGTATTGGTGGTCATCGTGCCCTTGAATCTATAAACGGACATCCATTCGGTGCGCCGCAAAGGGAGGCACGATGAGCGATGACCGGAACAGCCTTGGAAGAGGTGCCGTCTCCGCCCTGTTCGCGATGTGGCTGGGAACGGCAGGCGTCGCCCATGCCGATACCACACTCACCATCGGCACGGTGAACAACGCGGACATGGTGCGCATGCAGGCCCTGTCCTCCGAGTACGAGAAGACCCATCCGGGAGTTCACCTCAATTGGGTGGTTCTCGAGGAGAACACCCTGCGGCAACGCCTGACCACGGACATTGCCACCCACGGCGGCCAGTTCGACGTCATCACCATCGGCGCTTACGAGGCACCGCTGTGGGGCGCGCAGAAGTGGCTCAAGCCGCTGGACAACCTGCCTGCCGACTACGACGTCAACGACATCTTCAAGAACGTGCGCGAGCAGCTCACGGTGGATAACCACCTTTACGCCGTACCGTTCTACGCCGAGGCCAGCATCACCTACTTCCGCACGGACCTGTTCGCCAGGGCGAACCTGACCATGCCTGCCGAGCCCACCTGGGACCAGATCCGCGGCTTCGCGCAGAAGCTCCACGATCCCGACCACGGCGTTTACGGCATCTGCCTTCGCGGCAAGGCCGGCTGGGGCGAGAACATGGCCTTGCTCGGCACCGTCGTGAACAGTTATGGCGGCCGCTGGTTCGACGAGCAGTGGCACCCGCAGATCGATACGCCGGAGTGGCACAAGGCCGTCAATTTCTATGTGGATCTGCTCGGCCACTACGGCCCGCCCGGCCCCTCGGACAACGGCTTCAACGAGAACCTCGCCCTGTTCGCCTCAGGCAAATGCGCCATGTGGGTCGACGCGAGCGTCGGCGGCGGCACCGTCACCGATCCGAAGGAAAGCAAGGTGGTCGGCAACGTGGGCTTCGCCCGCTCTCCGCATGAAGTGACCGACCGGGGTTCCTCCTGGTTGTGGGTCTGGTCGCTGGCCATCCCGGACAGCACGAAACAGCCGGACGCCGCGCGTGACTTCATTCTCTGGGCCACGTCCAAGCCTTACCTGAAGTTGGTCGCCGACAAGTACGGCGCACAAGCCACGCCACCCGGCACGCGCGAGTCGACCTATGCCAACGCGGCGTACATGAGCGCCGCGCCGTTTGCCAAGGTCACCTACGACTCCCTCAAGGCGGTCGACCCGTCGCACCCCACGCTGAAGCCCGTGCCCTACAAAGGCATCCAGATCGTCTCGATCCCCGAGTTCCAGGCCGTCGCTACCCTGGTCGGTCGTGAAATCGCGGGGGCACTGGCCGGACGCGGCAACGTGGATCAACTGCTGCACACCGCCGATGCCGCCGTGAGCCGCACCATGAAACGGGCGGGCTATTACGACCAGAAGCCGGTCATCTCGAAGGAGCCGCCGAAATGAGCGCGCGTATCCGTAAACGCCCGGAGCGGCTGCTCGCCCAGCCCGCAATCATCATGCTGCTGGTATGGATGATCGTACCGCTGGCGATGACGCTGTACTTCTCCACGCAGTACTACAACCTGCTTTATCCGGGTAAGAGCGCCTTCGTCGGGCTGGAGAATTTTGCCTACTTCTTCACCTACCCGAGTTTCTGGACCTCGGTACTCAACACCATCATCCTGGTGGGCAGCGTGCTCGTGGTCACGGTCGTCGGTGGTGTCCTGGTCAGCGTGCTGGTGGACGAGACCTTCCCGGGCCAGGGCATCGTGCGGATGCTGCTGATATCCCCTTTCTTCATCATGCCGACCGTCGCGGCGCTGGTATGGAAGAACCTGTTGATGAATCCCGTCTCCGGCTTCCTGGCCTGGGTGTGGAAACTGTTCGGTGCCACGCCGGTGAACTGGTTTGCCGACTGGCCGCTGTTCTCGATCATCACCGTGGTGTCGTGGGAATGGCTGCCGTTTGCCATCCTCATTTTTGTCACCGCGCTGCAGTCGCTCGACCGCGAGCAGATGGAGGCAGCCCGCATGGATGGCGCACGCGGCTTCGCTATCTTCCGCTACCTCACCCTGCCACACCTCGCGCGACCGATCGCCGTGGTCGTGATGGTCGAGGCGATCTTCCTGCTCAACATCTTCGCCGAGATCTTCGTCACGACGAACGGCGGTCCGGGTGACGCGACGACCAACGTGCCCTATCTGGTCTATACGCAGGCCTTGCTCGAGTTCGACGTCGGTGCCGCATCGGCGGGTGGCCTGGTGGCCGTGGTGCTTGCCAACATCATGGCGGTGTTCCTCATCCGCCTGATCGGCAAGTCGCTGACCGAGAAGACGTAAGGAGATACGACATGGCCAACCGCAAACGCAATCACGTCGCCCGCACGCTCCGGATCGCCGCTTCATGGATCGTCGCCATCGTCGTCTTCTTCCCGATCCTGTGGATGCTGCTGACCAGCTTCAAGTCGGAACTCGACGCCTTCAGCATGCCGCCACATTTCTTCTTCACACCCACGCTGGAGAACTACGAGCAGATCCTCGCGCGTGCGAACTACCTGCATTACGCGTGGAACTCCATCGTTACCGCAGGCGGCGCGACCATCCTCGGCATGATCGTCGCCGTACCTGCCGCCTATGCCTTTGCCTACCACCCGACACTGAAGACCAAGAACATCCTGCTTTGGATGCTCTCGACCAAGATGCTGCCGAGCGTAGGCGTGCTGGTGCCGATCTACCTGATCTGCCGCGACCTCAACATGCTTGATTCGAAGACCGCGCTGATCATCATCTTCGCCCTGATCAACCTGCCGATCATGGTCTGGATGATCTACACCTATTTTCGCGACATTCCCTACGACATCCTCGAAGCGGCGCGCATGGACGGCGCAAGCACGGGCCAGACGATGTTCCGTGTGCTGATCCCGGTCAGCCGTGGCGGACTGGCCTCCACCGCGCTGCTCTGCCTGATCCTGTCGTGGAACGAGGCGTTCTGGTCGCTCAACCTCACGACCGCCAGTGCTGCGCCACTTACCGCGCTGGCGGCCTCGTTCTCCAGTCCCGAAGGCCTGTTCTGGGCGAAGTTGTCTGCCGTGTCGACCCTGGCCTGTGCGCCGATCCTGGTGCTTGGCTGGCTGTCGCAGCGTCAGCTCGTTCGTGGCCTCACCTTCGGCGCAGTCAAATAGGAGTCACTCATGTCCCGTCTGGAAATCCGCTCGCTGCGCAAGTCGTTCGAGGGTGTCGACGTCATCAAGGGCATCGACCTGGTGGTAGAGGATCGCGAGTTCTGTGTGTTCCTCGGCCCCTCCGGTTGCGGTAAGTCCACCACCCTGCGATTGATCGCTGGCCTCGAAGAGGCCGACGAGGGGCAGATCCTCCTCGACAAGGACGACATCACCGACCGCGCCGTGGATAAGCGCGACCTGGCCATGGTGTTCCAGAGTTACGCGCTGTATCCGCACATGACCGTGCGCGAGAACATGTCGTTCGCGCTGCGTCTGGCGAAGATGGACCAACGTGCGATCGACGAGAAGGTCGGCCGCGCGACGAAGATCCTGGCGCTGGAACCCTACCTCGATCGCAAACCCTCCGCGCTGTCGGGTGGCCAACGGCAGCGCGTGGCGATCGGTCGCGCCATCACGCGCGAGCCACGCGTTTTCCTGTTCGACGAACCCCTGTCCAACCTCGATGCCGCGCTACGTGCGGCGACCCGCCTGGAGATCGCGCGCCTGCACCAGGAACTCAACGCGACGATGATCTACGTCACGCACGATCAAGTCGAAGCGATGACCCTGGCCGATCGCATCGCCATCTTCAACGAAGGCCGCATCGCCCAGATCGGCAAGCCGATGGAGCTCTACCACCGGCCCGTCAACAAGTTCGTCGCCGGCTTCCTCGGCATGCCGCAGATGAACTTCTTTGAAGGCACGGTCGACGGTGAAAGTATCCGCCTGGGTAACGGCAACAGCGTGAGCATCCCGGGCGCCGCTTCCTTGAGCGGCCAAGTCACCATCGGTATTCGCCCTGAACACCTGCGTGTATGCGACGGCGACGGCACGGGAGAAACGGTCAACGGCAAGCTCGCCGTCGTCGAGCGCCTTGGCAGTGAGACGTATGCCTACGTGGACGTTCCGCAGGTGGGATCGATCACGGTGCGCGCCGACGGCGATTTCGAACGCCGCGCCGGCCGCGATATCTGCATTCGCCTCGACCTGACGCACGCCCATGTGTTCGATGCCTCCGGCACCGCCATCCATCATCCCTGAGGCCGCCTCATGCCCGTCCCCCTCGGTAACGACACACTCGACCGCCTTCCCCGCGGCGTCGACGCACCCCCCTTCGATCGCACGACGATCACCGCCGGCATCGCGCACATCGGTGTCGGTGCATTTCATCGCGCGCACCTGGCCATGTACACGAACCATGTCCTTGCCGATGCCGACATGCGCGACTGGGGCATCCTGGGCATCAACCTGCTCGAGCACGATCGCCCCCTGGCGGACGCTTTGAAAGCCCAGGACGGTCTGTACTCGGTCAGCGAGTTCGATCCGCGCGGAGAACGACAGACCCATGTCGTCGGCGCGATGGTGGAGTACCTGTATGCACCCGACGAGGGTGATGCCGTGGTCGCGCGCCTGGCCGATCCTTCCATCCGCATCGTCTCGCTGACGATCACCGAAGGGGGTTATCTCATCGACGAACACGGTACCTTCCGTCTCGACGACGAGACGGTGGCGCACGACCTGGCGCATGCGGACGCACCGAAGGGCGTCTTCGGCTTCATCGTCGGCGCCCTGGATGAACGTCGCAAGGCGGGCGTGGCGCCATTCACCGTGATGTCCTGCGACAACCTCCGGCACAACGGCTCTCAGGCGAAGAAGGCGGTGCTGGCCTTCGCATCGGCGCGGTCAGCCGAGCTGGCGGCGTGGATCGACAGGGAAGTGGATTTTCCGAACGGCATGGTCGATCGCATCACGCCAGCGACGACGCCCGCCGTGCGTGACCAGCTCAATGCGGCCACCGGTCTCGACGACAAGGCGCCGGTGGTTTGCGAAGACTTCATCCAATGGGTTCTCGAAGACAGGTTCCGCCATGGCCGGCCGGCCTGGGAGCGGCATGGCGTGCAGACCGTCGACGATGTGTCGCCTTATGAGGATGCCAAGATCCGGCTGCTCAATGGCTCGCACCAGATGCTCTCGTATCCGGCCTTCCTGTCGGGCCATCGCCAGGTCGACGTGGCGGTGAGGGATCCGCTGTTCAACGCCTACCTGGCCAACTTCCTCAACGAGGATGCGGGCGTCTGGCTGACGTCCCTACCCGGCATGGACCTGGACCCGTATAAGAAGAAACTGCTCGACCGCTTCAGCAATGCGTCCATCGCCGATCAGCTGGACCGCCTGTGCCTGGATGGCGGCTCGAAGATCCCGGGATTTCTCGGCCCGACCATCACCGCCTGCCTCGAGAACGGCAAAGACGCACGGCGTCTTGCCTTCCTCCTCGCCGCCTTCGATCGCTACGTCCGCGTGGGCAAGGACGACAACGGCGAGACCTACCCGTTGCGCGAGCCCAACGCCATGCGACTGGTCCAACCGTTAATCGACAGCGGCAACAAGGACACCCTGATCGAGAGCGTGGAGCTCGTTGGCCCGCTCCCGGCAAAGGACGAACGCTTCCGCAAGCAGTACGACATCTACGTCACGTCTCTGGAGCAGAGGGGCGTGCGGGCGACGCTGGAGAACCTCGATACCCTCGTCGACTAAAGGGTAACGGTATCGTCTCAGGCGCTTCACCGCCTCGATCCTAGGTTGGATGCCTTCCCCGCAGTCGAGTGGAGCTTTTGCCGATGCCTTACAACCCGAGCAACCCGCAACCGCCTTTCGCCGAGCCGGGCAAGAACCGCCCGGATAGCGAGATCCGCAAGCCCGGCAGCTACAAGCCCGAGTACGATGCGGACCCCGAACCGCCTGAGGACGATGATCCCATCGAGCCGCTCAAGCGTTGAGKTTCTTCCCCGGGCGCCGAAAGGCGCCCTTTTTTTGGCTAGACTTCCCCGCATGAGCCCCCCTCCCAAGAAGCCCCAGCCGCGACGCACGACGGCACCATCCGCGCGCAAGGTTGCCCCGCCCAAGCCCGTCGCCCGGCCGGCCGATGCCTCGACCACGGCCGAGCGCGTCCTCGCATTCCTTCTGAAGGGGCTGCCGCCCGAGCGGCGCGAGAAGATCCACGCCTATCTGGTGCTCACGCGCATGGATCGCCCGATCGGCGCCTTGCTGCTGCTGTGGCCGACTTGGTGGGCGCTGTGGCTGGCGGCCAAGGATTTCCCGCCGATCGGCTCACTGATCATCTTCACCCTCGGCGTGTTCGCCATGCGCTCGGCCGGGTGCGCGATCAACGACTACGCCGACCGCAAGCTCGATCCCCAGGTGGCACGCACGGCCGGACGGCCAATCGCCAGCGGGCGGGTGACGCCGCGGGAAGCGCTTTACGTGTTCGCCGGCCTGCTGGTGTTCTCCTTCCTGCTGGTCCTGCTCACCAACCGGCTGACCATCCTGCTGTCCTTCGGCGGCGCGGCGCTGGCGGCGATCTATCCGTTCTGCAAGCGGTACACCAACCTGCCGCAGGTCGTCCTCGGGGCCGCCTTCGGCTGGTCCATCCCGATGGCTTTCGCAGCGGTGACCGATAGCGTGCCGCCGGTAGCGTGGCTGCTTTTCATCGGCAACATCCTGTGGTCGGTGATCTACGACACCGAATACGCCATGGTCGATCGCGAGGAAGACATCAAGGCAGGTGCGAAGTCCACCGCGATCCTTTTCGCCGACGCCGACCTGGTCATCATCGGCATCCTGATGGGTACCTTCCTCGTCACCATGTTGCTCGTCGGCTCACGCTCGGCGCTCGGCTGGCCTTACTGGCTCGGCCTGGCGGCCACGGCCTGCCTGTTCGCCTACCAGCAATGGCTGATGCGTGACCGGGCGCGCGATGCCTGCCTGCGCGCCTTCCGTCACAACAACTGGGTGGGCCTCGCCCTGTGGCTGGGCATCGTGATCGCGCTCGCCCTTTGACCACGCCGGCTCTGTGACCGTCGTCTCGTCCCGAGCGCTTCCATGGCGATTTATCACGATTGAAACCGCACGGTCATGCGAGGTGAGTCGATCCGTCATGACTAACGCATAAGTTCCTACGGGTTGCGTTGCCCCTTCCCCGGAGCTTTATCCCGTCATGCGTACCAAGCCACTTTGCCACGCCCTGCGCGCGGCGATAGCCACCGCTTTGCTCGTCGCCACCGCCGTCCACGCCGACGACGCTCCCCCGCAAAAGAAGACGACCGACCTCGACAACGTCGTGGTCACGGCCCGATCGGGCGTCGAGACGCGCACCAAGGCCGAAACCAGCTACTCCATCACCACCATCGACGAGGACCGGCTGCGCATGCAGGCGCCGACCAGCGTCACCGAGGCGGTGAAGTCGGTGCCCGGCTTTTGGGTCGAATCCTCCGGTGGCGAAGCCTCGGGGAATATCCGTGCGCGCGGCATCCCGGTGGATGGTTACGGCTCGGTCACCCTGCTCGAAGACGGTATCCCGGTGCAGCATGATCCAGCGCTCGGCTATCTCAACGCCGACCAGGCCTTCCGTCTCGACGAAACCATCGAGCGCGTCGAGGTCGTCCGCGGCGGTCCCTCGTCGATTTTCTATTCGAACGCGCCTGCCGGCGCGATCAACTTCATCCCGCGCCAGGCCGGCGACACACCCGAAGGCCTGATCAAGTACACCGTGGGCAACTATTCGTTGAACCGCCTCGACTTCTGGTACGGCACGCCGATCGGCGGCGGCTGGAAACTCGGCGTCGGCGGCTTCTGGCGCATCGACGACGGCCAGCGCAATCCGGGCTATCGCGCCAACGACGGCGGCCAGCTGCGTGCCACCTTGTCGAAGAAGCTCGACGGCGGCGACATCAGCTTCGACGTGAAGCACCTCGACGACAAGGTGGCCCTCTACCTGGGCATTCCCATGCGGACGAACGCCAGCGGCGACATTCGCGCGGTGCCGGGCTTCAACGGCAACTACGGCACCCTGGCCGGTCCGGAGACCGAGCACCTGCAGATGCGCGAAGGCGACGGTAGCCTCTACAACTTCGACAACAGCGAAGGCACGCACGTCAAGCGTACGCAGGTCTCCTTCAAGTTCAACCACGATCTCGGCGACGACTGGAAGCTGGCCGAGTCCATGCGCTACAACACCACGGATACGCAGCGTAACGGCGTGTTCCCCAATGCCCTGCAGAGTGCATCGTCGTTCATCGCGCAGGACAGCAAGCGCCTGTCGCTCATTCCCGGGGCGACGGCGCTGCAGTTCCGTTACGTCGACAACCCGGGTCAGGTATTCAACACCGCCAACCAGAACGGCAACGGCCTCGTCCTCACCGATGGCCTGCGCGGCGTGACCATGCCCGTGAACGAGTTCATCAACGACACGCGCGTGCTTCGCCAGTTCGAGTTCGGCGAGCAGACGCATGACGTCACCTTTGGTTATTACCACGCCAACTTCCAGCAGGATTTCGACCGTTATTCGTCCACGGTCCTCACCGACGTCGAAGATAATGCGCGCCCGATCGACCTGGTCGGCGTCGACCGGAATGGCAACGTTGTCGGATCGCTCACCGATCATGGCGTCTATCGTTACGGCTACGAATGGGAACATGCCAGCGGCAAGTCGAATACCAACGCGGCGTATGTCTCCGATGAGTGGACCATCACTCCGGAACTGCGCATCGACGGCGGCCTGCGCTACGAGCGGGTGAACGTCCAGGGCTATACCGAGGGCAAGCAGACCGTGGACCTCGGTGGTTCACCCGCGGCGGCGACGGTACTTACCGGCAATGGCGTATTCACCCACTACGACCAGACGTTCTCCAAGACTGGCTGGACGCTCGGCGCCAACTGGCAGTTCTCGCCGCGCCAGGGCTTGTTCGCGCGCTGGACTTCGGCCTTCCGCCTGCCCAACCTCAGCACGTACATCACCAGCCCGACGGCGACGCCGTTGTTGCAGACGATGGACCTTGYGGAGACCGGCTTGAAGTACAGCGACCGCTTCATGGACCTGTATGCCACGGCGTTCTACACGAAGTACGACAACGTCAGCTTCACTAACAACGTCTTCGACCGTAATGGCAACACGTCGACGCCGCAAACCGGTTTCGCCAGCACCAAGACCTACGGTCTCGAGCTCGAAGGCACGCTGTATCCGACGAAGTGGTTCGACGTGCAGTTCAATGCGACGCTGCAGGACCCGAAGTACAAGGGCCTGTCGTATACCGATAACGTCAACAACGGACCGGTGCTGCGCGATTACGACGACAACCAGCTGATCCGCGTACCGAAGGTGAGCTATCGCGTAGTGCCCGGCGTCAACCTTCTTGAAGGCAAGCTGCGCCTGCAAATGTCGTATGAGCACGAGGGCAAGCGCTTCGTCGATACCGCCAACTCCGTCGTGCTTCCGTCGTACCACGTCGTCGGCGCCAGCGCTCGCTACGATGCCACGCCGGAGCTGTCGCTCTATCTCTACGCGGACAACCTGTTCAACTCGCTCGGCCTGACCGAGGGCAACCCGCGCGCTGGCGAACTGGCCAGCTCCGATGCCGGCGCCAACACCTTCATCGCGCGCCCGCTGCTGGGTCGCTCGTTCCGCGCCGCCGTGATGTACCGCTTCTGATGCGCTCGCTGATCGCCCTGCTGCTGGCCTGCTTCGCCGCCTCCGTCGCGGCGGAGCGGGCCCCCGATCTCGTGCTTCGCGGCGCGCTGACGGGCAAGGACCAGCACACCTATCGCGAAGTGCCATTCGACGTACCGAAGGGGACGACGCGGATCACCATCGACGTGGACTACACCGGTCGCGACGAGAAGACCACGATCGATCTTGGCCTGCTCGGGCCGACAGGCTTCACCGGCCAGGATGGCTTCCGTGGCTGGAGTGGCGGCAGCAAGCGTCGTTTCACGGTGTCCGCGACCGATGCCACCGCCTCGTTTCTTCCCGGTGCGATCGAAACCGGCAAGTGGCGTCTGCTGCTGGGCATCCCCAATATCCGCCCGGCGTCCACCGCCACGTTCACGGCGCAGGTGTGGTTGTCGCACGACGACGAGGGCTTCGGTCCGGAGCATGGCCTTTCCGCCGCGTTGAATCCGCAGGCCCGCTGGTATCGCGGCGACCTGCACATGCACACGGCGCACAGCGATGGCGGCTGTCCGAATGCGTCGGGCACGAAGAAGGTTCCGTGCCCGTTGTTCCTCACCGTCGCGTCTGCGGCAAAGCGTGGCCTCGACTTCATCGCCATCTCCGAGCACAACACGATGTCGCAGGTGTCGGAGATGCGCGAGCTCCAGCCGTACTTCGACACCATGCTGATGATCCCGGCCCGCGAGATCACGACCTTCGAAGGCCATGCGAACCTGTTCGGCGTGTCGCGGCCGCTCGACTTTCGCGTCGGCAGCGCCAGCGTTCCCGATTGGAACGCCTTGCTTGCCGATGTTGGCCGGGCGCACGGGCTGATCTCGATCAACCACCCGCGGCGGCCCAACGACGAGACCTGCATGGGTTGCGGCTTCACGCCGCACGACGTCGTGGACATGCATGGCTTCCAGGCTATCGAAGCGGTCAACGGCGGCGACGCAACGCGCCCGGACAGCGGCATTCCGTTCTGGGAGGTCCAACTCAATGCCGGCCTGCGTATCACTGCGATCGGCGGCAGCGACAGCCACGACGGCAGCGATGCGCCACGTGATCAGTTCGCGGGGCGTATCGGATCACCCACGACGGTCGTCCACGCGAAGGACTTGTCGATGGAAAGCATTCTCGACGGCATTCGCGCGGGTCATGTCTTCATCGATGTCGAAGGCACGCATGATCGCTCGCTGGATGTCCAGGCGACGACCGGCGCGACGACGGCGGCGATGGGCGATGCGCTGACTCTCCCCGCAGGCGCCTCAGTGCACGTACTCGTACGGACGACGGCCCTCGGCAGGCAATACCTGCGCGTCACCGACAATGGCAAGCCGGTCGACCTGGAAGGTCGCAACGTCATTCCTTCGAACGGAGAGGTCACCTTCGACTGGTCGAGTGATGGCAAGCCACATTGGTTACGCGTCGATGTGCGTTCGCCGGAGGGCAAGCTGCTGGTCCTCGGCAACCCTGTCTACATCAATCACTAACGGCCGCCGGGCAGCGGCGTGCGCGCCAACGCCCAGACGTCGACGCGCTCGACGCCGGCAGCGACGAGCGCCTTGGTACATTCGGCCAACGTGGCACCCGTGGTCATGACGTCGTCGACGATGGCGACATGTTTCTGCGCCGGCACACGGCGGACGGCGAAGGCGCCTCGCACATTGCCGACGCGTGCCGCGGCGTCGAGCTCCGATTGCGCGTCGGTTTTTCGTGCGCGAAAGAGCACGTTACTCGCGATGGGAATGCGATAACGACACGCCAGCGGCCGAGCGAGTTCGAGCGCCTGGTTGTAGCCGCGCGAGCGCAGGCGACCCGGGTGCAGCGGCACCGGCAGGAGCAACTCAGGTAACGACGGCGGCGGCCCCTCGTTCATCCACGCATCCGACAGCACGCGGCCCGCGGCGAGACTGCCGGCGAACTTGAAGCGCGTTTCGAGGGCATCCAGCGGCCAGGCGTATTCGAACGGCACCCACAGGTCCGACCAGGGCCGCGATTCGACCTGACAGCGGTCGCATTCGGGGACCGGCGACGGCAGCGGAACGGCGCAACGTCCACAGCAGGAAAGATTGCGCGGCAGAGAGGTATAACAGGCGCGGCAGAGTTCACGCGTCTCGAATCCCTGGTCGGCACAGACGAGGCATCGCGGTGGCAGGACGAACCGGCCAGCCGCCGCGAACCATCGAGTCAGTCGGGACGCATCCATGCGTCGCTCCGTGCGATCAGTAGCGGCGGCGGTAGAGCGCCGCATCGACGATGGACCACAGGTGGATGATCCAGCCGAGCCAGATGACCCAGAGCACCGCGGCCATCACGAACATGATCAGCGCCTTGAACACACGGCCCTGCACCAGCTGACCAAGGCCGGGAATGAAGAAACTGCAGATCGCGGCAAGCACGTTGCCGCTGCTGCCCTGTCCGTCGCTCATGTGCAACCCTCCAGTGGGAACGACTTCATAGTAAGCGAGTCGTCGAGGACGCGCCGTAAGGCGTTGACCATCCGTTAAGGTTGGGAGGACCTTTCCTTTGCTGGAAAGAGCCCTTTCACGACAGCAAGAAAGGCTGTCAGGACGTTCACCGTGCACCCCGTCGTTATCGCGATGAGCACGCTGGCATCGAGTGCCGACTTATCCGTCACGAGATGCGTTATCGCCTGAACCCCGACGATGATGATCCAAAAGACGATGCATCCGCCCGCCAGTGCGTAAGCTCTCTTGGCGTATCGCTTTCGCAGCTTGATATTGCTGTTCGCATTGCGAAGCTCCGCATCGAGTCCGGCCATGACGGCCGAGTGTTTCTCACTTTCCTGTTCGCGGCATTCCCGCTGAAATGCCGCTTCGCTCTCAGCAAACCGCCCGAACTCGTTCACCTTGCCTTTGCCCTCGGCGGCAGCGCCAATATCGCTGTCGCGATTCATCAGGAAGCCGCTTTTGCAGGAGGACGGAAATAGCTCGCGATCAGCTCGTACGCAATCGGAGGATTTCCCCGCGAGAAGCCGCTCGCACGAGCGGCCGCAAGCGTTTTGGCCCAGGGCCCCTGCGAGATATGAGACATTGCCGCGAGTTGCCCTGCTGTCTTCTCTTTGTACATACTCCAGACGGCATCCAAGAAGCTGTTCACATCCTCGTCGGAGGGAGACGGTACCGGGATGATGGGGACGCCTTTGTTGCGAAAGTACACGGCGGGGTCGTCGATGGGAGCAGCGAGACCCTCGATCGTTCGTGCACCGAATCGGGCGAACTCACGAAAAACGGTGGGATAGACGGGACCAAAGTCCCAGGCCTCAGGCTCTTCCTCGATCAGCCGCCGGTTACGCAGGGCATGTGAGTGCGCTTCGGCGAGATACAGCAATCTATGCATTTGCATGCTGGACAGCAGCACGGCGTCCCTTCTCCCGCGCTCAAGGAAGGCATTGGCGATGGAGAGCGATGAATAGGCCGACATGGGTTCTCCTATGGCGCAAAAACACGCGCGCGTGACAGCGCGAGACTTACTCGAAAGACGAGTCCCGAAGGCTGATTGTTTCGTGGCGAAACTCTATGGAGGTGAGCGTTTGCTCGCAATGGCGTGCAGCCTTGTGTAGCAGTAGAGGATTCTCTGCTCGAGATGTAGGCGGCATCCAGGTGCGACCTAATACCTTGATTAGATAACCGGATTGTCGCCGTCGACCACCACATGAACGCCGTAAGACGAAGGCGTCGTGTCTGTGGCGTGCTCGGCCAAATGTTGCTTCGAGGTCGCCTTAGGGAAGCGTGCGCCACGAAATAGCTCAGGCGCTTGGCGTTGACTGTAAACTCGGAAGTGCATACCAAGGTTGACAGTGAGCCGACCCCCGCCGACACTGCGCGCCTTCGCCACGGGAACCCACCATGACCGCAGCCATCCGCCACGACTGGTCCCGCGAGGAGGTCGAGCACCTCTTCGCCCTGCCCTTCAACGATCTGCTTTTCCAGGCGCAGATCGTGCACCGCGAGTACCACGACCCCAATGCGGTCCAGGTGTCGACCCTCCTTTCCATCAAGACGGGCGGTTGTCCCGAGGACTGCGCCTACTGTCCGCAGGCGGCCCGCTACAGCACCGGCGTCAAGGCCGAGAAGCTGATGAGCGTGGAAGCCGTGCTTGCCAGGGCCCAGGCCGCGAAGGACGCCGGCGCCAGCCGCTTCTGCATGGGCGCCGCGTGGCGCTCGCCGAAGGACCGTGACGTGGTCAAGGTGGCTGAGATCGTCGCCGCCGTGAAGGGCCTCGGGCTGCAGACCTGCGCCACGCTGGGCATGCTGTCCCAGCCGCAGGCCGACACGCTCAAGGCGGCCGGACTCGACTTCTACAACCACAACCTGGATACGGCGCCGGACTACTACGGCGAGATCATCCACACGCGCGAGTTCCAGGATCGCCTCGACACGCTCGACCACGTGCGCCAGGCCGGCCTGAAGACCTGCTGCGGCGGCATTGTCGGCATGGGCGAGTCGCGCGCGCAGCGCGCCGGCCTGCTGACCACGCTGGCCAACCTTCCCGAGCATCCGGAGTCCGTGCCGATCAATCGCCTGGTCCAGGTCGCCGGCACGCCGCTGGCCGGTACGGAGGCACTGGACCCGTTCGAGTTCGTGCGCAGCATCGCGGTGGCCCGCATCGTCATGCCGGCCTCGGTCGTGCGCCTTTCCGCCGGCCGCGAGTCGATGGACGACGCCTTGCAGGCACTGTGCTTCGCCGCCGGCGCCAACTCGATTTTCTACGGCGAGAAGCTGCTCACCACCGGCAACCCCGATGTGGAGCACGATCGCCGCCTGTTCGAGCGCCTCGGCCTCAAGCCGATGGAAGTCGAGATCGAGCCGGGCACGGTCCACGCGGACATCGTCGAACGCGCCGACGCGGCGTGAGCCGGCCGGACCTCCGTGCCCGCGTGGAAGCTGCGCGGGCACAGCGCGAGCGGGAGGGCCTGTTGCGTCGTGCGCGCGCCTGCGAGGTGACGGCAGATGGCCGTCGCCTCGTCGACGGGCGCGTGCTGATCGATTTCTGCGGTAACGATTACCTCGGTCTGGCACGGCACCCCGACTTGGTCGCCGCGCTGACGCGTGCTGCCGCTGTCGAAGGTGTCGGCACGGGCGCCGCGCATCTGGTGTCCGGCCATCGAGGCGAGCACGCCGCGCTCGAGGACGAGCTGGCGGACTGGACGGGCCGGCAGCGCGCCGTGCTGTTTTCCACGGGGGTGATGGCCAACCTCGGCGCGTTGCAGGCCCTGCTCGGCGCCGGCAGCCTTCCCGGCCGCGGCGAGGCCCTGTGCGTACAGGACCGCCTCAACCACGCCAGTCTTATCGACGGCGCCCAACTGGCTGGCGCCGAGCTCCGTCGCTATCCCCACGGCGACGCCGAGGCGGCGGCGCGTCAGCTCGCGGCCCGACCCGACCATGCCGCCCTGCTGGCCACCGATGGCGTCTTCAGCATGGATGGCGACATCGCGCCGCTTGCCGATCTGGCGGCGCTCTGCCGTGACCGTCACGCCCTTTTCTATGTCGACGACGCGCACGGCCTGGGCGTGATGGGCCCCCACGGCGCGGGCAGCGTCGCGGCGGCCGGCCTCGATGCCCGTCAGGTGCCGGTGCTGATGGGCACGCTGGGCAAGGCGCTCGGCACGGCAGGCGCCTTCGTCGCAGGCGACAACGACCTGATCGAAGCCATCGTCCAGTTTGCGCGGCCCTACGTCTATACGACGGCGATGCCGGCGGCCCTCGCCGCGGCGACACGCGCCTCGCTGCGACTGGTGCGCGCCGACACCGACGGACGCCGGGAGCGGCTTGGGGCACACATCGCCCGGTTCCGCGCGGGTGCGAAGCAGCTCGGGCTTCCCGTGCTGGACTCGTCGACCGCCATCCAGCCGCTGCTCGTCGGTTCGACCGAGGCCGCCATGACCGCGTCGCGCGCCCTGGAAGCCGCCGGCTTCCTCGTGGTCGCTATCCGGCCGCCCACGGTCCCGCAGGGCGCCGCCCGGTTGCGGATCACCCTTTCGGCGGCCCACTCGTTCGACCAGATCGATGCGCTCCTGGAGGCGCTTGGCGCCCTCCCCGGCCTCGGCGGGACCGCCGCCGTATAATGGGCGGCCGCGTCCCTTCCCCTATGCCCATGTCGATCCTCAACATTTCCGCCTACAAGTTCGTCGGCCTCGACGATCTGGACGCGCTTCGCGCGCGCCTGGTCGAGCGCTGCGAGGCCCTGGCACTGAAGGGGACGATCCTGCTCGCGCCGGAGGGCATCAACCTGTTCCTGGCCGCTCCGCGTGAGGCGATCGAGACGTTCGTGAACTGGCTGCACGAGGATCCGCGCTTCGCCGACATCACACCGAAGGAGAGCGTCTCCGACGACGTGCCCTTCGGGCGAATGCGCGTGCGCCTGAAGAAGGAAATCATCACGATGCGCGCGCCCTCGATCCGTCCCGAGGACGGCCGCGCGCCGCACGTGCTACCGCTCGACCTGCGCCGCTGGCTCGACCAGGGGCACGACGACGACGGCCGTCCGGTCGTGTTGGTCGACACGCGTAACGATTACGAAGTCGCGGCCGGTACGTTCGAGAACACCGTGGAGTACGGCTTGTCGAGCTTCACCGGTTTCCCCGAGGCCATCGCCGCGGACCGCGCACGCTTCGACGGCAAGACCGTGGTCTCCTTCTGCACCGGCGGCATCCGCTGCGAGAAGGCGGCCATCCACATGCGTGAGATCGGTATCGATCACGTCTTCCAGCTTGAAGGCGGCATCCTGAAGTATTTCGAGGAAGCCGGCGGTGCGCACTGGCGCGGCGACTGCTTCGTCTTCGACGAGCGCGGCGCGGTCGACCCGACGCTGGCGCCGAGCGACGCAGCGGACATCGCACCGTGAGCGGATTGCACATCGAGCGCCATGGCGATGGCGCGACACCGCTGGTGCTGATCCACGGCTGGGCCATGCACGGCGGGATTTTTGCGCCGCTGGTCGAAGCGCTCGCTCCGCACTACACGATGTATGTCGTCGACCTGCCCGGTCACGGCTGCTCGCGCGACTGCGACATCCCGCTCGAGCCACTGGCGTGTGCGAAGGCCATCGCCGCGGCAACCCCACCGGCCACGTGGATGGGTTGGTCGCTCGGTGGTCTCGTCGCACTCACCGCGGCCCTCGACCTGCCCGAGCAGGTGACCGCCGTCGTCGCCCTGTGCTCCACGCCGCGGTTCGTGCGTAACGAGGGCTGGCCCTACGGCAACGATGCGGCCATGGTCGAGAAGCTCGCCGCCGACCTGGAAACCGACTACCACGCCACGCTGGAGCGCTTCATCGCGCTCGAAGCGATGGGCAGTGCCGATCCCCGCGCCGAAGCCCGGCGCCTGAAGGAAGAGGCCTTCTCCCGTGGCGAGCCGGATCCTCGTGTGCTGATGGAAGGGCTCCGCCTGCTCGAAAGTACCGATCTTCGGCCGCGCCTGTCCGATCTGCGCACGCGCAGCCTCTGGATAGCCGGCCGGCGCGACCGCATTGTTCATCCCGAGGCCATGCGTTGGTGCGCCGAGGCGGCCGGCGGCCGCTTCGAGGAAATCGCCCACGCCGGCCACGCCCCCTTCATTGGACACGCGGACGCCGTGGCCGATGTCCTGACGCAGTTCACCGAAGCAGACGCATGAGCGAATTTCATTTCGACCGGACCCAGGTCAGGCGCAACTTCGGTCGCGCCGCCGGCACCTACGAGAAACACGACGCGCTCCAGCGCGAAGTGCAGTCGACCCTGGTCGATCGCCTGGATATGTACGAGCAGGTTCCCGAGATCGTCCTCGATGTCGGCGCGGGCACCGGCCGCGGCAGCGCGGCGCTGAAGAAACGCTATCCGAAAGCCCAGGTCATCGCGATGGATCTCGCGCTGCCGATGCTGCGCCAGGCGAAACAGCACAGCAGCTGGCTGAAGCCTTTCTCGCGCGTCGCGGCGGATGCCTACACCTTGCCCATGCCCGACCATAGCGTCGACATCCTCTTTTCCAACCTGTGCTTCCAGTGGTGCGAAGACATCGCCCGCCTGTTCACCGAGTGCGCGCGCGTGCTCAAGCCGGGCGGGCTGCTGACCTTCTCCACCTTCGGCCCCGATACCCTCAGCGAGCTTCGCGCCGCTTGGGCATCAGCCGACCAGCACGCCCACGTTGCACGCTTCCTCGACATGCACGATGTCGGCGACGCCATGCTGACGGCGGGCCTGCGCGATCCGGTGCTGTTTGCCGAGCGTTACACGTTGACGTATCCCACCCCTCGTGCACTGCTCGATGAGCTGCGCGGACTCGGCGCGAACAACGCCGACGCGGACCGCCAGCGCGGGCTCACCGGGAAGCATCACTACCGACGCATGCTCGATGCCTACGAGGCCATACGCCACGAGGGCGTCATTCCATCGACGTGGGAAGTGGTGACGGCGCATGCCTGGGGCCCGCCCGCAGGACAATCGCGACGGGAGGGCAGTGGCGAGATCGCCAGCTTCCCGATCGAGAACCTGCGCGGATCGCGACGAAAGACACCGTTCTGAATAGCGCGGATCAACGACCGGCGCGGTACTCGCAACCCGGCTCATGACCGTCGATCATGCCGGTTGCCTGCATGAGCGCGTAGCAGATAGCCGTGCCCGCAAAGCGGAAGCCGCGTTTGTGCAGGACCGCGCTCATGGCATCGGAGGCATCGCTTCGCGTCCGTACGCCAAAGGTGAAACGCGATGGCACGACGGCGACATCGCTGTCGAGGAAGGCGCGAAGAAAGCGCGATAGCGACCCTTCGGTTTCGATCAAACGGAGCGCCGCCCGCGCATTCCCGCGCACCGAGGCAATCTTCAGGCGGTGACGAATGATGCCGCGGTCGCGCCGAACCATCGCCAGTTCAACGTCTGTCATCCTGGCGATACGCGGCAGGTCGTAGCCGTGGAAAACCCGGCGGTAACACGCGCGTTTGCCGAGGACCGTGCGCCAGGACAACCCGGCTGCGGCGCCGCGTAGCGTGATCAGCTCGAAGAGCTGTCGATCGTCGTGAATCGGCAGCCCCCATTCGGTGTCGTGATAAAGGCGCTCGGCATCGCTCTGTTCGGCCCAGGCACATCGCATGTCCCGTCTCACACGTCCTGAAGGTGAGACGAGAATAGCCACGCAAAGGTGCCACGGATGTCCGCTTCAGGTGGTGCGCGTCGTGCGAATGCTTACCAGGGAAGGTCGTCCAGATCGACGTTCCCGCCAGTCAACACCGCACCCACACGACGACCGGCGACCCGCTCCGGATAGCGCAGCAGCGCGGCGAGCACCGTCGCGCTGGACGGTTCGACCACGACGCGCAATTCGGACCAGAGCAGGCGCATGGCGGAAACGACTTCCGCATCGCTGACGCGCAACACGGTGACGCCCTGTTCGCGCAGTACGTGAAAGTTGGGCTCACCGATCAGCGTACGGAGGCCGTCGCAGATCGTATGCGCAGTGAATGGCCCCGCGCGCTCGTCGGCCTCCAGGGAACGCGCGGCGTCATCGGCGCCTTCGGGTTCGGCGCCGAACAGCACGATGGCCGGGTCCATGCCATGAGCGGCGATCGAGCAACCGGACGCGAGACCGCCGCCACCGACGGGAAAGAGGATCGTGTCGATCCCGCGCGCCTGCCGGAGCAGCTCCGGCACCAGGGTTCCCTGCCCGGCCATCACCCGTGAGTCGGCGTAGGGATGCACAAGGGTTGCGCCCGTGCTCGCCATGAGTTCCGCCGCCTTCGCCTCACGGGCGGCGGTAGTCGGCTCGCAACGGTGTACGGTGGCACCTGCAGCCACGATCGCGTCGACCTTGGTTTTCACGGCGCCTTCGGGGACGACGACATGTGCCGTGATCCCGCGCGTGCGCGCCGCCATCGCCAGGGCGTTCCCGTGGTTCCCGGAGGAGTGAGTCACGACACCACGCGCAGCATCCTCGTCGCTGAGCGACCATACCGCGTTGGTCGCACCGCGAAACTTGAACGCGCCGCCACGCTGCAGGTTCTCGCACTTGAAGACGACAGCCGCGCCAACCAGCGCGTCGATGCGATCGCTGCGCAGGACCGGCGTGACCAATGCGTAGGGAGCGATACGTGCGGCGGCATCGCGGACATCCGCGAAGGTCGGCAAGGTCACGCGTCGAACTCCACGCCACAGACGAAGCGACGCTCCTGGCCGGCAGCCAGGGTGATCAACGGCGTGCAGTCATCGCGATTGAAGGCGTCCGGCATGCACTCCATCGGCTCCAGCGCCACCGACTTACGTGCATCGCGGTCGGCGGTGTCCGAGGTGAACACGAGCATCACGCCGCGCTCCTGCCAGACCGCAATGCCTGCACCCGTCTTCGGGTCGCGCAGGTGTGTGCGGGCCTTGCCATCGGTATCCAGCTGGAGGTCGGCATAGGTGTGATTGAGTTCGGTCGCACCGATGGCGCGCGCCTTGCGAAAATCGAGCGCGCGGTCGGCCTTGTCCATCGCCTGCCAGGCACTCGTGCCGGGCAACGGAATGAAGTCCTTGTCCGTGGCGATGACCTTGTCCGCCGGCACGCGCAGTTCCCACGTCTCGATCGGATTTTCCGACAGGCGGAAATACGGGTGCCAGCCGAAGAACGTCGGTGCGGCGTGCTCACCGACATTGCGCGTCTTCGCTTCCACCGTGAGACCGTGCTCGTCGAGGGTGAAGGTGACACTGAAGTCGAGGGCGAACGGGTAACCCGGGTTCACGCCCGGGCGGATCGCGTCGGTGACGAGCGTGACCGACGCCTTGCTGTCGTCGCCCTGTTCACGCTGCACGTCGAACAGGGTGCCGCGAAGGAACCCGTGACGACTGGCGCGATCGGCACCGACGGCACCTGGCTGCAAATCGTAGGTCGTTCCTTCAAATGTGTAACGGGAATCGTTAACGCGATTGGCGAACGGGGTCATGATGGCGAAGCGAGACCCCTTGTGTCCGACCAGTTCCCTGGCGTCGCGAAAGCCGTCGGTCACGGGGCGCGTTTCATCGCGCCAGCGGGTGGTGATCGACAGCACGGTGGCGCCACGCCGGGCGATGCGGACCTCGCGGTCGGCGTCGGCGTCGACCAGCACCACCAGCTCGTTGGCGCCCAGGGTGGAGCGCGTCACGGTGAATCGGGACATGGGGAGGCTTCCTTTTGACGAATCCGACCGCATGTTAGCCTGCCTGTCAGACCAGAACATGTGTTGTCCTACCGCCATGAGTGATCGTTCCGACGCCCCCACCTCCGTCATCCGCCTTGCCGACTATCGCCCGCCTGCCTGGGCTGTCGAGGAGGTGGTGCTCGAGTTCGATCTCGGCATCGACCATACCGAGGTCACCAGCCGGCTCACCCTGGTACGGCAGGCCGACGAGCCGATTCGCCTGAACGGTGAAGGCATCGAACTGCTGGAACTGACTCTCGACGGTCGTCCGCTGGGTGACGGCGAGTACATCCTCGCCAACGGCGTGCTGGAAGTGGCCGTCGATGCCGACCGCTGCACGCTGGGCGCCCGCGTGGCGGTGCGCCCGGCGGAGAACACCGCCTTCGAAGGCCTGTACCTTTCCGGCAGCCGTGATCGCGGTTTCCTGCTGACCCAGTGCGAAGCCGAAGGGTTCCGTCACATCACGTATTTTCCGGACCGACCGGACGTTCTTTCGAAGTACACCGTGACCTTGCGCGCCGACCGTGAACGCTTCCCGGTGCTGCTCGCCGGCGGCAATCCCGATGGCACGGGCGACCTTGCCGATGGCCGGCACTGGGCGCGTTTCGTCGATCCGCACCCGAAGCCGAGCTATCTGTTCGCCCTGGTCGCGGGACGCCTGGAGCGGATCAGTCACGACTACACCACGGCGGATGGCCGTGCGGTGGCCCTGCACATCTGGGCCGAAGCCGATGTCATCGACCGTTGCGACTACGCGATGGATTCACTCATCCGCAGCATGCAGTGGGACGAGCGCACCTACGGGCGCAACTACGACCTCGACGTGTTCCACGTCGTCGCCACCCATGATTTCAACATGGGCGCGATGGAGAACAAGGGTCTCAACATTTTCAACGCGAAATACCTGCTGGCCGATCCGGACTCGAGCACCGACGATGAATACCGTCACGTCGAAGCCGTGGTCGCGCACGAGTATTTCCACAACTGGAGCGGCAATCGCGTCACCTGCCGCGACTGGTTCCAGCTCAGCCTGAAGGAAGGCCTGACGGTATTCCGTGAGCAGAGTTTCTCGGCGGACATGAATTCGGTGTCGCTCAAGCGCATCGAAGACGTGGCGCTGCTGCGTCGCGCCCAGTTCCCCGAAGACGCCGGTCCGCTGTCGCATCCCGTGCGGCCGTCGCAGTACAGCGAAATCAATAATTTCTACACCGCCACCGTCTACGAGAAAGGCTCCGAGCTCGTGCGCATGCTCGCCGGCCACCTCGGCCGCGACGGCTTCCGCAAGGGCATGGATCTCTACTTCGAGCGCCATGACGGCGACGCCGCCACGATCGAGGACTTCCTGAAGGCGCTGGGCGACGCCAATGACACCGATCTCTCTGCCTACCTCGCGTGGTACGCCCAGGCCGGCACGCCGCGGCTGACGGCAGAAGCGCGCTACGACGCGGCACAGTCGCGCTACCGGCTCATCCTGCGCCAGCGCACGCCGGCCAGCGCGGGACAGACGGTCAAGCATGCGCTGCCGATCCCCGTCCGGCTGTCGCTGTTCGACGCCTCGGGCAAGGCCCTGCCACTGCGACTGGAAGGCGAAGCCACCGCCGGCTCGGCCGAGCGCACGATCGTGCTCGACGGCGCCGAGCGCAGCATCGTCTTCGAAGACATCGCCAGCTCGCCGGTACCGTCATTGCTGCGCGGTTTCTCCGCGCCGGTGATCCTCGAGTTCGACTATGCGCCGGAGGAGCTCGGCGTCCTGCTCCGTCACGATCCGGACGGCTTCAATCGCTGGGAAGCGGGACAGCAGCTCGCCGGCCTGGCCTATGACGACTGCCGCGACGGCAAGGTCGATGGCGCCGCGATCGGCGCCTGGACCATGGCGCTCGCCCAGCTGTTCGGCGATCCGTCCGTCGAAGACGCGCTGCTTGCCGAGCTGCTCACGCCACCCGGCGAGATCGAACTCGTCGAGCGCCAGCCCGAGCGTGACCCTGACCGCATCCGCGCCAGCCGCCAGGCCATGCTGCGGGCGTTGGCCAGCCGGATCGGCGTGCCTGCCCTGCGTGCGCGGTACGAGGCGCTGCGTGCGGCGACCAGTGCGGCGCTCGACGCGGCAAGCCAGGCCCAGCGGCAGCTGAAGCGCCGCGTCCTCGACCTGCTCTCCCTGGTCGATGAAGCCCATGCGCGTGACCTGGCACGCGCGCAATATGACGAAGCGCCCGGCATGACCGATCGGCTGGCGGCGCTGGCCACGCTGGCGACGGTGGATCCGGATGCCGCGACGCCCGCGTTCGCCCACTTCCGCCAACGCTACGAAGGCAATGCGCTGGCGCTCGACAAGTGGTTCGCGGTGCAGGCGCAGCTGCCGGGCGAGACTGCCCTCGGACGCATCCAGGCACTGGAGCGCGACGACGCCTTCACGTTGAAAAACCCGAATCGTGTGCAGTCGTTGCTCGGTAGTTTCGCGCGGGCCAATCCCAGCGGCTTCCATCGTGCGGACGGTGCCGCCTATCGCTGGCTGGCGGATCGCCTGGTGGCGATCGACGCCCTCAATCCGCAGGTCGCCGCGCGCGTGGCGACGGCCTTCAATGGCTGGAAGCGCCTGGAGCCCGTTCGCCGCGAGTCGGCGCATGCGGTGGTCGCGGAGCTGGCGTCACGCAAGGATCTGTCGCGCGATCTCACCGATATTCTTGCGCGGGTCGCCCTGGGCTGAGCCCAGGTCAGTCGTTCATGCCGGCCAGTGCTTCGCGGATGTGCGCGAGGCGCTGCTCGATCCGCGGACGGAGGCGACCCTGCTCCACCGCATTGCGCTCGCTCAGCATCTCCATGGCCATTTCCAGGCTGCCCAATTCGATGAGCAGGTCGTGGTGGCGGATCATCGGTTCGTTAGTGGACATGACAGCGTTCATGGCGTGYAGCCCCTTCCTTCAGTGGTCGGGATGTTGCGATGCATCGGCCGTGCCACACGCCGTAGCGCGAGAAAAAATGTGCGCTGGATCACATCGGATCTCGCCCCCGGGGAGAAACTGACGTACTGCGTCACCAATTGCCGAAATCGAGCACCTCGTTGACGAAAAAGTCACACACAGTTCATTCGAACGGTGTAGTGTTCATTTCAACGAAAAAAAGCCGAGGCGTTGGCCTCGGCTCTTCGTGCCAGTCACTCGGTTTCTGGCGCCCGGCAGCACGGTCATCCTGGATTCCCCCTGTTCCTGAGACCGCCGGGCGCCAGATCTCATTCGATAAACCGAATGGGGCATCCTTGCCCACATCCCGCTTCCTTCCTCCGGCACACGACCAAACCCCTGTCGTTCGGTCTCGGCGCGCGTGTGATCGCGCAGCGTCTGCCCGGGTGAAGTGCACGGAATAGAAAGCACGAGCCGTGCCAAGACCTGCCGCGGCCCGGTCACGTTGCAACGCAGCGTCGATCCCCCGGCAGGCGTAAAATGGCCACTCCGGCCCTTCGCGCAAACCCAAACGATGCTACATACAGAAACCTACGACGTCATCGTGGTCGGTGGCGGACACGCCGGCACCGAAGCCGCCCTCGCATCGGCGCGCGCCGGCGCGCGTACCCTGCTGCTCAGCCACAACAWCGAAACGATCGGGCACATGAGCTGCAACCCGGCCATCGGCGGTATCGGCAAGGGACATCTGGTCAAGGAAATCGACGCCCTCGGCGGCGCCATGGGGCGTGCCGCGGATCGTGCCGGCATCCAGTGGCGAACGCTCAACGCATCGAAGGGCCCCGCCGTACGCGCGACGCGCTGCCAGGCCGACCGCTCCCTATACAAAGCGGCAATCCGCCTCATGGTGGAAACCCAGCCCAACCTCGTGCTGTTCCAGCAAGCCGTCGACGACCTCCTCCTCGTAGACGGACGGGTCGCGGGCGTGCGTACGCAGATGGGCCTCGACTTCCACGCCCCCGCCGTGGTGCTGACGGCAGGCACCTTCCTTGCCGGCAAGATCCACATCGGTTCGGCGCAGTACGCGGGCGGCCGTGCCGGCGATCCGCCGGCGTCGACGCTGGCGGCGAAGCTGCGTGAACTGCCGGTCGCCGCCGAGCGCCTGAAGACGGGCACGCCGCCACGCATCGACAGCCGCAGCATCGATTTCTCGGTGCTCGAGGAACAGCCCGGCGACGATCCCGCGCCGCACTTCTCCTACATGGGCTCGGCAGCAGAGCATCCGCGTCAGGTGAGCTGCTGGATCACGCATACGACCGAGGCGACGCACGATCTCATCCGTGGCTCGCTTGACCGGTCACCGCTGTATAGCGGGCAGATCGAAGGTGTCGGTCCGCGTTACTGCCCGTCGATCGAGGACAAGGTCGTCCGCTTTGCCGACAAGACCTCGCATCAGATCTTCGTCGAACCGGAAGGGCTCGACATCTTCGAGATCTATCCGAACGGTATTTCGACCTCGCTGCCCTTCGATGTGCAGTACGCCCTGGTGAGGTCGATCCCCGGTTTCGAGCGCGCGCACATCACACGCCCAGGTTACGCGATCGAATACGACTACTTCGATCCGCGCGGCCTGCACCCGTGGCTGGAAACGAAGAATATTCCGGGCCTGTATTTCGCTGGTCAGATCAACGGCACCACCGGCTACGAAGAAGCCGGTGCGCAGGGCCTCATCGCCGGCATGAACGCGGCGCTTGCCGTGCGCGGCGACGCGCCGTGGTATCCGCGGCGCGACGAGGCCTACATCGGCGTGCTCATCGACGACCTCACGACGAACGGGACGATCGAGCCGTACCGCATGTTCACCTCGCGCGCCGAGTACCGCCTGCACCTGCGCGAGGACAACGCCGACCTCCGCCTGACGCCACACGGCTATGCGCGCGGCATCGTTCCGGAGGATCGTTTCCGTCGCTTCGAGGCCAAGCGTGACGCGGCGGAACGCGAGACCGCACGGTTGCGAGGCATCTGGGCAGCGCCGACCAATGCCCTGGGTGCCGCCATCGAACGCTCGCTCGGCATCGCAGTGAGTCGCGAAACGCACGCGCTCGACCTGCTCCGCCGTCCGGAACTGAATTACGCCACCCTGACGGCCGTCGCCGAACTGGGGCCGCCGGTGGACGACGCCGAGGTCGCCACGCAGGTGGAAGTGCAGGCGAAATACTCCGGCTACCTGGAGCGCCAGCGCGATGAGATCGAGCGTCAGCGTCGGCACGAGTCCACGGCGATACCCGAGGGCTTCGACTACGACCGCGTGCGCGGGCTTTCCTCTGAGGTATTGCTCAAGCTGAAGCGAGCACTCCCCGTGACGATCGGCCAGGCCTCTCGCATCAGCGGCGTCACGCCGGCGGCGATCTCGCTGTTGCTGGTCCACCTGAAGCGTCGCGCTGCGTAGGCGTATGTGCCGAACCGCAGTCGGCGGCGCCCCGATCCATCTGGCATCATCGGCGCCTGTCAGCGCATCAGTGAAAAGGTAGACCATGCAAGTCTGGATCGGACGCAACGGTGAACGCTTCGGCCCCTACACGGACGACGAGATCCGTCAGTGGTTGCGCGACGGTACCTGCCGTCCCGACGAGCTGGGCTGGTACGACGGCATGGTCGACTGGCGCCCGCTGGGCGAGCTGTTCCCCGACGAACGTCCGAGCATCGCCGACGGCGTGCCGCCCATGCCACCCTCCCCGCCGCCGTTCATGGGTGTCACCGACGTGGCCGCACCCGAGTACGCCGGCTTCTGGCTGCGCTTCGGCGCCTGGGTGATCGACTACCTCATCCTCATCGTGCCGTTCACCGCCATCAGCCTGGGCATGGGACTGAGCACCATCGCGACCGCCTTCCTCGAGCAGATGAAGACCGACCAGGTGGCGGCCTTCCAGGCCTATGCCGCGGCGATGCTGCCGATCACCTACGTGCTGATGGTCATCGGCTACGTCTATTACACCCTGTTCGAGGCTTCGAAGTGGCAGGCCACGCCCGGCAAGATGGCTGTCGGCATCCGCGTCACCGACACGGACGGCCAGCGCATCTCCCTGGCCCGCAGCGCCGGCCGCAACGCCGTGCGCCTGACCAATGTGCTGCGCTTTCCCGTGCCGCTTCCGATGATCTGCTACGTGGTCGCCGCCTTTACCCAACGCAAGCAGGGCGTGCATGACCTGCTGGCCCGGACCTACGTGCTGACCGGCCGCGCGAACGAGACACCGGCGCCCGTCGTCGCGCCGCGTAACGGCGACAGCGGCCGCTTCGACGCCTGATCGAGCGACCCCGACCCGGCCGCTGGATCGGGGTCTTACCTGTGCTTGCTATCATCCACGGCTCGACCCGACGTTTCGGCCGGCCGAGCAACGCACAGGAACCACATGCAGAGCATCGAACAACGAATTGCCCAGGACATCGCCGCGAAGCCCGAACAGGTGCGCGCCGCGGTGGAACTTCTCGACGGCGGCGCCACGGTGCCGTTCATCGCCCGCTACCGCAAGGAAGTGACCGGCGGTCTGGATGACATTCAGCTGCGGCTGCTCGAAGAGCGCCTGCGCTACCTGCGTGAGCTGGAAGACCGCCGCGCCGCGATCCTCGAGAGCATCGTCGAGCAGGGCAAGATGACCGACGCCCTCAAGGCGGATCTCCTCAGCGCCGACACCAAGGCACGCCTGGAGGATCTCTACCTCCCGTATAAGCCCAAGCGCCGCACCAAGGCCCAGATCGCCCGCGAAGCCGGCCTCGAGCCGCTGGCGCTCGGCCTGCGTGACGATCCCTCGCAAGACCCGGAAACCGTTGCCGTGGGCTTCGTCGATGCCGAGAAGGGCGTTGCCGATACCAAGGCCGCGCTGGACGGTGCGCGCGCCATCCTCATGGAGTCGATCGCGGAAGACGCCGCCCTCGTCGGCGAGCTTCGCGACTGGCTGTGGGACAAGGGTCAGATCCGTGCCGTCGTCGTCGCCGGCAAGGAAAACGAAGGCGCCAAGTTCCGCGACTATTTCGACCACAGCGAAGCCGTGTCGAAGATTCCGTCGCACCGCCTGCTCGCCCTCATGCGTGCGCGCAATGAAGGCGTGCTGGAGATCGACCTGAATCCGGGCGTGGACGCCGACCAGGGCCATGCCGAAGGCGAAGGCCGCGTCGCCGCGCGCGCCGGCATCGTCAACCGCAACCGTGCCGCCGATGCCTGGCTGCGCGAGACAGTCCGCCTGACCTGGCGTGTGAAGCTGCATCTGCACCTCACGCTGGACCTGTTCGGCCGCGTGCGCGAAGGCGCCGAGGACGAAGCCATCCGCGTCTTCGGCGACAACCTGAAAGATCTCCTGCTCGCCGCGCCCGCCGGCGCGAAAACCGTCATGGGCCTGGATCCGGGCATCCGCACCGGCTGCAAGCTCGCGATCGTCGATGCGACGGRCAAGCTGCTCGCCTTCGACACGATCTACCCGCACGAGCCGCGCAACCAGTGGGATCAGTCCGTCGCGCGTATCGCGCAGCTGAGCAAGCAGCACGGCGTGAACCTGATCGCGATCGGCAACGGCACGGCCTCGCGCGAGACCGACAAGCTGGCGGCGGAAGTGATCAAGAAACACGCCGACCTCAACCTGTCCAAGGTCGTCGTCAGCGAAGCTGGCGCGTCGGTGTACTCCGCGTCCGAGCTTGCCTCGAAGGAATTCCCGGAACTCGACGTGTCGATCCGTGGCGCCGTGTCCATTGCTCGCCGCCTGCAGGATCCGCTTGCCGAGCTGGTGAAGATCGAGCCGAAAGCCATCGGCGTCGGCCAGTACCAGCACGACGTGAACCAGGTGAAGCTCGCACGCGCCCTGGATGCCCGCGTCGAGGATTGCGTGAACGCGGTCGGTGTCGACGTCAACACGGCATCGGCACCGCTGCTCGCACGCGTCGCCGGCCTGTCCTCCAGCGTCGCCGAGAACGTCGTGAAGCATCGCGATGCCAATGGTCCGTTCCCCAGCCGCAAGGACCTGCTCAAGGTGCCTCGCCTCGGCGACAAGGCCTTCGAGCAGTGCGCCGGCTTCCTGCGCATTTCCGCCGGCAGCAACCCACTGGATGCGAGCTCAGTGCATCCCGAGGCCTACCCGGTCGTCGAACGCATCCTCAAGCAGTGCGGTCGCGAAGTGAAACAGGTGATCGGCGATACCTCGTTCCTGCGTGGCCTCAAGCCGGAGGATTTCACCGACGCGACGTTCGGCGTGCCGACCGTGCGCGACATCCTCAAGGAACTCGAGAAGCCCGGCCGCGATCCGCGTCCGGAATTTGTCGCGCCCAGCTTCGCCGAAGGTGTCGAGGACCTGAAAGACCTCGCCGTCGGCATGGTGCTCGAGGGCCGCGTGACCAACGTGGCGGCGTTCGGAGCCTTCGTCGACATTGGCGTCCATCAGGACGGTCTGGTTCACGTGTCCGCGCTGTCGCACACGTTCGTCAAGGATCCGCGCGATGCGGTGAAGGCTGGCGACGTGGTCAAGGTCAAGGTCATGGAAGTAGACCTGCCGCGCAAGCGCATCGCCCTCAGCATGCGTCTCGACGACGTGCCGGGTGAGGCCCGCAGTGGTCGTCCGGCGCAGGGTGGCGACACCTCGACCGGCGGTGGTGGTAACCGCCGCGGAGGTCAGGGTGGCGGTGGCGGCGGCAATCGTTCGCCGCAGCCGCCCAAGCCGGTCGCCGCACCGGCGAACAGCGCTTTCGCCGACGCCTTCAACCGCGCCCAGAAGAAGTAAGGCGTCGCCTCCATCCGGCCGTTTCGAGGCCGGATGGAGGCGCCCCTATTCGGCAAGATCCGAGATTTTCCTCAACGCCGATAGCGCTCCCGCTTTGGTAGGAGCCGATTCATCGGCGATAGGGTGCTGGCCGTAACGTGGCCTGCTGCCGCGGGATCGCCGATGAATCGGCTCCTACCGTTTGACGTCGCCCGCGACGCGGCTCTGCCAGTGCGGCGGCGCAGCATGCGCCGGCGTATGGCTTCTATTACCGTAACGTTTCTCTAACGCCCCACACACGGAGTGAACCACATGCGTATTCGCCATCTTGCCGGTGCCATCGGTGCCGCCCTTCTGTTCAGTGCCGGGGCGCACGCCGACGGATTCCAGCAGGTCGTCTCGTTCGGTGACAGCCTGAGCGACAGCGGCAACGTCTCCATCCTGTCCGGCTCGCCAGTGATCTCCCGCTTCACCACCAATCCGGGCTCGACCGCCGTCGAGAACATCGCCAAGCATTTCAACCTGGCGCTGAACCCCTCGCTGGCAGGCGGTACGGACTACGCCTTCGGCGGTGCGCGCGCAGCGATTCCAAATCCTGTGCCGGCGACGTCCGCGCAGATCCAGCAATACCTGACCGCCAACGGTGGCAAGGCCAACCCGAACGCGCTGTACACCATGTGGATCGGCGCCAACGACCTTCTCGCCGCGACGGCCAACCCGGCGACCGCGCAGGTCGTCGTGGCCACCGCCGCGACCCAGGAAGTCGGCCAGATCAAGGCACTGCAGGCGGCCGGCGCGAAGACCATCGTCGTCTTCAACCTGCCGGACGTGGGCAAGACCCCGGCGGCCATGTCGCAGGGCGCCGCGGCGTCCGCCGGCATCACGCAGCTGACCCAGGTCTACAACGGCATCCTCTCCGGCGGCCTGGCCTCGGCCCAGCGCGGCATCGTGCCGATCGACACCTACGCCCTGCTCAACGAAGTCATCGCCAGCCCCGGCACGTACGGCTTCACCAACGTGACCGTCCCGGCTTGCACCACCGCCAGCTCGATCACCTGCACGCCGGCCACGCTCCGCGATCCGAACGCTGCTTCGACCTACCTGTTCGCCGACGGCATCCACCCGACCACGGCCGCGCACGCCTTGCTCGGCCAGTACGCGGTCTCGATCATCGAAGCGCCGCAGAAGATCTCGCTGCTGGGCGAAGCCGGCCTCGCCACGAGCGAAGCGCACACCCGCGTGCTGCGCAACCAGATGATGGCCGATAATTTCGGCGCCGATACGCGCGTGTTCGCTTCGGCCGACTACGGCCAGCAGCGCTTCAAGTCCACCGATACCTCGCCCAAGGCAGACAGCGACAACGTCAACCTGACCGTTGGTGCCGACGCCAAGGTCAACGAGAACGTCTCCATGGGCGTCGCCCTTGGTGTCGCCTCGACCAACGCCGACTTCTCCGGCGGTGGTGGCTACAAGATGACGGACATCGCCGGTTCGGCGTACGCGTTCTATCACGCCGGCGGCGGTTACGTTGGCGGCTTTGCCAGCTTCGGCCAGCTGAGCTTCACCGACATCGATCGTCGCATCGACCTCGGCGCCGCGCGTCGCACCGAAACCGGCAAGACCGACGGTTCGCATGTCGGTGGCGGCCTGCAGGGCGGCTGGTGGTTCGGCAGTGAGACGCTGAAGACCGGCCCGTTCGTCAGCCTCGCCTTCGAGCAGCTGCGCGTGTTCGGCTACAACGAGTACGGCGGCGACAGCACGGCGATGAACTTCGGCAAGCAGATCCGCAACTCCCGCATCGAAACCGGTGGCTGGCGCGTGCAGGGTTCGTGGCAGTCGGGCAACACCGTGCTGCACCCGTTCGCTGAAGTCGCTTACAACCACGATGGTCGTGCCGACGCCCGCTATGTCACCGCCGGCCTCATGAGCATGAGCGGTCGCTTCGACATCCAGGGCTTCACCCCGGACAAGACCTGGGCCACGGCGGACCTCGGCCTCACCGCCGACTTCAACCAGACCTGGAGCGGCTGGGCTGCCTACAGCGGCCGTTTCGGCGACGACACCCAGCGCAACAACAGCCTGAACCTCGGCGTGAAAATGGCCTTCTGATCCCGCCAAGCGCCCCCTGTAGGAGCCGATTCATCGGCGAACCCTCAGG
>NZ_JBFUAT010000005.1:0-163766 GCF_056406135.1 Luteibacter sp. P1_D3 | reverse complement strand
ACCGTGACCACTGCATCCAGTACATGGTCGCGGTCCCGCTGATTTTTGGCCGCCTGACGGCGGACGATTACAACGACGCGATCGCCTCGGATCCGCGTATCGACGCCCTGCGCGACAAAATGACCGTGGTGGAGAATCCGCAATTCACTAAGGATTACTTCGACCCGGAAAAGCGCTACATCGGCAATTCGGTCCAGGTTTTCTTCAAGGATGGGTCGAAAACCGAAAAGGTTTCGATCGATTTCCCCATCGGCCACCGCAAGAGGCGTGCCGAAGGCATCCCTGTACTGCTCAAGAAATTCGAGGCCGCCCTGCGCGCCGAGTGGCCTGTGGAGCGGGTGGAGAAGGTTCTCGCGGTCACTTCTTCGCCGGAAACGCTTGATGCCATGCCCATTCACGAGTTCATGACACTCTTCACGGCTTGATAATGGCTGTGACTCAAGTATGAACGGCGGTTTTTAGCACGTGTTCAATTGTTTGATTTTTGCTAAACTGCCGCCGCCCGTTGAAGGGGTTTAAAGCGAGGGACGGCCGAAGTCCCCGGATTCGAAAAGAGTTTCTACGCGCGATTTCCGTCTGGGGTGGAGCGCGGACGCGAATACCAATAATGAGGAGACACCGATGAAACGTAAGGGCTTGTTTTTGCTGATCGGCTTGGCCCTGGGCGGCGTGGGTGCCGTTCACGCGCAGGAATCCGCTGACGCGGGTAACGGCTATGACGGCCGCTGGTACATCGCCCCGACGGTTGGCGGTTACTACAACGACACCGACCGCAACACCAATTCGCGTCAGGCCTACTACGGTCTGGGCGTTGGTAAGTTCATTTCGAGCAATGCGTCGATCGACATCTTTGCCGACCGCACCAAGCGCGACAATGATGGCTCGGGCCACTGGTCGAACAACGACTACGGTGTTGCCGCTCGCTTCTACGCTGGTGCGTGGGACGCGTGGCGTCCGTACCTGCTCGCCGGTGTGATGGGTGCTTACCACCACAATCCGTCGGACAAGGGCTGGTCGCCGGCTGCAGAGCTCGGCGTCGGCGTCTCCAAGACCCTCACCGACAGCTCGGACTTCCGCGTGGAAGCCGGCTACCGTTACGACTGGGACGACAAGACCATTCGTAGCGAGAACGGCTACGGTGACTGGTTCCTCGGCTTCTCGATCGTCTCGCGCTTCGGCGAGCCGCCGGCAGCTCCGGCTCCGGTCGCTGCTGTCGCTCCGGCCGCTCCGGATTGCTCCACCCTCGACAGCGATGGCGATGGCGTGAACGATTGCGACGACAAGTGCCCGGCCACGCCGGCTGGCACGATCGTCGGTCCGGATGGTTGCCCGCAGAAGGTCGTCATCGACCTGCGCGGCGTCAACTTCAAGTTCGATCGTCCGAAGAAGGGCGAGACGAACATCGGCCCGACCCTGCAGGAGCCGACCAGCGAATCGCTGGGCGTCCTCGACCAGGCTGTCGACACGCTGCAGCGCTACCCGACCGTCAAGGTCACGGTTGCCGGTTACACGGATAGCGTCGGTAAGGACGCGTACAACCAGGGTCTGTCCGAGCGTCGCGCTAAGATCGTGTTCGACTACCTCACGGCTCACGGCATCGGTGCCGACCGTCTGGAAGGCCCGATCGGTCACGGCGAGAACAACCCGATCGACACGAACGACACGGCCGAAGGCCGCGCTCGCAACCGTCGTACGGAACTGCAGGTTCAGCAGTAATCCGTTAAAGATCGGTAGTTCGATAAAGGAGCCCGGCGAAAGCCGGGCTCTTTTTTTATGCCCCCTGTGGGAGCCGATTTATCGGCGAAAACCAGGTTGCCTCGCCCTCCACCATTCCCGTTCTCCCGTGAGCCCTGTAGGCTCAAGGCGTCCAGCCGTACGGACGTCCAAAGGGGTTTGCATGAAAGCGATGGCAGGGATCTTCCTCGGCGTGCTGCTGGCCTGCGCCGGCTGCGCGGCGCATACGCCGGTCGTGTCGCCGACGTTGTCGGGTGATGCTGCCCATCCGGCCACTACGACGGGCTGGGTGCGCACCGAGTTGTATTTCGGCCTGGGCATGGCCGGACACACCGACGGTGTCAGCGAGGCCGACTGGCGCGCCTTCCTCGACAAGGAGGTGACGCCGCGCTTCCCGGACGGACTCACCGTCGTCGATGCCTACGGCCAGTGGCAAGGGGCCAGGCAGTCCCAGCCCGAGCGCCTGCGCTCGAAGATCGTCGTGCTCCTTTACGCCGACAGCGTGGCACGGCAGTCGGCGATCGATGCAATTCGCACCGCGTGGAAGGTCAGGACCGGCGACCAGTCCGTCCTTCGTGTCACCCAGTCCGCCGAGGTGTCTTTCTGATGGCCGCCAACCTGGCTCCGCGTCGTCGCTTCGGCGGCGGCGATCTCAACGGCGTGCTCGGCCTCGTCGTCGACAACCTTTCCCTGCTGGCCTTTATGGCCACCGCTCTTATCGGCATCTTCGGCATGCCCGCGGACCTCGTGTTTCGCCGCATGTTCCCAGGCACGGCGCTGGGCGTCCTCCTCGGCAACCTCGCCTACACCTGGATGGCGCGCCGGCTGGCGGCACGGACCGGCCGCGAGGACGTCACGTCGATGCCGCTCGGCATCGACGCGCCGACCACCATCGGCATGGCCTTGCTGGTCCTCGGCCCCGCGTTTGCCGGCTATCGCCAGGCAGGCATGGATCCGATCGCGGCGGGGGAGGCGACCTGGCACCTCGGCATGGCCTCGCTGGTCGTCATGGGCGTGCTGAAGTTCGTCCTGTCCTTCTTCGGTGCCTGGGTGCAGCGTTCCGTGCCGCGCGCCGGATTGCTCGGTTCGATCGCTGGGATCGCGCTGGTGCTGATGGGCTTCCTGCCGCTGGTGGAGATCCTGCGCGTGCCGGTGGTGGGCTTCGCCGGACTCGGTGTCGTGCTTTATGCGTTGGTGGCGAAGCGCCGGCTGCCGTTCGGACTGCCGGGTGTGCTTGGGGCCTTCATCGTTGGTGTCGTCCTGTACTACGGGTTGGGCCCGTCGGGCTTCCTCGGTAGCGGGTATCACCCGCCCGGCGCGTGGCAGTGGCGCCTTGGCTTCCCGCTCCCCAGCCTCGGCTTTCTCGATGGCCTGCCGGCTACCGTGCCGTACCTGCCGCTGATCCTGCCGTTCGGTCTGCTGATGGTGGTGGGCGGCATCAACGTCGCCGAGAGTGCGCGCGCCGCGGGTGACGACTATCCGACCCGCGACATCCTGCTGGTGGAAGCCCTGGCCACCCTGATCGCCGGCTTGTGCGGCGGCGTCGCGCAGACGACGCCATATATCGGGCAGCCAGCGTACAAGGCCATGGGCGCACGGACGGGCTACACGCTGGTGACGGGCCTCGTCATAGGCCTGGGCGGCGTCCTGGGTTACCTGGCGAACCTGGTCGAGTTGCTGCCGGTCGCCGTCCTCGCACCGATTCTCGTGTTCATCTCGATCAGCATCACCACGCAGGCCTTCGAGGCCACGCCGCTGCGTTACGCGAGCGCGGTCGTCTTCAGCTTCTTCCCGGCGATCGCACGGATGCTAGCGATCAAGCTCGGCGATCCGTCCATCGTCGATCCGACGCACTTTGCCGTGCTTTATGGCGATGCCAGCCACGGTATCTCCGCGATGGCGGTGATCTTCATCCTCGGCAACGGCTTCATCATCACCTCGATGGTGTGGGCCAGCTTCGTCGTGGCGATGATCGACGGGGACGTGCGCAAGGCCTCGGGCATCGTGGCGATTGGCGCTGTGCTCACGGCGTTCGGCATCATTCACTCGGTGGAGCCGATCGGCCCGGTTTATCTGCCCTGGTTGCTCGATGCGGGTGCGCGCGGGGTGGTTTGGCAGTTCGTGGCGGCTTATGGGGCGCTGGCCGTGGTGTTGTTTCTACTTTCGGTGGGGCCACGGMGGCGTTGAGCTCTTTTGCTTGAATTGCCGGCCCGTGGCAGCCACCCTTGGGCTCTTGCCCCAAGGAAATCCCCCATGTCCCTCGCCGACCTCACCTCGCTGCCCGGTGTGACCGCCACGCCGGATGCCGCGACCCACGGCTTCGTGTTCAACCACACCATGATCCGCGTGCGCGATCTCGACGTGTCGCTGGACTTCTATACGCGCGTGCTCGGGTTCACGCCGGTCTACAAGCACGTCTACGCAGAGGCCGCGTTCACCATCGTCTACCTCGTACTGGTCGCCGATCAGGGTGTCATTCCGGACGATGACGCGGCTCGCAAGCAGTGGGCGCTCTCGCAGCCCGGTGTGCTCGAGCTGACCCACAACCACGGTACCGAGAAGGACGCCGACTTCGCGTACCACAATGGCAACAGCGAGCCGCGAGGTTTCGGTCACCTGTGCGTGAGCGTGCCCGACGTCAATGCGGCCTGTGCTCGTTTCGAAGCCCTCGGCGTCACCTTCCAGAAGCGGCTCAGCGATGGCCGCATGCGCCACATCGCCTTTATCCGCGATCCGGACCAGTACTGGATCGAGATCCTGCAGCCGACACCGTTGGCCGGCTGAGACAGGTAACGACGATGCCGACCAAGCTGCCTCCGGTGACGCGTTACCTGCTCATCGCCAATGTGCTCGCCTTCATCCTGCAGCAGTTGCTGCAGGATGAAACCACGTACGCGCTCACGAAATGGTTCGCGTTGTGGCCTGTCGGCCATGACGTTGCGATGGAGATGGCTAACGGCGACATCGCCGGTATCGGGTTCAGGCCCTGGCAGTTGATCACCTACGGTTTTCTGCACGGTTCGATTCCGCACATCGTGCTGAACATGTACGCGCTGTACATGTTCGGTGGCCTCATCGAGCGGGTGATGGGCCAGCGACGCTTCATCATCTACTACTTCACCTGCCTGGTCGTCGCGGCCTTCGCCCAGCTCGCCATCGTGTATTTCTTCGAGCCCGATCGCGTCTTCCCGACGGTCGGCGCGTCCGGTGCGATCTTCGGGTTACTGGGCGCGTTCGCGATGCTTTTCCCGCGGGAGAAGCTGATGATGATCCCGATTCCGGTCGGCATCCCGGCGTGGTTGTTCGTCACGCTGTACGGCCTCGCCGAGCTTGTGTTCGGCGTGACCGGCACGTTGGCGGGCGTGGCGCATTTCGCCCACCTGGGTGGGCTGTTCGCGGGATTGATCCTGCTCTGGGCGTGGGGCGTTCGACCGCCACCACGCCGCGATTACTGAGTCTCAGCGCAGCGAGAGGAAGTCCGGGCTGACCACGAAGCGCACGGCATCCAGGCGCAGTCGCGCGTTCGGAATCGCCGCGAGCAGGGCGTCGCGTTCGGCGGCGATGGCATCCACTTCCGCGGCGGCGATGGAGGGATTGACGGCGCGCAGGGCGACGAGGCGTGCGTGTTCGGCATCCAGCTCGAGTTTCGCCGCGTCGATCGCTTCGAACTTGAGCAGTTCCGCGCGCCCCTCGGCCAGATCGAGCGCATGCTCGAGCATCGGCGGGACGAGCTTGGAGAGGAACTTGCGGAAGCGCGCCACTTCGATATTGCGATCCGTCGCGCGACGCAGGGCGATATCGCTCGGCCGGAAGCCCGGACGTTCCGACAGCTTGGTATCCACGGCGACGACCAGCGGCGTCGTCGGCAGGAAGCGGCCGGCATCGAGCGCGCGGTCGGCGATGATCTCGAGCACGTAGACCGTCTGCAGCAGCGCGGTGCGCACGGGCAGGGCGTCGTCGACGAGGAAGGCCGCATTGCCGGTTTCGCCGCTGACGAGCAGGTCCACCGCCGCATAGACCATCGGATGGTCCATGCGCAGCAGCGGCAGGTCCTCGCGGGCCAGCGCGACATCGCGCGAGAAGGTCACCGAAAGCGGGCCATCGGCAAAGCCCGGCAGGCCATCGGTGGAGAGGTACTGCGGGTCGAGCAGGACGATATCCGGCGCGAGTTCTTCCGTATGCACGCCATAGGTTTCGAACAGGCGCTGGATGAAGGCATCGCGTGACGGATCCTGGTCCTCACGGGCGAAACTGGAGGCAAGGTCGTCGGCGTGCGGATCGCGACTGGCCGCCAGTTCGAGCAGGTGGTCGCGTCCCGCGTGGATCAGGGCCGAGAGTTCTTCGTGCACGCCACGGGTTTCCGCGATGAGCGCATCGAGTTCCTGGTCGCGGGAATCGTCCTCGCGCGCATGTTCGTCGGCAAGGCTGGCGAGCAGTTCGCCGAAGCGGCGCAGCAGCTCGCGGCCATCGGCCGGGCTCGAGCGGAACGCGTCGAGGCCTTCGTCGTACCAGCGGGCCAATACGTGCTGGGCGCTCTGCTCGACCACCGGCACGTGCACGACGATATCGTGGCGCTGGCCGATGCGGTCGAGACGACCGATGCGCTGTTCCAGGAGATCCGGATCCAGCGGCAGGTCCCACATCACCAGTCGATGAGCGAACTGGAAGTTGCGGCCTTCCGAACCGATCTCGGAACATAGCAGCAGGCGTGCGCCGTCCGGCTGGGCGAAGAATGCCGCGTTGCGGTCGCGCTGGACGATACCGAGGCCTTCGTGGAAACGGGCCACGCCCACGCCGCTCTTCGTGCGCAGCGCGTCTTCGATCGCGAGCACCTTGGCCTGGCTGCGGCAGATGAGCAGGAACTTGTCGGCCGGGTGCGCATCGAGCAGGTCGATCAGGGCCTCGAGACGCGGATCGTCGTTGTAGTCGAACTCGAGGTGGGCCGCGGTGTTCTGGATGTCCGCACGGAATTCGGCGAGCAGGGCATCGCGGCGGCCGGCATCCAGGGTCTCCGGGTCGATCGCCAGGATCTCCGGCGTACGGCGTGGGAATCCACCGATGCCGGCACGACGGTTGCGGAACATCGCGCGCCCCGTGCCATGGCGATCGATGAGGGCAGCGAGCAGTTCGGCGTGCGCGTCGTCGCGCATCAGCAGGCTGGCGAGTTCGCGATCGCCCTTGAAGCGCGTGGTGAGCAGGGTGCGGTGCGCGGCGGAGAGCGGCTTGCCATCGGCCAGCGCGTTGGCGACTTCCGACAGTTCGCCGTACTCGGCGGATTCGGCAAGGTAGGCGTCAAGGTCGCTGTAGCGCTGGGGATCCAGCAGGCGCAGGCGGGCGAAGTGCCCGGCGCGGCCCAGCTGTTCCGGTGTGGCGGTGAGCAGGATGACGCCTGGCGTCGCCGTGGCCAGTTCTTCCACGAGGCGATAGCGCGGGCTGGCGGCTTCGGGGGTCCACTCGAGGTGATGCGCTTCGTCGACGACCATCAGGTCCCAGCCGGCCTCGATCAGCTGGCGTGCGCGCTTCGGCGCGGATTCGAGGAAGGCGAAGTCGGCGATCACCAACTGGTCGTCCTCGAACGGGTTGCGCCCGTCGTTGGACTGCTCGATGGCTTCGCAGCGCTCTTCGTCGAAAATGGCGAACGACAGGTTGAAGCGGCGCAGCAGTTCCACGAACCACTGGTACACCAGGGTTTCCGGCAGCAGCACGAGGACACGACCGGCGCGGCCTGCGGCAAGCTGGCGCGCCAGGATCATGCCGGCTTCGATGGTCTTGCCCAGGCCCACTTCGTCGGCAAGCAGCACGCGTGGAGGACGGCGCGCGGCAGCGATGCCGGCGACCCGCAGCTGATGCGGAACCAGGCCGATGCGGGCTGATTCGAGGCCCCAGGCAGCGGAGCGGCGCGCGTCGGCGCGACGGCGCAGGGCTTCCAGGCGCAGGTCGAAGCTCTCGTTGCTTTCGGTGCGGCCGCCGATCAGCCGGTCATCCGCCTGCGACAACGCCTGCTCGTCGTCGAGCTGGCCTTCTTCCAGTTCACGCCCTTCGCCGCGATACACGAAGAGGCCTTCGCGCTCTTCGATGCGCTCGACGAGGAAGGCGAGGCCCTTGCCCGAGACGCGCTGGCCGGCACGGAACTCCGCGCGGATCAGCGGTGCGCTGTCGGTGGCGTAGGGGCGCAGCACGCCCGCCTTGGCGAACAGGACCTGCACGCCGCGTCCTTCGACGCGAAGAATGGTGCCGAGGCCGAGCTCGGGTTCGGCGGTGGAGATCCAGCGTTGACCAGGTTGGAACATGCGGTGGGGAGCCAAGGACATCAGGGGGCGCCAATTATCCGCCCCCGAGGGCGCCCCTGCCTACCTTTGTTTTGCCTCAGGTTTCCGCCCAACGGCGCAACAGGTTGTGGTAGACCCCCGTCAATTGCAGGATCGACGCCTGATCGGCGCCACTGGCGGAGAGGTTGCGGATGGCCGTATCCAGCTCCAGCAACATCCGTCGCGCACTGTCGTCGCGCACGAGGCTCTGTACCCAGAAGAACGACGCGATGCGTGCACCCCGGGTCACGGGTGTGACCTTGTGCAGGCTGGAGGAGGGATAGACGATGGCGTCGCCGGCGGGCAGTTTCACTTCATGCTCGCCGTAGGTATCGCTCACGATGAGTTCGCCACCGTCGTATTCCTCGGGCTCGCTGAGGAAGAGCGTGCAGGAGATATCGCTGCGTACCTGGACATCACGGTCGCCGGTGGCCATGACGGCACCGTCGATATGAAAGCCGTACTCGCCGCCGCCTTCATAGCGATTGAAGCGGGGCGACAGCGTGCGCAGGGGCAGGGCGGCCGCGTGATACAGCGGGTGGCGGGCCAGTGCCGCCACCACGAGATCGCCCAATTCGCGGCGTAGCGGCGACGCATCGGGCAGTTGCAGGTTGCGTTTTACCTTCGCGCCCTGCGGACCGACGGTCTGGCGACCGTCGGTCCATTCGGCAGCCTCCATGGCGCGGCGCATCCCGGCGACCTGTTCCTTGCTCAGGACCTCGGGGATGTGCAGCAGCATGGCGGTGTTCCTTGAGTCGATCGGATCAGTCGATCAGAAGCGGACGTTCGCGGTCAGCATGGCCGAACGCGGCGTGGACGGGGTGTAACGATAGCCACTCTTGTTGATCGCGGCCACGTAGTCCTTGTCGAACAGGTTGTACACGTTGAGCTGCAGGTCGAAGTTGCGGTTGATCGGGTAGCTGGCCATGGCGTCGAACACCCAGTAGGCACGGGTGTATGCCGGTGTACCCACGGCGCCATCGGTCCCGCGCTCGAGCGCACCGGAGTAACGGCCGCCACCACCGATGGTGAGGTCGAACGGCAGGTGATAGGTGACCCACGAGGTGAACGCCTTCTTCGGCGTATAAGCCAGGTCGTCCGAGCCGTTGGCGGTGACGCCGGGGCCGTTCTTGACCGTGGCATTCATGGTGGTGAAGCCGGCGCTGATGGCGAGATCGTCGGTCAGCTTGCCGACGGCGTTGATTTCCACGCCCTGCACACGCTTCTTGCCGACCTGGTAGTAGAGCAGGTCGGTCGGATCCTGGACCACGTCGTTGGTCACCGTGGTGCTGTACAGCGCGCCGGTGAGCAGCAGCTTCGAGCCGAGCAGATCCCACTTCGTGCCGATCTCGGCGGTACGCGCCTTCTGCGGGTCGAAGTTGGGGTTGTCCGCGCTGTTCGTGGCGGTCGAGAGGGTGAGCGTGTTACCGCCCGGAGGCTGCTGCGACTGCGCGAAGTTGACGTAGATGCTGCCGTTTGCCGTCGGCTTGTACAGCACGCCGATCTTGTAGTTCTTCAGGTTGTCGCTGGTGCTGGTATCCACGCCCTGCACGATGCTGCCCGTGGGAAGCCTGCCGCAGACCGGACCGTTACGCGCGCCGCAGGCGACGAGGCTGGAAAAGTCGGTCTTGTAATGATCGAGGCGCACGCCGGCATTCACCTGCCAGTGCTCGCCGAACTTCAGCGTGTCGAAGAAGTACGCGCCCGCCGTGTTCGTCTTGCCATTGCTGAGCGCACCGGTCTCGCCGTAAACCAGGTTGGAGACGTTGGAATCCGGGTGATACAGGTTGGCGGCCGGCCACGTGCTGCCGTTGAGCGGACCCATGCCGATCGCGCGTGCTTCTTCCGAGGTCAGCTCGATACCGGCGCTGATGTCCTGCGTGAACCCACCGGACTCGATCGTTGCCGTCACGTTGGTCTGGTTCGTGGCGATGCGGTTGGACTGGTGCTTGAAGGTCGGATTGCTGCGCGTGAGCGTCCACGTGGACGGGTCGGCCGGGTTCGGCGTGAGTAGGTTGGCCGTGGCGCCGAGGAAGGACGTCAGCAGGTAATCCTGCGTGGTGCGACCCCAGCGCGCGGTGTTGTGCAAGGCCACCTTGTCGCTGAAATCGTGCTCCAGGATGACGGTGAGCATGTCCTGCGTGACATGGTCGTGGTCCTGATCCGTGCCGTAGTAATTGTTCGGATCGACCTTCGCGGCATCGTTGAGGAAGGCGCGCTTGTCCGGACTGCTGTAGCCGGGCAGGCCGATGGTTGGCACACCGCCGTCGGGCACGTTGTTCTGCTTGATGTGCAGGTAATCGATGTACACGCGGGTCGGCGTGCCCAGGCCGAAGGCAAGCGACGGTGCGAAGCCCCAACGGTTGTTCTCGATCTTGTCGCGACCGTAGACGTTGCTCTTCTGGTCGATCACGTTGAGGCGGACCGCCGTGGTGGCATCGAGCTGCTGGTTGATGTCGGCGGTGCCGCGCCGGCGCTGGCCGCTGCCGCCCTGCAGCGAGCCGGATTCCCCGTTACCCAGCACCGGCTGCTTGGTCACCAGGTTGATCGCGCCGGTCGGCGCGGTACGGCCGTACTCGGTGCCGTCCGGACCCTTGGTGACTTCGACCTGCTCGATGTTGAACACGTCGCGCGACACCGTGCCGACATCGCGCACGCCATCGACGAAGATGCTGCTCGACGTGTCGAAGCCGCGCATGTAGATCGCGTCACCCGTGCTGGTCGAGCCGTTCTCGCCGACATAGAACGTGCCGACGCCCGGGCTGTTGCGCAGGGCCTCGGTCAGGGTGGTCGCGCCCTGCTGTTTGATGAGTTCCTTGCCGATCACCTGGATCGTCTGAGTGGTGTCGAGCAGGGACTGGGTGAACTTGGGCGAGGACACTTTGTCCACGCGGAAATCACTGGAACGGTCCGCATCCACCTGCATGCCGGGAAGTGCCTGGACGTCGCTGGTCTTGGTCTGCTGCGGTGGCGCGTCGACGGTATCGCTGGCGACGGCGGCATGGGCGAAGGTCAGGAGGACGGCGGCACCGACGGTGCGCGCGGCAGGAGCGGCGTGCTTGCGGCTCTTGATGAAGGCCATGGTGATTCCCTTGCGAGGCAATGAACAAAGTGGTCCGCAGGCCGAATCGGGCACGAACTCGCCCGACGCGGGCCTGTGGCTCGCGGGGGACGGGTAGCGTTGGTGCCCTGATGGTCGAGGCGCTGCGCGGGTGTTAACCCGGTGTGAGCCATATCGTAAGGGTAATGAGAATGATTCGCAATCTAAGACGAAGTTTCAGCTCAGGTGGTCCAGCCTCAGGCGGTCACGATCGTCGCGGAGTCGCGCCACGGCGCCATAGGCGGTACCGACGGCCGCGAGACAACTGGCCCCTGTCAGCAGGATCAGCAGGAGAATCTGGTACTTCACGGCTTCGACCGGGTCCGCCCCGGCAAGCATCTGACCGGTCATGGTGCCCGGCAAGGTGATGACGCCTGCCGCAGCCATCTGGTTGATCACCGGCACCATCGCGGCGCGGATGGCGCGACGCAGGAGGGGTGCCGTCGCCGCGCGAAAGGTCGCGCCGAGCATCAGTTGGGCCTCGATCGCATCGCGCTGCTGGCGCACGTTGTCGAGGACTCCCGCGAGCGCGATGCTCGCCGCATTGAGGATGCTGCCAAGCAGGATGCCGACCAGCGGGATGGCGTAGCGGGCGTCGTACCAGGGATGCGGGCGGATTGCGGTCATCAGGGCGAAGCAGGCGGTGAGCAGGACGACGCCCAGCACGTTCGGCAGGGCGACGATGGCGTTGCCGCCGACCAGGCGTCGGGTCGGCCGGACAGCGACCTCGCGGACGGCGACCAGGGACATGGCCAGCACCAGGGCGGCGGTGAGCCAGGGCGAATGGCCGGCGAAGACATAACGAAGCAGGTAACCCACCGCGACGAGCTGGACCACCATGCGCAGCGAGGCGATGGCCAGTGCGCGGTGGAAGCGCAGACGAAGGCCGATTGAGAGCGCGGCGTCGACGACCAGAAGGATGGCTGCGATTGCGATGTCGCCGGCGTGCAGGGTCAGGGGCGTCATGCGGCCAGTACTCCACCGGGGAGCATCTGCAGGGCAAGGTCGCTGACTCGGCTGGCCTGGGCGGCATCGTGGGTAACCCAGACGACCGTGGTGCCGGAGGCGCGTCGGCGCGCGATCATCGATTCAACGGCCTGCGTGGACACCGGGTCGAGAGACGCCGTGGGCTCGTCGAGCAACAGGAGGCGTGGTTCGGCAAGCAGCGCGCGGATCAGGGCCAGGCGCTGCCGTTCGCCGGTCGAGGCTTCTTCGATCGGACGGTCGAACAGGGAGCCCGGCAGAAGCAGGTCGGCTGCAAGTGCGCGTTTTTCGACCTCGCGCTCGGGCGCGAAGTGCTCCCCGATCGTGTCGGCCCACCAGCCGCTGCGGGCAGGAATCAGCGCGGTCAGGCGTCGCCATGCGGGCGCGGGGAGCGTGGCCCGGTCGATCCCGGCGAACGTGACCCGGCCTTCATGAGGGTCCAGGTCCGCAATCATGCGCAGCAGAAGCGTCTTTCCGGTGCCGGATGCGCCGGTGACCGCGAGGCACCCACCCGCCGGTACGTCGAATGTGAAAGGCCCCACCAGGTGGTTGTGCAGTCCTTCGACAAAAAGGCTCATGATGGCTTCCACAGGGTCCGACCACAGACTGCCGGTCGCGACTGAGGGTCGGCTTACGGGCAGGTACTCAGCAAGGCCTAAGGCCACCCCTCGAATAATGACACCGGGTTGCCGTTTTCGTAGACAGGTCCGGACGCACGGATGCGATACCCAACGCTTTGGCTTGGCATGGAGGACTGGAACGTGAACATCATCGTGGTCGAGGACGACATCCGCCTCGGCGCAGCCATCAAGCGCGCACTCGAGCACCTCGCCTATACGGTGACCTGGCTGCGCTCGGGCGTGGAAGGGCTCGAGGCGCTGCGCAACCAGTCCGTCGATCTCGTCCTGCTCGACCTTGGCTTGCCGGAGAAGGACGGTATCGATGTGATCACCGAGGCGCGACGACTGAAGGTCAAGACACCGATCCTCGTCATGACGGCGCGAGACAGTGTTGAATCACGCGTGCGTGGGCTGGATGCCGGTGCAGACGACTACATGACCAAGCCGTTTCATCTCGATGAACTCGCCGCACGTATTCGCTCGCTCGCCCGGCGGGCACAGGGCCTCGCGGACAACCAACTGGAAGCCGGCGCGCTCTCGCTCAATCTGAGCACCCTCGAGGTGACGTACCAGGAGCGCCGCGTCGAGCTGACTCGTCGTGAGTTCGCACTGCTTCGCATGCTGATGGAACGGCACGGCAAGATCGTCCGTCGCGAGTCGATCGAAGGTTCGGTTTACGGCATGGATTCGGACGTCAGTCCCAACGCGTTGGAAGTCCTGGTTCATTCCCTGCGACGCAAGCTCAGTCCCGACGCTATCCGGACCATCCGCGGCTTTGGCTACATGGTGCCGCGAGACCTCGCTTGAAATCGTCATCCAGCGGACAGCAAGGCATAAGGTAACTCCGGCACCGTTGGCGACGGACTTCTCGAGATCCCTCCATGTCTCCTGTCGCATCGTTGCGCCAACCCTCGCCGCGCGCGCCTGCTCATTCACCCATGCACGGAAACGTGGCGCGCTGGCGTCGACATCTCGCATCCTGGCTGGCCCGTCACCTGATCTCACCAGCCAAAAACCTGGTGGCTGCTGGTGAGCTTCCTGCCTTTGGTATCCAACGCATCCTCGTTTGCCGCCCCAATCATCGGCTGGGCAACACGCTGCTGCTGACATCCCTGCTGGTCGAGATTGAACGTCGTTTCCCCGGTGCCGAAGTCGACTTGCTCTCCGCCGGACCAGCTGCGCACGCGGTGTTTCGTGGCTTCGATATCGTCGGTGAATGCACGACCCTCGACCGTCGTGCGGCGAGGCGACCTTTTGCGACGATCGGTGCGCTGCGCAAGCTGCGCTCGCGCCGCTACGATCTGGTGATCGACGCGGCAGCGGGCTCGTCGTCGGGGCGTATCGCCAGCGGGATGGCCAAGGCGAGGTTCCAGTTACGGACGGATGCGATGCCCACCGACGGTCTCGCCACCCACCTGGCGGCCCGTCCCGTCCAGGCCCTGCGCTGGGCACTCGGTGTACCGGTCGAAGCCGATGTCCCCTTGCTCGATGTTCGCCTGACGGACGCGGAGGGTCGTGCGGGTCGGGACGCCTTGGCACGGGTACTCCGCGGTACGAACGAACGCGGTCTACCGGTCATGGCCATCTTTCCGAATGCGACGGGTTCCAAGCGCCTGCCTGCCGATTGGTGGAGCGAGTTCACGAACGAATTGCTCGCGCGCACTGGCCAGGCGTGCGTCATCGAGTTGGTTTCCGCAGACGGCCAGTCCCGGCTGGGCGGCGGATACCCGACCTACTACACCAGCGATCCGCGCAAGCTCGCGGCGTTCATCGAAGCCGCGGGCACGTACATCAGTGCCGACTGTGGCGTGATGCATCTTGCGGCGGCGACGGCGGCCACCGTCGTCGGCATCTTCGGTCCCACCGATCCGGCGCGGTATGCCCCGTATGGGCGGAACAATCTGGCGATTGCCTGCGATGACGGCTGCGCGCGAACGACGGCGAAACGCGTGGCCACACACCTGCACCGATGCAGCACGACAAGGTAGGAGCCGATTCATCGGCGATAGCCAGGTTGCCGCGGCGCCATCACTGGCATAGCCGGCTCCCACAAATCGGGTCCCACAAAAAAAGGCGCCGCATTTGAGTGCGGCGCCTTCGCTATCAGCCTTGCGGCGTCAGCGCTTCGTTGGTTTTTCGCCGATGAATCGGCTCCTACATGAAGCAGATCAAGCGATTACCAGATCTTCACCAGCTTGTCGCCCGAGCGGACCATCTTCGCATCCGGCTTGCACTGGAACGCCGTAGCGAAGGAGGCCATGTTGGACGGCGCGCCGATCGCGCGCAGCGACGCCGGTGCGTGCGGGTCGACGTTGAGGTAAAGCTCCGCCTGCTTCTGGCGAACGCTGCCGCGCCACACGCGGGCCCAGTTGAGGAAGAAACGCTGGTCCTGCGTGTAGCCATCGATCTTGGCGTTGGCTTCCTGCGGATTCTTCTTCAGGGCTTCCTGGAGAGCGTCGTACGCCACGGCCGTGCCGCCCAGGTCGGCGATATTCTCGCCGAGGGTCAGCTTGCCGTTGACGTGCAGCTCAGGCTTGTCCTTGATCGGCGCGTATTCGTTGAACTGGGCGACCAGTTTGCCCGTGCGCTCTTCGAACTTCTTCTTGTCGGCCGCCGTCCACCAGTTCTTGTTGTTGCCCTCGCCATCGAACTGGCTGCCTTCGTCGTCGAAGCCGTGGCTGGCTTCGTGACCGATCACGGCGCCGATGCCGCCGTAGTTGATCGCGTCGTCACCATTGGCATCGAAGAACGGCGGCTGCAGGATCGCGGCCGGGAAGTTGATCGTGTTGTCGGTCGGGTTGTAATACGCGTTCACCGTCTGCGGGGTCATGCCCCAGTCGAGGCGGTCGGTCGGCTTGCCGATCTTGGCGATGTCGTAGTGATAGTTGAACTTGCTGGCAGCCTGCACGTTCGTGTAGTAGTCGTCGCCGCTGACTTCCAGGCCCGACCAGTCACGCCACTTGTCCGGATAGCCGATCTTCGGCAGGAAGGCGTTCCACTTCTGGATCGCCTTTTCCTTGGTTTCGGCACTCATCCAGTCGAGGTTCTCGATGCGCGCCTTGAGGGCGTTACGCACGTTGTCGACCAGTTCGTTGGCGCGCTGCTTTGCTTCCGGCTTGAACACCTTGGCGACATACAGCTGGCCGAGGGCTTCGCCCATCGACGCGTTGACCGTGCCGAGGACGCGCTTCCAGCGCGGCTTCTGTTCCGGCTGCCCGGCGAGGGTCTTGCCGTAGAAGTCGAACTTGTTGTCCTGGAACGCCTTGGACAGGTAGGGCGACGCGCCGTCGATCGCGTGGAAGCGCAGGTAGGCCTGCCAGGTGCTGACCGGCGTTGCCGCCAGCATCTTGTCGAACTCCTTGAAGAACTTCGGCTGGGACAGCGAGAAGCCCTTGTCGATCGTCACGTTCTGGGCGGCGAAGAACTTTTCCCAGTTGAAGTGCGGGGTGATCTTGTCCGCTTCGGCGACGGTGACGAAGTGGTACTGGTTTTCCGGGGCGCGCAGCTCGACCGGTGCCAGCGAGGCGGCAGCCAGCTGCGTTTCGAACTTCATCACCGCATCGGCCTGGGTCTTGGCGTCGGCATCGGACACACCGGCAAGGGTCAGGGTCTTGATGATGTAATCGACGTAGGCCTTGCGGTTATCAGCCTGCTTGGGGTCGGTGTAGTAGTCCTTGGTCGGCAGACCCAGGCCGTCCTGGTTGGCGTAGCCGATCTGGATCTTCGCGTTCTTGAAATCGGCACCCGAGCCGAACTGGAAGACGTAGTTGTCGCCGTCGGCGAAGCTCTGGTCGAGGAAGCTGGCAACGTCGTCGCCGTTCTTAAGCGCGTCGATCTTGGCCAGTTCCGGCTTGAGCGGCTCGATGCCGGCCTTCTCGATGGCGGGCTCGTTCATGCCCGAGCGGTAAAGCAGGCCGATCTTCTGCTCGATCGAACCGGCCTTGGCGTTGGGCGCGCCCTTGTCCATGGCGTCGACGATGTCGTGCTGGGTGTTCAGGCTGCTTTCGGCGAGCTGGTCGAAGGCGCCCCAGCGGGTCCGGTCGTTCGGAATCGGGTTGGCGGCGACCCACTTCGCGTTGACGAAGCCGTTGAAGTCGTCGCAGGCGTCAATGGTGGTGTCGATGTCGGCCACGTTGAACGTGGGCGCGGCAGGCGCGGCGGCGGCCGTGGTGGCCGGCGCCGGGGCGGCGCTGCCGGTCGCGGCAGGCTGGTTGCCGCCCGGCACGGCGGTATCGGCATCGTTGTGCTGGCTGCATGCCGTGCCGGCGAGCGCGACGCCGAGCGCCAGTGCGAGCGGCTTCAGGTACTGCTTGGTCATGGGTGTCCCTCTGTCCAGGTGAAGCGGTGCCCCCGGGCACCGGTGGGTTCCGAGCATAGCCGCTGCGAACGGCCACGAGGGCCGACCGTGACGAAGGTCATGGATTGAGAAATTTCGCAAGCTCTTGCGGATTTTGTCCCCCGACTGTCATGCGGTGTTCTTACGCTGGTCGGACCGCATGACAGGGGATGCGGAACCTTGCAGTCCGGCCGCCACATCCTTCGAGGAGCCTAGTCATGCGCAAGTTACTGGCCGCAGGCATTGCCTGCGTGCTCACCCTCTCCGCCGCGTCGATCGTCGCCGCCCAGCAGGTGGCTTCCGCCCCTGCCGCCGCGGCAACCACGGCCTTGGGCTTCGGCCACGGCGGTCACGGCAGCGATCCGCGCACCGCCACACCGATCAAGCACCTGGTCGTGATCTTCCAGGAGAACGTCTCCTTTGATCATTACTTCGGCACCTATCCGTTTGCCGAAAATGGCAAGGGCGAACCGTCGTTCTATCCGCGGCCCTTCACCCCGCCGGTGAACGGCCTGTCGCATAAGCTGCTGACCAGGAATCCCAACGCCGCCAATGCCGGCAATGCGGACGCGGCGATCAATCCGTTCCGCCTCGCCCGCGCCCAGGCGGCCACGGCCGACCAGGACCACGGCTACACCTCGGAGCAGCGTGCCTTCGACGGCGGCCGGATGGACCTGTTCCCGCTGTACACCGGCCACGGTGAAACCCTGCCGGGCGGCGATGCCGCCCAGGAAGGCAAGGGTCAGGTCATGGGCTACTACGACGGCAACACCGTCACCGCGTACTGGAACTACGCGCAGAACTTCGCCATGAGCGACAACCACTACGGCACGGGCTTCGGTCCGTCTTCGCCGGGCGCGGTGAACCTGATCGCCGGCCAGACCGCCGGTGTGATCGATACGCTCAACGGCACCGGCGCAGAAACCGACGATGGCCACGGCGGCCTGACCATGATCGGTGATCCGGACCCGATCGGCGATGTCTGCTCCTCACCGACGGCGAGCCAGGCGACGATGGGTGGCCGCAACGTCGGTGACCTGCTCAACGCGCAGAACGTCACCTGGGGCTGGTTCCAGGGTGGCTTCGACCTGACCCGCACCAATCCGGACGGCAGCACGGGCTGCACGCGTCGTACGCTGTCGAATGTGACCAACACCACCTCGAACGACTACAGCCCGCACCACGCGCCGTTCCAGTACTACCCGTCCACGGCGAACCTGACACACGCGCGCCCGTCGTCGATCGCCGCGATCGGCAAGACCGACGCGGCCAATCATCAATACGACATCCAGGACTTCTACGATGCCCTCGACACCGACAACCTCCCGTCGGTGAGCTTCCTCAAGGCGCCGGCGTACCAGGACGGTCATGCGGGCTATTCCGATCCGATCGACGAGCAGGCATTCGTCGTCCACGTGATCAACGCGCTGCAGCAGAGCAGCGAGTGGAAGGACACCGCCGTCGTCATCGCCTACGACGATTCCGATGGCTGGTACGACCACCAGGAACCGCCGCACACCAACGGCTCGACCGGCACGACGGATGCGCTCGACGGCGCCGGCCTGTGCAAGGGACGCGTGACGCTTCCGGGCCTGGACGGCAAGACGCCGGCACAGGGCCGTTGCGGCTTCGGTCCGCGCTTGCCGCTGCTGGTGGTGTCGCCGTGGGCACGCGAGAACATGGTCGATCACAGCGTGACCGACCAGAGCTCGATCACCCGTTTCATCGAAGACAACTGGTTGAACGGCAAGCGTCTCGGTGGTGGTTCCACGGATGCCAGCGCTGGCCGCATCGACAGCATGTTCGACTTCTTCTTCCCGCGCCTGTTCGATCGCAAGCTGATCCTCGACGAGTCGACCGGTCAGCCGAAGCGTCCGCAGTGGCCGTTCGGGAACGGTGGGCATGGTTGATCGCCGTCGTTTCCTGAAGACGGCAGGGTGGATGGCCGCGGCGGGTTGGATCCCGTCGCGGCTCCTCGCGCATGACATGCACGGCATGCAGGCCGCTCCCGCGGGCAAGGTGGGCAACGACCTGTGCATGCATCCCATGGGCGATACGACGCACCTGCCGGGCCTGGTCGATCCGGGCAAGCTAGCGCCCTTCGTCGATCCGCTGCCGATCCCGCCCACGCTACGCCCTGTCGCCGGCAAGACGCTCGACGTGCGCATGGCGCAGACCGCGCAGAAGCTGCACCGCGACCTGCCGCCGACCGAACTGTGGACCTATGGCGGGCACTATCCCGGGCCCACCATCGAAGCCCGCACAGGGCAGGCGTTCGATGTGCGTTGGGAAAACGCGCTGCCGACGAAGCATTTTCTGCCTGTGGATCACGCCATCTGCGGTGCCGAGGCCGACCAGCCGGAAGTGCGCGCCATCGTGCATCTGCACGGTGCCAAGGTGCCGCGCAAAGACGATGGTTATCCGGAGGACTGGTACGTCCCCGGCAAGTCGCGCCAACACCATTATCCGAATGCGCAGGATGCGGCCACGCTCTGGTATCACGACCACGCCATGGGTATTAACCGGCTGAACATGTACGCCGGGCTGATGGGTCTTTACCTGTTGCGCGACGAGCACGAGTTGTCGCTGGGCCTGCCATCCGGCGACCAGGAACTGCCGCTGGTGCTGGCCGATCGCTTGCTACGCACGGACGGCCGTCTGTATTACCCGGACTCGGGCGATGCCTCGGCGCCCTGGGTGCCGGAAGTGTTCGGCAACCTTACCCTGGTCAACGGAACGATCCTGCCGCGTGCCGACGTCCAGCCGCGACGGTATCGGCTGCGTGTGTTGAACGCCGCGAACGGCCGGTTCTATCACCTGCGTTTCAAAGACGGGCGGCCATTCCATGCGATCGGCTCGGACCAGGGGCTGCTGGCCGCACCGGCGAAGGTGACGTCCATCTTCCTCGCGCCGGGTGAGCGGGCCGACCTCGTCGTCGACTTTGCGGTCTTGCGTGGCGGCATGGTGGAACTGATGAACGACGCACTGCCGCTGATGCGTTTCGCCGTAGGGCAGGGCAATGTGCGCGACGACAGTCGCTTGCCGGATGTCCTGCGCGAGCTGCCCCGGGTGACCGAAGCCAGTGCCTCGAAAACCCGCGAGCTGACGCTCGACGAATACAGCGATTGTGTCGCCACGCCGATGCTGATGTTGCTCAACGGCAAGCGCTGGCACGATCCGGTCACGGAGACGGTGAAGCTGGGCAGCACGGAGATGTGGAGCCTGGTGAACCTCACCGAGGATACCCATCCGATCCACCTGCACCTGGTGCGCTTCCAGATCCTCGATCGCCGTCCTTACGACGTGGACGAGTACATGGAGAAGAAGACCCTTCGCTATGTCGGGCCGGCGCAGGAGCCGCCGGCGCACGAACGCGGCTGGAAAGACGTGGTGCAGGCGTATCCGGGGATGGTCACGCGTATCGTCGCGACGTTCGATGGCTATGCAGGACGCTACGCCTGGCATTGCCATCTCGCCGAGCACGAAGCCAACGAGATGATGCGACCTTTCGAGGTCGTTGGATAACCCTGCCTCGCTACCGCGGGATCGCCGATGAATCGGCTCCTACAACATCAGTGAACCGTTGACAGTGCCGCGGCGTCCAATCGCACGACCGGATACACGCCCACCTTCTGCACCGTGTACCACGGGCTGCGTTCGTAGAAAAAGGTGAGTCGTGCACGCGGGCTGGCGGCGAAAACGGCATCGCTCTTCAGCTTGGCCTCGAACTCCGTTTTCAGTGCGGGGTTCGCGGCTATCATCGTCCGCGCCAGCGCTTCGAGCACGCGCGGCTCGCCGTACTCTTTCTGTTCGAAGACGGCGTTGAAGTAGCCCCAGCGAAGCAGCGAATCCGGTGCCCGTGCATCGAGCAGGTTCAGGGCGAGCACCGCATCGGCATTGTCCGCGCGCACGATCACGGTGCCGGCGGGAAGGTCGACGTCCTGCTTCGACGACGCGATGTGCACGTCCTTGATCATGTGGTGGCTTTCGAAGGGCTTGTCCGCCCACCTGGGCTCGGTCATGTCATCGCGTTCCGCCTGCACGCGCGCCGGGGCGGTCGTGCGGGTATACGGGATGCCGTGCGCGTCGAGCCGCGCGATCGCATCGGTCCACTGCGGCGGGATCGCCCAGGCCGCCGGAAGCGGCGCCGACACGTCGGGAAGCAGGTCGTTCCAGTTCTGGATCGGGTAGTTCTTCTTCGTTTTCGGGTCGTACTGCACCCAGATGTCGCCGGAGACATCGCTCTTGGTCTGCGTGAACGCGTAACCCTTGAGCGTGAATGGCGTCGATGTGGGGTCCTGCTTGAACGTCACCGGCAGCGAGGCGCCGGGCTTCATGGAAAGCGCGGCCGTCCAGCTATCGGCGTCCTTCGACGCCTGGAGCAGGGCAGCGGGATCCTTGTTCACGTGCGCGAGCACGGCGCGCACGACATCGTAGGTCGCGCGGACGCGTACCTCGTACGACTTGAGCATGTGCGTTTCGATCAGCAGGCCGGCACGATTGCGGATGGCCGCGTAGCCCGTGGAAAAGCGCGGTCCCGAGCCGAAATTCTCGATGCCCTTGGTGATGTCGCGCCCATCGCGGAACTCGAGATACGGCGCGGCCAGGTGGCCGAGCTTCTCGTAAGCAGGTATGGCATCGCCGTCATACGCCGCTCGCTGCCAGCTCGCGATCGACGGCGGCAGCTTGTGTGCATCCTCCGCGTACCAGGTGAGGTCGTACTGGTAGTCCGCGCCATCGGTGGTGTGGATGTCGATCAACAGGTCGGGCTTCCACGTGTTCCACAGTGCCAGCCACGCACGCGTCTCCGGCGCGTCGGCCTTGACGTAATCGCGGTTGAGGTTGAGGTACTGCGACTGACCTCGAAAGCCCATCGCATCCGGACCGTTCTGGTTGATGCGGTTGTACGGGTTCGAGTTCTCGTGGCCATCGACGCTGTAGACCGGGATGTAGACCAGCACGGCGTGATCGAGCAGGTGGGGCAGGCGGCCGGTCACGGCGAAGTCGCGCAGCAGCATCAGGCCGGCGTCCTTGCCTTCGATCTCGCCGGGATGGATACCCGCCTGCAGCAGCACGATGGGCTTGCCGGCGGCGCGGGCCTTCTCCGGCGTGAGGTCGCCATCCTTCGCCGCGATCACCACGGTCATCGGCCGGCCTTCCGGCGTCGTGCCGAAGGTCGCCAGGCGGATCGTGTCCGGCGTCGCCTGGGCGAGCCGTTGCAGGAAGGCCTGGGTGTCGGCGTAGGAGGGCGTAGTGTGGAAGGAGGACGCCTCGGCAGGCGTGATCCAGGTGTCTTTCGCCTGGGTCGCGACGGGCGCCAACGCGATCAGGGCGAGGAGGAAGCGTGCGGGGAGCGTGGCAGGCATGGACCCATCCGGCAGGAGAATCCGGCCATTGTGTGATTTTTTCCGCGCCGTCGCGAATCATGGGGAAAAGAGGAGGGTTCATGGCCGAGGCCGAGAGACGTCGCGCGTTCGAAGCGCTGCTGCAGACACACCGCAAGATCGTCTTCAAGGTCGCGGCCGTTTACGCCCGGGGCGAGGAGGATCGGCGCGACCTTGCCCAGGAAATTCTTTTGCAGGTCTGGCGATCGTTCGGTGGTTACGACGCGGGACGTCCGTTTTCCACCTGGATGTATCGCGTCGCCCTGAACGTAGGGCTCTCGTATGCACGGCGCCGACGTGAGCGCACGCAGCCACTGGATGCCTCGGTCATCGACACGCTGGGCGGCGGCACGGCGATCGACGAACCGGACGAGCGTCTCGCTCAGCTGGCCCGCGCGATCGATACCCTGGAGCCGCTCGATCGCGCCCTGATCCTGCTCTACCTCGATGAGCAGCCCCATGCGGAGATCGCCGCCGTGCTGGGCATCAGCGAATCCAACGTTGGAACCCGCCTCGCGCGGCTGAAACAACGCCTCCGCCGGGATATGACCGGTACACCATCCGCCACGGGAGAACGCGATGGAACTCGATGAACTGAAAGCCGCCTGGCAGGTCCTGGACCATCGGGTGTCCCGACTGGAAACTGCGGCACCCGCGCGTGGCGTTGGCGGTGTTCGTGCCGAGCTGCGCCCGCTCGTCATTGGCCAGACGATCCAGATGGTCGCGGGCCTGGCGTTTGCGGTCGGGGCGGGTTCGTTCTGGATCGATCACCGTGACATGCCGAACCTGGTGGTGACCGGCTTGCTGCTGCACCTTTACGCCATAGCGATGATCGTGGCCGCGGCGCGCAACCTGTTCCTGGTCAGCCGGGTGAACGAAGGAGCACCCGTACTGGAGTTGCAGCGACGGGTGGCCAGCCTGCGCGCCTGGCGCATCCGCGAGGGCCGCTGGTTCGGCATCGTCGGCTGCTTCATGTGGGTCGCCCTGATCGTCTGGGCGTTCGCTCTGCTCGGGGTGGACATCGTCGCTACCCGCCCGGGATTCGTCGGCTTCCAGCTGGCCACCGCCGTCGTCTGCCTCGGCGTTTACGTCGCGGTGTCGCGCCTGGCGCGCTCCCCTGAAGGCAGGGCGGCGCACAGGGCCCGCGAGCGACTGGACGAGATAGCCCGCTTCGAGGCCGGTTGACCGGGGTTTCTCAGGCGGCACTAAGCTCGGGGCGGGGATACTATCAGCCGTGTCCGCCTTGGGGTCGCTCTCTTGCACATCATCCTCGTCGAAGACGACGCCCAGCTCGGCGACGCCATCCGCAGGGCGCTCGAGCGGCTGGCCTATACGATCAGCTGGTTCCGCGACGGCAACGAGGCGCTGGCGGCCATGCGCAACCACGAGGCCGACCTGGTGCTGCTCGACCTCGGCCTGCCCGGCAAGGACGGCATGGACGTGCTCGTCGAGGCGCGGCAGTCTCGCGTGACGACGCCCGTGATCGTCATGTCCGCCCGCGAAGCCCTGGATTCGCGCATCCGCGTGCTCGACGCTGGGGCCGACGACTACCTGGTCAAGCCCTTCCATCTGGACGAACTGGCCGCTCGCATCCGCTCGCTGGCCCGGCGTGTCAGAGGGGAAGCGATCAACCGACTGGACGCTGGCGCCTTGAGCCTCGACCTGGGCACCTGGGAGGTGATCTGGCACGGCGAGAAGGTCGACCTGACCCGCCGTGAGTTCGCGTTGCTCCAGGCGCTGATGGAGCGCGCCGGCCGCATCGTCCGGCGCGAGGCGCTCGAAACCTCCCTGTACGGCCCGGACGCGGCGATGAGCAGCAGTGCCCTCGAGGTCCTCGTGCATGCCCTGCGGCGCAAGCTCAGCCACGACGCGATCCAGACCGTACGCGGCTTCGGCTACATGTTGCCGCGGGAGCCGCGGTGAAGCCCCTCAGCCTGCGTTCGCACCTGCTGGTCCTCATCATCATCGTGCTCGCGGCGGTGCTGCTGCCGCTGGGCATGCTCAGCGCCAAGCGCACGCTGGAAGAAGTCGACGAACTGTCCGACGGCCGGCTCGCCCAGGCGGCACGTACGCTCGAAGTCCTGGTGGGCCGGATTGGCGTGGACCAGTTGCGCAGCCAGCGTGCCGCGCGCCTGCTGGTACCGAGCATGTCGAACCATCCGCAGGAGCTGACGGTGCAGGGTCGAACCTACGAGTCCGAGGTGGGCTTCGAGGTRTTCGATCGCGATGGCAGCTTGCTCCTGGCAACGGAAAACCTCGCCATGCTGCCGAACACGCCCGCGGCCGACGGCGAATTCGAAGATGTCGTCAGCGGCAGGCACACCTGGCGCGTGTTCACCCTGATCATGGAAGACGAAGGCATCACGATCCGCTCCGGGGAGCGCTACGACAGCCGCCACGAGATCACTCGCGCGCTGTGGGTCGAGCACGGCTTGCCGACCTTCCTTGGGCTACCCCTGCTGGCGCTGCTGGTGGGCCTGGCGATCCGCCGCGGGCTGCGCCCACTGGAGATCCTTGCGCGCGCGCTTTCGCGTCGCGAGCCAGGTAGCCGCGAACCGATCCGGCTCGACAACGCACCGACCGAACTGAAGCCGGTTGTCGACGCGCTCAATGGCCAGATCGGCCGCCTGGAAAGTGCCCTCGAGCGCGAACGGCGCTTCAGTGCCGATGTGGCCCATGAGCTGCGCACGCCGCTGGCGTCGACGATGATCAACCTCGAGAACGCGATGTCGTCGGCCCAGCCGCACGAAGCCCAGGCCGCCCTCGAGGCGGCGCGGGAATGCCTGGTCTCGCTCGCCCGGCGTACCGAGCAATTGCTGGCACTGGCGCGACTGGAGGTCGGCGCGGCTTCGGGCGCACGTAGCCGCGTGGATCTCGCGGAACTGGCGCTCGAAGTCATCGAGGAACTGGCGCCRCTGATCGGCCATGGCGGCGTCGAGCTCAGCATCCGCGAGCTGCCGGTGAACCTGCACATCGAAGGCTACGGCGTCGCGCTCGGTGCCTTGCTGCGCAACCTGCTGGAGAACGCCTTCCGGCACGTGCCCGCGGGCGGTCACGTCGAGCTTTCGATCAGCCGTGACGAGGACGAGGTCGTGATCGAAGTGGTCGACGACGGTCCGGGGATTCCGCCCGAACGTCGCGCTTCCATGTTCACCCGTTTCCAGCGGGGCCTGGACACGCAGGGTGAGGGATTCGGCCTGGGCCTTTCCATCGTCCAGCGCGCGGCCGAGCTGCATGCGGCGAGGGTCCAGCTGCTCGATGCGACATCCGGGCCGGGCCTGCGCGTGGTGGTGACGCTGCCGCTGTCCTGAGCGGAATTTCCAATCTCCGTAACAAAGGCCGGCGCATACTCATGGGCCCCTCCGTGGAGCGCCGCAATGAAGAATCCTGAAGCGACCAAAGCCAAGCGCAAGGCCGACCTGCACACGCCTACCGGCCTCGGTGCCGATGCCACCCGCGATATCTCGGCCGAACTCAACGCCCTGCTCGCCGATACGTTCGCGCTTTACCTGAAGACCAAGAATTTCCATTGGCATATGTCGGGCCCGCGGTTCCGCGACCTGCATCTGTTGCTCGATGAGCAGGGCGAGCAGATTTTCAGCATGACCGACGATCTCGCCGAGCGCGTACGCAAGATCGGTGGGACCACCGTACGTTCGATCGGCCACATCGCGCGCCTGCAGCGCCTGTCCGACAACGACGCGGATTTCGTCACACCGCAGGATATGCTTGCCGAACTGCGTGAAGACAACCAGCGTCTGGTCGGTTTCCTGCGAGAGACTCACTCGCTATGCGACGAGTACTCCGATGTCGCCACGGCCAGCCTGATCGAGAACTGGATCGACCAGGGCGAGCGCCGCGTGTGGTTCCTGTTCGAGACGAACCGCGAGAACACCTGAGGGCAGGCCGGCGCAGTGCGCTGCTGCGCCGGCTGCTTCATCCGAGTGAACGAGCAATACCGTTGAGGATATCCGCCCTGCTGACCGTGAGCGGCGCCTGCACGAACTTGACGATCTCATCGACGATCAGGGCACAGGCCGGCATGACGGGGAGTATTTTCGGGTTGACGGCGGCTAGTTGCGCTCGCTCTGACGGTGACATCGACAGGATCCGATTCGCGACGCTCTCGACTTGTGATCGGGTCAGACGGGCATGGTGCCCGGGCCGGGCACCGAGCGACACCGCTGCCACGGTGAAAACGGCTTCCGACAAGCCCACCAGCTCGACCTCGTTGAGCGCAGGCAACCGTTCGAACGCTGACACGAGTCGGTGCGAGATGAATCGCCGCGCGCATGCTTGTTGCTCGTGCGAGGGGGTGTCCCCCTGCAGGAATTCCTCTGTGAGCCTCACGCAGCCGAGGTCCAGCGACACGCTATCTGCCGCTGTAGCCGCGCCCATGGCGAGTTGTGTCGAACCGCCGCCGATGTCCGCCACGAGATAGCGCTTTCCTTGAGGTAGCTCGCTGGTCGCGCCGATGTAGGCGAGTTCGGCCTCGAGCTGTCCGCTGATCGTTTCTGGATTCAGCCCCAGCGACGCGGCCAGTTCGACGACAGGACCCAGGTGACAGCCGCTACGCGATATCCACGTCAGGCACATTCGGGTGTGCTGGACGTCATGGGAGCCAATGATGTTTGCAAAGTCGACCAGCGTTCGGTGTGCGTGATCGGCGACATCGGCAGCAAGGACGGGGGTTCGGTGAATATCGCGTCCCAAACGGACGATTTCCGACACGCGAGCCAGTTCCCGCAACTCGACCCGTTGGCCCGAGCGGTCCGCGCTAAGGTCAGCGATGAGCAGCTGGATGGAATGGGTTCCGCAATCGATCGCCGCGACGCGACGGCGGCTACCGCCGTTCATTCCGACCCTTCGATACGTGAATCGAGCAACGTATCCGGCGCGACAAAGCGTGCGTCGATCTTGGTCATCCAGTCGTCGGCTGGCAGGCTGCCGAGTACGTAGATTGGTTTGCCCAGACCTGCCGCATAGCCCAACTCCCATGAGCAATCGTTGCCGATGGGGGGCTGGCAGATAAGCATTTCCGCTGTATCGATGGCCTGCTTGCAAGCGATTGCACCCTCAGGAAAGGTGGCCTCGACCTTGTCGATGGGAAGCCATAACGTGACGCCCAGTTTCGTGGCGAGGCGTCTGGCATCCTCGGAGCTGCTGACGACCTTGTCGCACTTGGCGCAAAAATACGCGTGTCCCATGTCGTGTTCCTCCATGAACGAAAGTCGAGTTCGACCTTCTTTCTCCTTGACTTGCAGCGTGCTCCCGGGCCTCCGGCCCTGTCAATCGACGTCATCGACTGATCGAACTATGCATTTTCGGTGTGAGGACGAGGGCCGATCGAATCGTCAGGCCCTCTCCGAGGGCCAGTGGATGCCGGCGCGACATGCGTCACGCCGGCCGCCACATCACTTCTTCGGCGTGGCGATCAGACCGATCAGGTCCTTGCCCTCACCGCGCACCAGGTGCGGATACTTCAGGCCGCCGTGATAGTCGACCTTCACGGTGCTGAACTCGTCGATGTTCTTGACCAGGAACTCGATCGGCGTGGTGGTCGACTTCGCGTCCGTCACCGCATCCTTCAGTGTCTGCCCGGAGAAGTCCTTGCCGTTGACGGCAACGATCGTCAGCCCCGGCACGAGCCCGGCCTTCGCCGCCGTGCCATCCCACTGCACGTCCTGGATCACGCCCTTCTCGGACACTTGCACGCCGAGTGAGTAAGCGAGGTTGATCGACTTGCGCAGGGTCTCGGCGGTCTTGTCGAAGCCACTGGGCTTGTCGTCGAAGACCACCTTCCAGCCACCATTCTCGATGCCGTGCTCGGGCAGGGTGTTGCCGGTGGCGTCGAGCCGCTGGCGCAGGAAGCTCGCCCAGTCGTAGGCCTGGACGCTGTTGAGCGTACTGACGACATCGTCGAAGGTATAGGTCTTCGTGCCGTACTCGCCATTGTCCATGCCGTAAAACGCACGCGCGAAATCGTCGAGCGAATGCTTGCCACCGGAGAGATCGCGGATCTTCGTGTCGACATCGAGCCAGAGCAACTGGCCTTCGGGATAGAAGTCCGTGCCGCGGCGGTAGTTGGACCAGCCACCACCGCCGGCGTACGTGAGCGGTGCGGCGTCGGCGGTGTCCTGCAGCGAACGCCATGAACGGCCCGTGCGGTTGGACATGCCGGCCGAGATACTGGCCAGCGAATCCCGCCACTGGTCCGTCGTCCAGATACCCGAGCGCGCGGCGAGCACGCCACACCAATAATCGGTCAGGCCTTCATAGACCCAGAGCAGGTCGTCCTGCATTGTCTCGGTAAAGGTCGGCGTCCACAGGTCGGCGGGGCGGCGGAACTTGCCGTTCCACGAATGCACGTACTCGTGCGGCAGCAGGGTGCCCGCAGCGAGGTTGACGTCGTTGTCGGTGAGGAAGTTGGCGAACAGGCGATCGTCGCTGGACTGGTGATGTTCCAGGCCGAAGTGTTGCGTGTGATCGGAATTGATCAACAGGAAGTCGTAGTGGCTGTAGTGATGTGCGCCGAACAGCTTGTTGGCCTGCACGATCAGCGCGCGTTGTCCCGCGATCTGCTTGTCGGTGGCTTTGACGCTGGCCGCGCTGTCGCCGACGATATTCAGATGCACCGCGGTCGATGCACCCGGTGCCAGGTCGACGCGATTGAAGTGGCGACCGGCGATCAGCGGTGAATCGACGAGGTTCTCGAAGCTGACCGCCTTGAAGCTCGGCGATGCACTGTCGGGCGTGTCGGTTTCCAATGCGCTGGCGAATTTCCAGCCCGCGGGCAGCTTCACGGTCGGCTGGATCATGATGCGGCTGGTGTAATAACCCGCCGGATAGAACGCCACCTGGTTGAACTCGAGGGCGACGAAGTTCGGCGTGGACGAGGGGCTGGAAGAGAACCCGCCCGACTCGCGCGGTGCAAGGAATTCGAAGGCCACGTCGAGCGTGTCGACGCCGGCGGGCACATCCACGTGCAGGGCGAACATCTCCTTGAGATCGCGGCGCCATGCGAGCGGCTTGCCGTTCGCGGAAATCGTCAGGCCGGCGACGTTCTGGATGGGACCCGATGGCGAGTGTTCGCCCGGGATCCATTTCGGATAGAACAACGTCAGTGGTCCGGACGCGACGGGGATGGTCTCGCGTACGTGGTAGATGTTCTTCGGTGCGTCGGTGAGGTCGACGTTGAGGCCGAGTGTGCCCTGGTAGGGCTGGTCGACTGGCGCGGGAAGATCCTGGGCGATAGCGGAGGAAGCTGAGAAAGCCATCGCCACGGCGAGGGCGGTGGGCAGGGTGGCACGGCGGAGCGTAAGGCGCATGGCTCGGATTCCCGCGGCGGGTAGGTGCGAATGATGGTAGGCGCGCGGACCCGGGTGGCCCCCTGCCATTGGTCACCCTTCGTTTAAAACGGGGGTCTTCGTTCGCCGCCCGGGCGCCACTAGGATGACTGGCTCCCCGATCCCGAATCCCTCGTCATGAAAGCAAGTACCCTGCGGCGCGTCCTCAACTGGTGGCCCCCGTTCCTTTTCGCAGGGGTCCGCGTGCTGCGACTCGACGACGACTATCGTCGTGCGCGGGTGCGGCTGAAACTCGCCTGGTACAACCGTAATTACGTGCGGACGCATTTCGGCGGCAGCCTGTTTTCGATGACCGATCCGTTCTGGATGATCATGACGTTGAAGAGCCTGGGCGACGATTACATCGTCTGGGATCAGGCGGGCGAGATTCGCTTCGTTTCGCCGGGTCGCGAGGATGTGTTCGCGGAGTTTCACATCGAGGAGGTCGTGCTGGACGAACTTCGCGCGGCGACGGCCAACGGCGAGAAGTGCCTTCGCTGGTTCGACACCGATGTGCGCACGGCGTCCGGCGAGCTGGTGGCGTCGGTGCGCAAGCAGCTTTACGTGCGCCGCAAGAAGGGGCGGTGAGGCAGAGCTGTGCGGAATCGCCGATAAATCGGCTCCTACCCAGCGAGTGAATCGGCGATGGGTGCTTGCAGGAACGCCCGGCTTCAAAAAACCAGCGACGCCATCTTCCGGCGGTACTGACTGACCAGCGCCGCATCGTCGAGCGTCATGAACGCCGCGAGCAGCCGCTTCTTCGCCTGTCCCTCGTTCCAGTCGCGCTGGCGCTTGAGGATGTCCAGGAACTGGTCCAGACCGGCGGCGGCCTCGCCTTCGATCAGCAGGCGCACGCCAAGCAGGTCGCGGGCCTCCCAGTCGGCGTCATCCGATTGCACGCGCGCCTGCAGGGCTTCCAGAGAGGGCGCGCCGGCCAGGGCACGGGCGAGCTCGAGCTGACTACGCAGGCGGACGGCGCGGGCATCGGTGGCGAGATTGGCGGGCAGGGCGTCGAGCTCGGACTGGGCCGAGGCCACGTTTCCGGCACGCATCAGGGCCAGCGCGAGGTCCAGTTTCAGTTCTGCACGCTCCGGCTCGGCGGCGATCGCCTGCTGGAGCCGGTTGATGGCCTCTTCGGCCGTCTCCGGGGTGACGGCTTCCACAGTCTCGTCGTTGGCGGCCTCGCCAGGCTGGACGCCATGCTTGGTCAGGAACTCGCGAATCTGGCCTTCGGGCAGGGCGCCTGCGAAGCCGTCCACCACCTGGCCGCCGCTGATCAGGATCACCGTCGGGATGCTGCGCACACCGAACATGGCCGCCAGCTGCTGCTCGGCGTCCACGTCGATTTTCGCCAGGCGGAAGCTGCCGTTGTACTCGGCGGCGAGCTTCTCGAGGATCGGTCCGAGCGACTTGCACGGGCCGCACCATTCGGCCCAGAGATCCACCAGGACCGGGGTCTCCAGCGAGGCCTTGATGACCTCGTCCTCGAAAGCGGCCGTGGTCGCGTCGAAGATGTGCTCACTACGGGTCTGGGCGCTGGTCACGTGGGGCTCCTGGGACGCTGATTCGATGCCCCATAAATCGGGGAAGAGGCGGAGCATATCAAGCCCGTACACCGTTTTAGGACTGATCCTACGTCTCTCGTCATGCGCCGTTTACGCGGATTTGCGATCATAGGCGGGCAGGCCACCGTGGCCTTGAACCGCCGGGACGGCATGCACCACGCCCAGAACCTGATCATTTGCGAGCACTGCGACTCCGTCTACCAGAAGCGGAAGCTGTCGCGTGGGCAGGTGGCCGACTGCACGGTCTGTGGCGCCGTCCTTGAGCGGCACCAGTGGATTGGGGTGGACGGGCAGTTCGCCCTGATCGTCGCCGCGCTGATCGTCTTCGTGATTGCCAACGTCTCGCCCATCGTGACCCTGAAGCTGTCCGGCATGGCCGAGGACACGACACTCTGGGGTGCCGTGATCGCCATGTGGAACGATGGTGCGCAGATCGTCGCCGTCTTGACGGCCCTGACCCTGTTCTTCTTCCCGCTCAGCCAGCTGGTGATCTTCGCCTGGGTGCTCTGGTTCGCCCGCGACGGGCGCCGCGCCCCCGGTTTCGCCGAGGCCATGACGGCGCTGGTGCGGGTCAAGCCCTGGAGCATGATCGAGGTGTTCATGCTTGGCACCCTGGTGGCCGTGGTCAAGGCGCACACGTATTTCGATGTCGTACCCGGGCCGGGTATCTGGGCCTTCGGTTTCCTTACCGTGCTCATCACGGTGTTCTCCAGTCACGACCCTCGCCATCTGTGGGATGTCACCGGGGACGCGAAAGCATGAGCGCGCCTCCGCGGGCCTCCGAACTCGGCATGATGTCGTGCCATGTCTGCCGTCTGGTCACGGCGTACAGCGAGGATCCGCACGCGCATTGCCCGCGTTGCCATAGCCCGCTGCACGTGCGCAAGCAGCGCAGCATCGCGCGATCATGGGCGTTGCTCCTGGCCGCGGCGATGTTCTACATCCCGGCCAACGTGTTCCCAATCATGCGCACGCAGAGCCTGTCCTCGAAGGACGACAACACCATCCTCAGCGGCATCTTCGAGCTGTGGCGGGCCGGCTCGCCGGGCCTGGCGGTCATCGTCTTCACGGCGAGCATTGTCGTGCCCATGCTGAAATTCATCATCATGACCATCCTGCTGGTCTCGGTGCAGCGATCGAGCGGCATGGTCTCGAAGCAGCGCGCGAGGCTCTACCGGTTCGTCGAACTGATCGGCTACTGGTCCATGCTCGATGTGTTCGTCGTGGCGATCCTCTCCGCCCTGGTGCACTTTCAGATTCTCAGCCGCGTCGAGCCCTTGCCCGGCGTGGTCTATTTCGGCGTAGTCGTCGTACTGACGATGCTTTCAGCCATGAGCTTCGATCCCCGTCTGATCTGGGATAACAGGAAATCGCAATGAGCGACACCAACCAAGGAACCACGCCGGTGCAGGACGACGACCTGCCACAACCGGAGGTGCGCAAGTCGAAGCTCGGCTTCTCGCTGATCTGGCTGGTGCCGATCATCGCCGCGCTGGTGGGTATTTCCCTGATGGTGACGCACTTCACCTCGGCGGGACCGAAGATCACGGTCACCTTCCTGACGGCCGAAGGCATCGAGGCCAACAAGACCCAGGTCAAGTACAAGAACGTGGTGATCGGCAAGGTCACCACCATGCGCCTGTCCAAGGACCGCACGCACATTTCCGTGGTGATCGACCTCGAAAAGGACGCCGCCGCGTTCGCGACCAAGGGCACGCGCTATTGGGTCGTGCGTCCGCGCATCGGCGCCAGTGGCGTCTCCGGCATCGATACCCTGCTGTCCGGCGCCTTCATCGGTGCGGATGCCGGTGATTCCCAGGACGACCAGAACGACTTCACGGGCCTGGAAACCCCGCCCGCCGTGACCCATGGCGCACCGGGCCGTCGCTTCGTGCTGCACGCCAGCGACCTGGGTTCGCTCGATATCGGCTCGCCTGTGTATTACCGGCGTATCCAGGTCGGCCGCATCGTGTCGTACGAGCTGGACAAGGATGGCAAGGGCGTGTCCCTGCAGCTCTTCGTCGACGGCCCGAACGATCGCTTCGTCAGCAAGGACGCGCGTTTCTGGAATGCCAGTGGCGTCGACGTTTCGCTGGGCGCGGACGGTCTCAAGCTCAATACACAGTCGCTCGCCACGGTGATCGCCGGCGGCGTCGCGTTCCAGGATCCGCCCGGGCCGCACGACGAAACCGCCGCCCCGGAAATGAACGAGTTCACCCTGTTCAACGACCAGGGCACGGCGATCGCGCCGCCGGACGGCAAGCCGCGTTACATCCGCATGCGCTTCGAGCACTCGTTGCGCGGCCTCGCGGTGGATGCTCCGGTGGAGTTCCTTGGCGTGAAGTTCGGCCGCGTGGTCTCGGTGAACCTCGACTACGACGCGAAGACGCAAACCTTCCCGGTCATTGTCGGTGCCGTGGTCTATCCGGACCGTCTGGGCCAGGCCCATGACAAGCTGGCCAAGCTTTCCGGCGGTGACGGCGACTCGGAGATGCCGAAAATCATGAGCGGCCTGGTGGCCCACGGCCTGCGCGCCCAGGCGCGCAACGGCAACCTGCTCACCGGTCAGCTCTACATCGCGCTGGATTTCGATCCGAAGGCGAAGAAGGTCGAGTTCAATCCGAATGCCCGTCCGTTCGAGATCCCGACCACGCCGGGCGATTTCGATCACATCCAGGAACAGGTGGCCAGCATCGTCGACAAGATCGAGAAGATCCCGTTCGATTCGATCGGCAAGAACCTCGACGGCAGCCTGCATGAGCTCAATGGCACATTGAAGCAGGTCAACACCGAACTGCTGCCCCAAGCCAAGCGCACCCTGCAGGGGGTGAACAAGACGGTCGGCACGGCCAACGATGCGCTGTCGGAGGATTCGCCGCTCCAGCAGAACATCGGCAACACCCTCGAGGAACTGCAGCGCACGATTCGCTCGGTTCGCGCTTTCACCGATTACCTCGGTCGTCACCCCGAGGCGTTGCTGCGCGGCCGTGGCGCCGACGCCGCGCCGCCGGTCTCGACGCCGGCGACCCCGAAGCAGGGCAAGGACGTACAGCCATGATCCAGACACTTCGCCATGTCGGCACCGCCAGCCTGATCCTGGCGCTCGGCGCCTGCTCCTCGGCGCCCACGCACTTCCACACCCTGGTGCCGTCCTCGGCACCGATGGCCTCCGTCGCCGCGCCCTTCGTCATCGACGTGCAGGCCGTCGGCGTGCCGGCGCAGGTGGATCAGCCCGCGCTGGTGCTGCGCCACGGCGCCACCGGCGTCTCCGTAGTGGATGGCGAACGCTGGGCCTCACCGCTCGGCGACGAGATCCGGGGTGCGCTCGTGGCCGACCTGTCGACCCGACTGGGCACGCACGACGTGCACGGCCTGCCGCACGCCAAGGGCGACAAGGTCGTCCGGGTGCAGCTCGATGTCCGCCGTTTCGACTCCGAAGTGGGCGGCAGCGCCACCCTGGAGGCCAGCTGGTCGGTCCGCTCCGGTGAGACGGCCGGTGCGGCCTGCGCCTCGCGGGCCAGCGAGCCGGCCGGATCGAGCTACGACAGCCTGGTCGAGGCCCACCAGCGGGCCATCGGACAGGTCGCCGATCAGGTCGCCGCCGCCGTCCGCGCCGTTGCCGCCGGCCAGTCCACCTGCCAATAAACCATTCCACCTGCCTGGTGGCCTTTCGCTTTGCCTGAACCGCTCTCGTGGGATAGTCTCCCGCGATTGTGAGCATCCCACCGGTACCCAACACCATGCAGGACACCCAAGACCAGGGCACGCGCGAACAGGGCGGTTACGCCCCCGACGCCGTCGAGACCGCCGCCCAGCGCTTCTGGAACGCCACCCGCGCGTTCGAAGTGACCGAGGACGCGAGCAAGCCGAAGTATTACTGCCTCTCGATGCTGCCGTATCCCTCGGGCGCCCTGCACATGGGGCACGTCCGCAACTACACGATCGGCGACGTAATCAGCCGTTTCCAACGCCAGCAGGGCAAGAACGTCTTGCAGCCGATGGGTTGGGACGCGTTCGGCCTGCCCGCCGAAAACGCCGCGATCAAGAACAACACGGCGCCGGCGAAGTGGACGTACAAGAACATCGAGCACATGCGCGACCAGCTCAAGCGCATGGGTTTCGCCTACGACTGGACCCGTGAGGTCACCACCTGCCGTCCCGAGTACTACCAGTGGGAACAGCAGATGTTCACCCGGCTGATGAAGAAGGGCCTGGTGTACCGCAAGAACAGTGTCGTCAACTGGGATCCGGTCGACCAGACCGTGCTGGCCAACGAGCAGGTGATCGACGGCCGCGGCTGGCGCTCCGGTGCGCTGGTCGAAAAGCGCGAGATCCCACAGTGGTTCCTCAAGATTACGGCTTATGCGCAGGAGCTGCTCGACGGCCTGGATACGCTTCCCGGCTGGCCCGATGCGGTCAAGACCATGCAGCGCAACTGGCTGGGTCGTTCCGAAGGCCTGGAAATCCAGTTCGACGTGGACGGTGAAGCCCAGCCGCTGACCGTGTTCACCACGCGGCCGGACACCTTGATGGGTGTCTCGTACGTGGCGGTCGCGGCCGAGCATCCCATCGCCACGCGCGCCGCCGCGGGTAATCCGGGCCTTGCCGCGTTCATCGAGAGCTGCAAGGCAGGCGGGGTGTCCGAAGCCGAACTCGAGACGCAGGAAAAGCGCGGCTATTACACGGGCGTCGATGCCACGCATCCGCTCACCGGCGAAAAAGTGCCCGTGTGGGTCGCCAACTTCGTGCTGATGGGCTACGGCACGGGAGCCGTCATGGCCGTGCCGGGTCACGACCAGCGCGACTGGGAATTCGCCCAGAAGTACTCCTTGCCGATCAAGATGGTCGTCGTCGATCGCGGTGTGGTCGATGCCGTCGCGGAACTGCGCCGCGATCTCGCGGCCGAGGGCGGTGACACGCTGCAGAACGCCCTGGAAGGCGGTTCCTCCGACGCCTACCAGTCGTCCGCGGCGGTCGAGACCATCAAGACCTTCGAATCGAACATCCAGACCGCCGGCGCGTACACGGAATACGGCACGCTGATCAATTCGGGTGCGTTCGACGGCCTCGAGTTCAAGGCCGCGTTCGACGCGATCTCGCTGGCGCTGATTGCCGCCGGGCGCGGCGAGCGTCGGGTCAACTGGCGCATCCGCGACTGGGGCGTGAGCCGCCAGCGCTACTGGGGCTGCCCGATCCCCGTGATCTACTGTCCCAAGTGCGACGCCGTGCCGGTGCCCGAGGACCAGTTGCCGGTCGTGCTGCCCGAAGACGTCGCGTTCTTCGGCGTGCAGTCGCCGATCAAGGCCGATCCCGAGTGGCGCAAGACCACGTGCCCGTCGTGTGGCGGTCCCGCCGAGCGTGAAACCGATACCTTCGACACCTTCATGGAGTCGAGCTGGTACTACGCGCGTTACACCAGCCCCGGCGCGAAAGCGCAGGTGGACGAGCGGGCCAACTACTGGACGCCGGTCGACCAGTACATCGGTGGTATCGAGCACGCCATCCTGCATCTGCTCTACTTCCGCTTCTATCACAAGCTCATGCGTGACGAAGGGCTGGTGAACAGCGACGAGCCGGCGACGAACCTGCTCTGCCAGGGCATGGTGATCGCCGAAACCTACTTCCGGAAGGAAGCCAATGGTTCGCTCACCTGGTTCAATCCGGCCGACGTGGACGTGCAGCGCGACGAGCGCGCGCGCATCGTCGGCGCCGTGCTTCGCAGCGATGGCGAGCCGGTGGAGATCGGTGGCATCGAGAAGATGGCCAAGTCCAAGAACAACGGCGTCGACCCTCAGTCCATGGTCGACAAGTACGGCGCCGACACGGTGCGCCTGTTCTCGATGTTCGCTGCGCCGCCGGACCAGTCGCTCGAGTGGAACGAAGCGGGTGTGGAAGGCATGGCCCGCTTCCTGCGCCGGCTGTGGCGCGATGTCGCCGCGCATGCCGAGGTGGCCGCCACGGCGCAGGGTGAAAATGCCGCCGCGGACGGCGCGCGCAAGGCGCTTCGCCGCCAGCTGCACGAGACCATTCAGAAGGTCACCGACGATATCGGTCGGCGCCAGTCGTTCAATACGGCTATCGCCGCGCTGATGGAGCTGTTGAACGCCCTGGCGAAGTTCGATGACGCCAGTGCGCAGGGCGCCGCCCTGCGCCAGGAGGCGTTCACCGCCGTGGTCCAGCTGATCAATCCGTTTACCCCGCACATCGCTCATGCGTTGTGGCAGGTGCTCGGTCACGGCGAGACCCTGGTCGAGGATGCCGGCTGGCCGGTGGTGGACCCGACGGCCCTGGTCCGCGATTCGCTGACCTACGCGGTGCAGGTCAACGGCAAACTTCGCGCTACCATCGAGGTGCCCGCCTCGGCTTCGAAGGAAGATGCCGAGGCCATGGCGCGCGCCGAGCCCACCGTGGCGCGCATGCTCGAAGGCCAGACCGTGCGCAAGGTGATCGTCGTGCCCGGCAAGATCGTCAACATCGTCGCAGGATAATCATGAGCCCGATCCTCTCCCGTTCCCTGCGTACCGCCCTGGTCCTCGCCGCCGTCGCGCTGGTCAGTGGCTGCGGTTTTCATCTGCGGCAGAYCGCGGCGCTCCCGCCGGGCATGAAGAAAATCCACCTGACGGTGGCGGCAGGTGGGATGCTGCAGCGCGAGTTGAGCCGCGCGCTGTCGAATTCGAATGCGGAGATCGTCGACCACGCCTCGGTAGACGCGGCCGACCTGACGGTCACGGCGAACACGTTCCGTACCGACTCGCTGACGGTGAGCGGTACGGCGCGAGTGACCGAGTACGCGGTCCGCTACCACGTCGATTTCAACGTGCGGGCGGGTGATGGCACGGTCATCGTGCCCTCGCAGTCGGTCGATATGTCCCGTGAATTCAGCTACGACGCCACCAACACCATCGGCACGGCCAGCCAGACCGAGGAGCTGCAGCGCAGCCTGATCGGCGACATGGTCCAGTCGATCCTGTTCCGTCTCGAGGCCGCCGGCGCGCATCCCGCCGCCGCGGCGACGCCGGCGCCCGCGCCCAGCGGCACCTGAGGAAGCCCGACGGTGCCGATGAGTCCCGGGCAGTGGCAGAAGCATCTCGCCGGTGATCGGATGGCGCCGGTGTATCTGTTGGCCGGTGAGGAACTGCTTGTGCTCGAAGCGGCGGATGCCGTCCGGGCGATGGCGCGCCGACTGGGGTACAGCGAACGCGAAGTGCTCGAAGCGGACAGCCGCTTCGACTGGGACGATCTCGCCCGGTCGTCGGCCGGCCTTTCCCTGTTCGCCACCCAGCGTCTGCTCGATCTGCGTCTGGCCGGTGGCCGGGCGGGCAAGGACGGGAGTAGCGCGATCAGCGAATTCGTCGCCAATCCGCCACCCGATACGACCCTGCTGATCACCGCCACGGAGTGGAGCACCAAGCACGAGGCGGTGTGGACCAGGAACGTCGATGCCGGCGGCATCCAGGTCGTGTTCAACGCCCCGCGTCCGAATGAGTGGAGCCAGTGGATCGGCGCGCGCCTCACCTCACGGGGGGTCAAGGCCAGTCCCGATGCTGTGGCCATGCTGGCCGAGCGGGTCGAAGGCAATCTGCTGGCTGCCGCCCAGGAGATCGACAAGCTCGTGGTCCTGGCAGGCGACCAGCGTCTGGATGCGGCGACGCTCGAAGGCCTCGTCGCCGACAGTGCTCGCTTCGACGCGTTCAAGCTGACCGACGCCGCGTTTGCCGGGGAGGGTGGTCGTGCCCTGCGTATCCTGGCGGGTCTGCGCTCCGAGGGCGACGAGCTCATCGCCTTGATGGGCTGGCTGGTCAATCAATTGCAGCTGGCCCTGCGCCTGGCCAACGCGCGCGATTTCGCGGCGCAGGCCAAGGTGGAGCGGCTCTGGCCGGCGCGCGAGCAGCTGTTTCGCAAAGCCCTGCGCCGTGCGCCCCGTGAACACTGGCTGGCCTGCCTGGCGCGTGCGGCCCGGATCGATCGCATGGCCAAGGGGCGCGAGCAGGGCAATCCCTGGCTCGAGGCCGAGCGCCTGATCGCCGCCATCGCCGAACCCCGGGCCGCGGTAGCGTTCGGATGAGCCCTGTGCGTCCGCTCGCGATCCTAGGGGGCACCTTCGATCCGATCCATCACGGGCACCTGCGTGCCGCCTGGGAGGCCGCCGAGGCGCTCGACGCCGAGGTCCGCCTGGTGCCCGCGCGCACGCCACCCCACCGACCGGCACCCGTCGCCGATGCGGCCGGTCGTGTCGCCCTGCTTCGGGCGGCGCTCGCCGGCCAGGACCGGCTCACCATCGACACCCGTGAGCTGGATCGCGACGGCCCCTCTTATTCGGTCGACACCCTGGCATCGCTGCGTGCGGACGTCGGGCCGGAGCGGCCGCTGGTATTGCTGGTCGGAGCCGATGCGTTTGCCGGGCTGGCATCCTGGCACCTGTGGCGGGAGCTCTTCGCGTTTGCCCACGTCGGTGTGCTGAACCGGCCCGGCGTGACCCATGTCCCGCCGCCGGAGCTGGCCGATTTCATCGCCGGACGCCGTTCGGAGCGGGTCCATGGGCCTGCCGGGACGGTGATCGACATCGCCATCACCCCGCTGGATATCGCCGCGACGGCGATCCGTGAAGCGTTCGCGGCCGGGTATGAACCACGGTTCCTGCTGCCGTCGGCCTGTTTCCAGGATGAGGCCTTGCTGGCGCCTTACCGGGCCCTCGGGCGCTGATCGCCGATAAATCGGCTCCTACCGGGCGGGGGCCGGAAATACCTGTCCAGGCATTTGACGCGCCCCGCGGCGGCGGGGGTTATACTGCCCTCGAAGCCGGCATTCCGCCGCATGAGGTTTTCGCATCTTGAGTTCGACCGCATCCCGCAAGGCCAAGGGCAAGTCTGCCGACAACAACGAGCTCCTGCGCCAGCGCGTCGTCGCCGCGCTCGAAGACCTCAAGGCCAAGGACGTTCGCGAAATCGACGTTCGTGGCAAGACCTCCATCGCCGATATTCTTTTCATCGCGTCGGGCACTTCCGCCCGTCACGTCAAGTCGATTGCCGACGAAGTCATCAAGTTCGCCAAAGAGGCGGGCGTGATGCCGCTCGGCGTCGAAGGCCAGACCGAAGCCGAATGGGTATTGGTCGACCTGGGCGACATCATCGTCCACGTGATGATGCCCCGCATCCGCGAGTTCTACGGCCTCGAGCGCCTGTGGACCGTGGGCGACGACGGCTTCGAAGCCGCCAACGACTGAGCCCGCGGTGCGGGCTCGACTCATCGCCGTCGGCGAACGCATGCCGGCCTGGGTGGCTGAAGGCTTCGCCGAGTACCGCAAGCGGCTTTCGCACGAGCTCCCGCTGGAGCTGATCGAGATCAAGCCTGGCACGCGGGGCAAGGGTCGCGACGATGTACGCGCCACGCTCGACGAAGGCGCGGCCATCCTGGCGGCGCTGCCTCGCGATATCCACGTCGTGGCGCTCGATGGACGCGGCAAGACCTGGTCCAGCGAAGATCTCGCCCAGCAACTCGAACAGTGGCGAATGGGCGGTCGCGATATCGCATTCCTCATCGGTGGGCCCGACGGCCACGCACCGGAGGTGCTCGCCCGGGCCGACCAGCGCTGGTCGCTTGGCCCGCTGACCCTACCGCACATGCTTGTCCGTCTCGTGCTGGCCGAGCAGTTGTATCGCGCCACCACCCTGGTGGCCGGCCATCCTTACCACCGCGCCTGAAGGACACGCCGTGCTCTACCTGGCTTCGCAATCGCCGCGCCGGCGGGAACTCCTTGCCCAGATCGGCGAAAGCCCCCGGGTGCTCGACGTCGATATCGAAGAGATCCGGCAACCAGGGGAAGCTCCCGACGCTTACGTCGCACGGGTGGCGCTGGATAAGGCGCGCGCGGGTTACGCGATGGTCTCGAACGAAAGCGGTGCCCGGGTGATTGGCGCCGACACCGAGGTGATCCTGGGTGACGAAGTATTCGGCAAGCCTCGCGACGCAGCGGCCGCCGTGTCGATGCTGTGCCGCCTGTCCGGTCGCGAGCACCGTGTCGTTTCAGCGGTCTGGCTGATCGATGAAAAAGGAGAGCGTCATACACTTTCGGAATCGATCGTGCGATTCGCCCCCCTCGACGCGGCCCAGATCGACGACTATGTCGCCAGCGGCGAATGCTTCGGCAAAGCCGGGGCCTATGCCATCCAGGGTCGCGCAGCGGCCTTCATCGAACACCTTTCCGGCAGCTATTCGGGCGTCATGGGCCTGCCGCTCCACGAAACTTCCCGGCTCCTCAGGAGTCAGTGACATGTTATCGACGCGCGGGCTATAAAGCGCGATGACTTAAGGATAGGGGCTGGTGTGAGCGAGGAAATCCTGATCAATGTCACGCCGCGTGAGACGCGAGTGGCCGTTGTCGAAAATGGCATGTTGCAGGAGGTCCACGTCGAGCGCGCATCGAAGCGCGGCTACGTCGGCAACGTGTACAAGGGTCGCGTGCAGCGCGTCATGCCCGGCATGCAGGCGGTGTTCGTCGAGATCGGTCTCGATCGCGCGGCGTTCCTGCATGCCTCGGATATCGTTCGTGCCCCGTTGCCGCCCACCGATGCGCCCACGGATGGCAAGTCCAACGGCCACGGTCCCGTGCCGCCGATCAGCGAGCTCGTCCACGAAGGCCAGGAAATCGTGGTCCAGGTGGTCAAGGATCCCATTGGCAGCAAGGGGGCGCGTCTTTCCACGCATCTGTCCATCCCTTCGCGCTATCTCGTCCTGCTGCCGCATTCGCGGACGCTGGGCGTATCCGTGCGTATCGAGGAAGAAGCCGAGCGTCAGCGACTGAAGGACATCATCACGCCGCTGATTGGCGAGAACCCGCTGGGCTACATCGTTCGCACCAACGCGGAAGGGCAGTCCGAGGAGTCGCTCGCTTTCGACGTGACCTACCTGAGCAAGGTATGGCGCGTGGTCCAGGAGAACATCCAGAAAGCGAAGATGGGCGAGCGTGTTTACGAAGAACTCTCGCTGCCGCTGCGTTCGCTGCGCGATTCGCTGAACGACGGCATCGAGAAAGTGCGTGTCGATTCACGCGAAACCTACGAGAAAACCGTCAAATTCGTGCAGAAGTTCATGCCGGTGCTGTCCGACCGCATCGAACACTATGCCGGTGAGCGGCCAATCTTCGATCTCTACGGGGTAGAGGACGAGATCCAGCGCGCTCTCCGTAAAGAGGTGCCGCTGAAGTCCGGTGGCTACCTCATTGTCGACCAGACCGAAGCGATGACGACCGTCGATGTGAACACGGGTGGCTACCTCGGCAGCCGCAACCTCGAAGAAACGGTCTACCGCACCAACCTGGAGGCGGCACAGTCCGCGGCGCGCCAGCTTCGGCTGCGCAACCTGGGCGGCATCATCATCATCGACTTCATCGACATGGTGGATGACGAGCACAAGCGGCAGGTGCTGCGCATGCTGGAGAAGGGCCTGCTGAAGGACCACGCCAAGACCACGGTCTATCCGATGTCGGCGCTGGGCCTGGTCGAAATGACCCGTAAACGCACGACGGAGAGCCTGGAGCGCCAGCTCTGCGAACCGTGTCCCGCATGCAGCGGCCGCGGTGCGCTGAAGACCGCGGAAACGGTGATTTACGAGATCTTCCGAGAGATCACGCGTGCCGTCCGCCAGTTCAACGCCCAGAAGCTGTTGGTCATGGCGAGCCCCAAGGTCGTCGGCCGTATTCTTGAGGAAGAGTCCGCCGCCGTCGCCGAGCTCGAGGAGTTCATCGCCAAGAGCATCCGCTTCCAGGCGGAAGAGCATTATTCGCAGGAACAGTTCGATGTCGTACTGCTCTGACGCCGGCGCTCGCCGGAACGTAGGCCGGTGAGTCCCGGCTGGCGCCATCGCGCACGACGCCTGCGGTTCTTCCTTCTGGGTCTGGTCGCAAGCGTGCTGGTGGCGCTTGCGCTGGTGATGGCGGTTGGTCAGCTGCTGCTGCCGCTGGCCGCGCGCTATCCCGACCGGGTCGCGGCGCTGCTGAGCAAGCAGCTCGGCAAGCCGGTGCGCTTCGGTTCGCTGGAAGGCTTCTGGCGGCCATCCGGCCCGTTGTTCGTGATGCGCGACGTGACCATCGCGCCGACCGAAGGCGGTGACGCGCTGCGCCTGCCCCAGGCGGCGGTGAAGCTCGACTTCGGTGCCTTCGTGCTGCCCTCGCGCCACCTGCTCAATCTTCGTCTGCGCGACATGCGCATGGGCCTGCATCGTGCGACCGACGGACGCTGGAGCATCGATGGCTTCGGTGCCGGCGGCGGTACGCAGAAGGTGTCGTTCGGCAATCTTTCCGCGGATCTGTGGCTCAGCAATCTCCACCTGGATATCGCCGACGACACGACGCACCGCAGTTATGGCCTTATCGCCGACCAGCTGCGCATCAGCCTTCAGGGCCAGGCGGTTCGGGTCGGTGGTAGCTTGCGGCGCGAAAACGTCAGCGGCCTGCTGACCGCGGCCGGACGCTTCGCCGCTGACGGCTCCAGTGGCCGTGTCTACGTCAAGGGCGCCGACCTGGATCTCGCCGCGCTCACGGCCGACGTCAACGCCGGTGGCTATGCGCTGGCGGGCGGCAAAGGCGGTTTCGAATCCTGGCTCGACTGGCGCGATGGCCACGTGGTCCGCGCCACCTCGCGCATCGCGTTCGACGGACTTGCCGTACGAGGTCCGGCACGCACCGTGAGTACGCCCGGCCTGCACGGTATCGTCGACATGCATCGCACCGCCGACGGCCAGCGCATCGATTGGGCAGGTGCCGATGGCGGGGACGTCGCGTTCGTGACCCACGTGCAGGCCGATCGCAGCGATGGCACGGTCGTCGCACGCAGGATCGATCTCGGACCACTGTTGCCCTGGGTCGGCATCGCACCGCAGGTGTCTCCGTCGCTGGCCCACTGGCTCGCGGACGGGCGACCGCGCGGACGCTTCAACGACGTACGCGCCGACTGGGATTCCGTGGCGGGACTCCGCTTCGTCCACGCGACCTTTGCCGGGCTGGGCATCGACGCGATCGGCAAACTGCCTGGCGTATCGAAACTCGATGGCGAAGTGTTCGGCGATGACCAGTCGCTCGCGCTCAGCCTGCCCCGACAGGCCACCACGCTCGATTTCACCGGCGTGTTCCGCAAGCCCTTCGTGATGTCCATGGTGGGTGGCGACGTCGCGGTCTACAAGGATGGCGACGACTGGCATATCGGCGCCGATCCGCTGGACTTCCAGGGCGAGGGTTTTGGTGGTCAGGCGCGCGGCGAGTTCGTACTTCCCGGCGCGGATACCGGTCCGTTCGTGGACATGTATGTCGCCCTCGGGCCGGGCGACGTGCCGGCGGCCAAGCTCTTCTGGCCGCATTCGATGTCCGAGGGATCGCAGAACTGGCTCAACCGTGGCCTGGTCTCGGGCCATATCGAAAGCGGTTCGGCCCTGGTCCGCGGCAACCTTCGCGACTGGCCGTTCCGTAACCAGGAAGGCCGTTTCGAGGGACGCGCCGTCATCAACGACACGGTGCTCGAGTACGGCACGGGTTGGCCGCGCGCCGAAGGACTGTCGGCCGTGGCCAGCTTCATCGACAACGGCATGTATATCGAAGCCAGCGAAGGTCACTCGCTTGGCAATGCCGTCAGCGCCGCGACCGCGGCGATTCCCGATTTTGCCGAGGGCATCCTCGACCTGAAAGTGAGTGGCGCGGGTACCGGCAACAGCTTCCTCGATTTCATCAAGAACAGCCCCATTGCCAGCAACAGCCGCGAGTCGATCGACAAGCTGAAGCTGGGCGGTACCGGCGAGTTCGGCTTCAACCTGCTCATGCCGCTGGCCAACGCGCATGACGTGACACTGGATGGCAAGGCCACGCTGAAAGACGCCGACCTCGTCGCCAACGAATGGAAGCTGCGCCTGGACAAGATCACCGGGCCGATGAGCTTCGATGCGAGGGGCTTCACGGCGTCCAACCTGAAGACCTCGTTCCACGGCCAGCCCGCCGCCCTGAATCTCGCCATCGCCGGCGCGACCGGCGATCCGGCGAAGGTCATCGATGCGTCGATTACGGGGGCCTTCACGGTGAACGAGATGGTCGCCGATTACGAAAACCTTGCATGGCTAGGCGACACGGCCAAGGGCCGCGGCAACTTCCGCATCGGCTATGTGCTTGCAAAAACGGGGCAGGGCGATGCGACCTCACAGGCCCTGACCGTCGATTCGGATCTTCGCGGCGTGGAGTTGATGCTGCCGACGCCGGTAAAGAAACCAGCGCCGCTCGCGCAGTCCCTGTCCCTGCGTGTGGGCCTGCCCGTGGACGGTGCGCGTCTGGATCTCGCACTCGGCGACATCGTGCGTGGGCGGCTACGCCTGCCCACCGACAAACTGCCGATCGCCGCGGCATTCAATCTCGGCGCCACGGTACCGGGTGTCATGCCCGCACAGGGTTACCTGATCGGCGGGCACGCGTCGAAACTCGATGTGTCCGGCTGGGTGCAATACGTGGTCGGCATGTCTACCAGCGGTAGCGGCGGTCCCGGCCTGAGTGGCCTGGACCTGGTCACCGACGACGGCGAGGTGTTCGGCCAGCATTTTTCCAACATGCATATCGTGGCAAAGCCCGGTCCCAAGGAGCTGTCGCTTCGGGTCGACAGCGATGCCATGGCCGGCCAGCTCACCGTACCCAACGAAGACATGCGTCGCCGTGGCATCACCGCGCGCATGGACCGCTTGTGGTGGCCGGCAGCGGACGATGCCGCCGATGCGTCCAAAAAGGGTAAGGCCGCCGCCGGTGCCGCGGCGACCGTGGCATCGACGACGTTGAAGGCTGAAGACAAAGCCGCCGCAGCCGCTAATGCGTCGACGGCAACCAGTGCGGCGGGGGGCGACGCGTCGTCGACGGCCGCGATCGCGACGGCAAAGAAGCCGCCCGATGCGAACGAGGCGGGCGTCGCTCCTTCCAGTCTGCCGCCACTGCATCTTCAGGTGACGGACATGCGTCTGGGCAAGGCCAAGCTGGGCGAAGCGCGTCTGGAAACCTGGCCGACCGACGAAGGCATGCATATCGATCAGCTGCGCGCACAGTCCAAGAACGTCCAGATCACAGCCACCGGCGACTGGACTGGCGACGAAAAGCGCAGTCGTACGCATCTCACCATGGACTTCGCCTCCGAAGACGTGGCACGCATGCTCGATGCCCTCGGTTTCGTCGGTATCTTCCAGGGCGGACGCACGTCGGCGAAACTCGACGCGGTGTGGCCGGGCGGCCCGTCAGCGCTCGCGCTGGCGAACATGGACGGTACGCTCAAGATCGATATCGCCAACGGTCGCATCCTCGAAGTGCAGCCCGGCGTCGGCCGGCTTTTTGGCCTGGTCTCCGTCGCCGAGCTACCGCGTCGCCTCTCGCTCGACTTCGGTGATGTCGTGGGCAAGGGCTTCGGTTTCGACTCCATCACCGGCGACTTCCGCTTTGCCAATGGCGATGCGAGCACGCAGAACCTCAAGATCAAGGGCCCTGCCGCCGAGATCACGATCACCGGCCGCACTGGACTCAAGATCCACGACTACGACCAGGAGGTGCTGGTGGTGCCCCACCTCGGCAGCAGCCTGCCGATCGTCGGCGCTATCGCCGGCGGCCCCGTCGGTGCCGCCGCCGGCCTTGCCGTGCAGGGCATCCTCGGCCACGGCCTCAACCAGGCCGCGCGCAAGCGCTACCACGTGACGGGAACCTGGGAAAAACCCATCTTCACCCCGATCGAGAAAGGCAGCGCCTCCACCGCGCCTTTGCTTTAGCCCCGCTTCTTGTAGGAGCCGATTCATCGGCGAAAGCCAACGAAGCGATGAAGCCAAGCGCTCATCGCCGATGAAGACGGCTCCTACAAAAGACACGCGGTATGCCGACGCTGAGTCGGCCCTCTAACCGGCATTCGCCAACGCGCCTTGTCGATAGTATCGCCATTCGTTATTATCGAGCGGCGTTACTAGTCATGATCATGTCGTATGGCGATCTGGAAGTACGGGCGTTCTTCGAAGGTGTGCGGATACGGCGCTGGATTCAGATCGAGCGAACTCTGATGAGAAAGCTCATGGCCATCGACGAAGCCAGAACCTTGAACGACCTCCGCCGGCCACCTGCCAACCGGCTGAAGCCCTTGCATGGCGCCCTCGATGGTCAACACAGCATTCGTATCAATGACCAATTCCGCGTCTGTTTCGTCTGGCGCGACGATGGCGCCCATAACGTCACCGTCGTCGACTACCACTAAGAGGAGCGCGGCAATGCGCGAAGTCCCATATCCCCATCCGGGGGAATTCCTTCTCGAAGAGTTCCTGAAGCCCTTGGGCCTGAGTCAATATAGATTGGCCAAGGCGATCGGCGTGCCCGCCCCCAGAATTGGGGAGATAATCGCCGGCAAGCGCGCGGTCACGGCGGACACCGGTTTGCGGCTCTCTCGTTTCTTCGAGATGTCCGATGAGTTCTGGACGGGCCTGCAGGCAAGTTACGACCGAGAAATGACTCGCGACCTCATGGCCGACACGCTCGCCGCGATCGTTCCTTGGTCGGAGTTGTCGAAGGTCACACCAGCAGCGAAGGCCGCCGCACCTCGTGCGGCGACGTCCGGTAAACGCAGCCCTCGCAGCCCCCGCAGCTGATCAGGGCTTCTGCCGCCGAAACGGAAACAACTGCTGCCGCACGAAACCATCCGGCATATAGTCGCCTACAACCCCGTACTTTTCGGGAAACGTCTTCGTCGACTTCACGGCCGTGCCGAAAAGGTAATCCAGGAAGGCCCAATGCGCGGCGTAGTTCTTGTCGATGGCCTCGTCATCCGAGGCGTGGTGCCAGTGGTGGAAGTCCGGCGTGACGATGACGTACTTCAACGGGCCCCAGGGCAGATGCACGTTGGCGTGATTGAACACCGCCTGGAAGCCGACCACGATGATGTAAGCATTCATCACCGCTTCGCTGAAACCCAGCACATACAGCGGTGCCAGCACGCAGACCCGGGTAAAGATCAGCTCGAGCATGTGCTGGCGTGAGCCGGCCAGCCAGTCCATCGTCTTCACGCTGTGATGCACAGCGTGGAAGCGCCAGAGGAAGGGCACTTCGTGATACGACCGGTGCGTCCAGTACTGGGCCATGTCGGCGACGAGGACGCACAGCAGCAGCTGTGGGACGAACCAGATGCTGGCGATCATGCGCTGGAACTGACTGCTGACCAGCCAGCCGAACGCATGGTGGATCAGGAAGTTCACGATCAGCAACGCGAGACCCACGATGAAGTGGTTCACCGCGAAGTGTTTCATGTCGGTCTGCCACTCGAAGCGGAAGACGCTTTGCCCGCGATAGAGCGGAAAGAGCTTCTCGATGACGACGAAGAGCACGGTCGAGCCGAGCAGGTCGAGAATGAACCAGTCCAGCCCGATGTACGGTGTGTGATCCGGAAACGCTCCCACCGGGACCCGGGAGCCACCCAGCGCGACGGCGGCGACCACCATGACGAAGGCGGCGATGTTGAGGTTGCGCTTACGGCCCAGGATCACGTTCGCCAGGGACAGGCCGCCGGCCACCAGCAGGGCGCCGAGCAAGGCCTGCCGAAGCACGTCGACCGAGTACTTATGGCGGAGGTCGGGCGTGGTCAGGTACTGCGGGTAGTGAAAGGCAATCACCGCCAGGAGGCAAAGGAAGCCGAGCGATAACGCGATGGCGGTGCTGACCATCGCCTTGCCTGGCGAGAGTTCGCCACTCTTGTGCAGCAACTCGCGCGTCTCGCCGACGACCGCTTCGGCGCGCTTGGCCGGTGCCGCGACCACGCGGCGGGCGAAGTCCCTCTTGATTCCCTTGCTCATGCTGGTCCGTCCGTCTGGATTCGGGCCCATCGTAGCAATTTGCTTACCCGCCAGCCCGCCCCCTGCCAAAGCCGGCCCCAGGGTTTAAGCTGCCCCTATCCGACCCCATTTCCGGGGTTATCCCGATTCCCTACCGGCAGACCTGATGGACTCCCTGATTTCCCTCGCCGAACGTCGCCTGCTCACCCCGGGCGGCCTCGCGTCCACTGACCTGGATCGCGTCTTCTCCCAGCTCATGGGGCCGTCGATCGATGCGGCCGACCTCTACTTCCAGCATTCGCGCAGCGAGTCCTGGGTGCTGGAGGAGGGCATCGTGAAGGACGGCAGCCATTCCATCGAACAGGGTGTCGGCGTCCGGGCGATCTCCGGCGAGAAGACCGGTTTCTCCTACTCCGATGAAATCGTCCTTCCTCAGCTACTCGAGGCGTCGCGTGCGGCGCGGGCGATCGCGCAGGGTGGTGCCGGTCAGGGCAAGCCGTTGGCCATCGCCACCGGGCGCGGCCTCTATCCGGCCATCGATCCGGTGGAGAGCCTGCCCAACGAAGACAAGATCGCGCTGCTGCGTGAGGTCGACGCCTATGCGCGCTCGCGCGACCCGCGCGTCAAGCAGGTCGTGGTCAGCCTGGCGGCTACGCTGGACACGATCCTCGTCGCCGCGTCGGACGGCACACTGGCTGCCGACGTGCGTCCGCTAGTGCGCCTCAACATCCAGGTGATCGTCGAACAGAACGGTCGCCGCGAGCAGGGGCACTCCGGTGGCGGTGGTCGTTACGGTTATCGCGAGTTGATCGCCAATGGCCGCGCATACGGTTTCGCCGATGAAGCGGTGCGCCAGGCGCTGGTCAACCTCGAGGCGGTGGACGCTCCTGCGGGCACGATGACCGTTGTCCTCGGCCCCGGCTGGCCTGGCGTGCTCCTGCACGAGGCGATCGGCCACGGTCTGGAAGGTGACTTCAACCGCAAGGGCAGTTCGGCGTTCGCCGGGCGGATCGGCCAGCGTGTCGCCGCCGAAGGCGTTACCGTGGTCGACGACGGCACGTTGCCGGGCCGCCGTGGCTCCCTCAGCATCGACGACGAAGGCACGCCGACCGAGTGCACCACGTTGATCGAGAACGGCATCCTCAAGGGCTACATGCAGGACAAGCTCAACGCACGGCTCATGGGCGTGAAGTCCACCGGCAACGGCCGCCGCGAGTCGTTCGCGCAGCTGCCGATGCCGCGCATGACCAATACCTACATGCTCGCCGGCAACCGTGAGCCGGAAGAGATCATCCGTTCGGTGAAACGCGGCCTCTACGCCGTGAACTTCGGCGGCGGCCAGGTCGACATCACCAACGGCAAGTTCGTTTTCTCGGCGAGCGAGGCCTACCTCATCGAGGACGGCAAAGTGACGCGGCCGGTGAAGGGCGCAACCCTGGTTGGCTCCGGTCCGGAAGTCCTGACCCGTGTCTCGATGATCGGCAACGACCTCAAGCTGGACGAAGGCGTTGGCGTTTGCGGCAAGGACGGGCAGAGCGTCCCGGTCGGCGTCGGCCAGCCGACATTACGGGTCGACGCCATGACGGTAGGCGGCACGGCAGCCTGAGGCCCATGTTCTGGTAGGAGCCGATTCATCGGCGAACGGGTGCTCGTCTCAACCCGGCCCGCTGCCGCGGGATCGCCGATGAATCGGCTCCTACCTGTTCTCGACGCCGATAAATCGCCGGTTCCATGATTTTGCGATGGCATCGTAATTGCTTGCGAGTAGGGAAAGCGGCTTGACGGCGTCATGGCCGTCAAGATCCCGACGCCTTGAACAGGCGTTCTCAAGGAGAGAACCTCGTGGCAACCAACACCATCAATCTCGGGTCGAGTTCGATCGATGTCTCGAGCATCGTCACGAATTTGTCGAACAACAAGCGGGCGGCCACGGACAAAGCCCTGGCCGCCCTGACGACGACGAACAAGACGCAGATCTCCGCTGTCGGCAATTTCACCGCGTCCCTGACCAACCTCCAGACGGCGATCAAGTCGCTCGCCGATGGCTCCGTGTTCAAGGCGCATAAAACGACAGTGAGCGAGACCACCGTTCTCTCGGCCGTCGCCGAGCCGGACGCCCGCTCCAACACGTACACCATCGTCGTCGACAAGCTCGCCGCCGCCCAGAAGACCACCTCCGCGGCCTTTCCGGGCAGCAAGGAGCCGGTCGGCACGGGCGCGCTGACGATCGCCATTGGTGACAAGTCGATGATCCTCGACATCAAGCCGCCGGCGAACACGCTGGAGAACATCCGCGACCTGATCAACAAGGCGCCCGGTAATCCCGGTGTCACGGCCAGCATCGTGACGGGTACGGATGGCGCGCACCTGACGCTGACATCGACCTCGACCGGCAAGCAGAATGCCTTCACTGTCGCCGCCAGCGGCGATCCCGCACTGACTCAACTCGCCTTCGATCCGGCGACGGACAGCGCGACCGTCGTCGCGCAGGATGCCGAGTTCACCATCGACAATACGAAGGCGAGCAGTCCGTCCAATACCGTGGCCTCGGCCATCGATGGCGTCACGCTCACGCTGACCAAGGCGGGTACCAGTACGGTCGTCATCCAGAACGATACGAGTGCGGTTGCCGCGGCGCTGACCTCCCTGGTCACCGCTTACAACCAGTTTGTCTCGCAATACCAGACGCTGACCAAATACGACCCTAATAACAAGCAGGTGGGCGCGCTGATCGGCGACGCTACCGTGACCTCGATCAAGAGTCAGATGACGGCCTTGCTAGGTTCGCAGTCGACGGGTTCCGGCAAGGGGCCGCGCTCGTTGAGCGACCTTGGCATCGCGTTCCAGTTGGGCGGAACGCTGAAGTTCGACAACACCAAACTGACCAAGGCACTCGCGACATCGCCCGCGGAGACGCAGGAACTGCTCAGTGGTTCGCAAAGCGTCGCCGGGAAGCTGGACAAGCTGATCACCGGCTGGACATCGTCCAGCGGCATCCTCAGTCAGCGCACCGCCAACTTAAATGCGCGGACCAAAGACATCGCCAAAAAATCGGCGGACTTCGAAGTCTCGATGAAGACCTTCTCCGATCGCATCACCAAGCAGTACACCGCGCTCGACACGATGATGACGAAACTCGGCAGCACCAGCAGCTACCTCCAGCAACAATTCGACGCGCTATCCAAGAAGTGATCCCGGCGGCATACCCTCGAAAGAGGGATGCCGCGATATCACCGCACGATGCTGCAAAAGCGTCTTGCCGAATTCTATCCCGTCCCGAATAAATATGACGCACGTCACGGAACGCGAGCGTATGGTGGAGAAACCTGCGATTGGGTGATCGCAAGGTATTGTGAGTGTCATCAGGCAGGCGGATGRTCCGCCGGCAGACAGCGTATGGACGGCTAAATAGCCTCCCACTCACCTCGTATCGATCGCAGTAAGCCGGCAGCTCGACTCGCCGGCTCGTGCCGTCGTGCCTGTTGCGAACGCGCTGTCCCACAGCGGCTCTCACAGGGGACCCACACCCAATGCAGACACACCCGATCTTGCAACGCAGGGCGAACGGACGAGGGCGGCTGGCAAGCCTGCTCGCGACCGTGCTCCTTGGCGCGACGATGACCGCGCAAGCGGTCACCGTCGCGCCATCGGATCGCCAGGACATCAACCTCGGCGCACGGCCCTGGAAATACACCAAGCAGGCCGTGCAGAACCCGAATGACCCGGTGGTGTACGCACCACTACCCAACGGTGACGACGGCGCGATCCCGACCTATAACGACAGCGCATGGCTGACCGTCGGTATCCCGCATGCCGCCAACGATTTCACCACCTTCATCAACCAGGAGTCCGGCGGCGGCCAGGGCAGCCTGGACGGCGAGACCAGCTGGTATCGCGTCAAGCTCGATGACTCGGCGAAGTTCGCCGGCAAGAAAGTCATGGTCGAGTTCGAAGGCGCCCACACTGGCGACCGCGTCTACATCAACGGCCACTTCGTGCCCGGTACCGGCGTGCTCAACCAGGCCGGTCAGCCGGACGCGAACGCCACCCACGTTATCGGCTTCCTGCCGCACATCGTGGACCTGACGCCCTTCCTCAAGTTCGACGGCACCGACGTCCTGGCCGTCAAGGTCAGTCGCGGCGGCGGTGGCTTCTTCGAGGATCCGGGCTTTTCCGGTTCGTTCCGTTTCGGCCAGGCCGAAGCGGGTCTGTTCCGCCCGGTAAAGCTGCACGTGACCAACTTCGTGCACATCCCGGAGAACGTCTACGCGGGCCAGAACACCTGGGGCACGTACGTGGGCACCCAGAGCCTCAGTGCGGACCACAGCACGGCGACGGTCAGGGTTCAGACCAACATCGCCAACGAAACCAACGCCGCCAAGACGGTGACGCTGACCACGCAGATCGTCGATGCCGATGGCAACGTCGTGAAGTCCGACCAGCAGCAGAAGACGCTGCCGGCGAACTTCGTGCCGGGCAACGAAACGCCGGTGTTCGATGAAAGCCTCCAGGTGAGTAATCCGCACCTGTGGTACCCGAACAACAGCGTCAACGGCAAGCCGTACCTGTACAAGGTGCTGCATACCGTCAGCATCGACGGCGTGGTGGTGGATGCGAAGCAGAGCACGCTCGGCATCCGTGTCATCACCTGGGACAAGGACTTCCCGTACGTCAACGGCGCGAAGCAGTACATGTGGGGCGGCTCGGGTCGCTACGACTATCCCGCGCTCGGTTCGTCCGTGCCCGAGGAGCAGCAATGGCGTGACCTCCAGCAGCTCGCTGCCGGCGGTGGCAACCTCTGGCGTCCTGGCCACTCCCCGTCGAGCCCCGAGTTCGTCGAGGCCGCGGATGCGCTGGGCGTGTTCATCGTCCAGCCCAGCGGCGACGGCGAGAACGGCTTCGCCACGCCCTGCAAGGCAGGCGACCAGCAGTGCAACGACATGTGGACGATCAAGCGCGAGGTCCATCGCGACATCGTGATCCGCGATCGCAGCCACCCGTCGATCCTGGCCTGGGAGCACGACAATGGCGTGATGTCGACGCCGTTCGCCGTCGAGCTCCGCGCGCTTGCCCGCACGTGGGACAGCATCAATCCCCGCGCCGCGGCCGACCGCACGCCGGACGCCGCCAACGGCGATATCCTCAGCTGCTCGAAGGCCGGTTGCGAAACCTACCTGCACTCGAACGAGTTTCCGAACAAGCCCGCCTGGGGTGCGGAGTACTGGGGTCCGGGCACGCTTCGCCATTCGTACGACTACGAGCTGGCGTTCGCGCTGAACTACCTCGTGCCGTACTCGCAGGCCCGCAAGGTCGGCACCTTCGGCATGGCGCAGTGGTACATGTCCGATACGCCGGGCGAAGTCATCGAGATGGTCGAAGGTCTCGAGGACGCCACGCACTGGACGTACCAGAAGAACCCGGACGGCAGCATCGCGACGCATCCTGATGGCAAGCCGATCAAGGGCTTCCGTCACAACGTGCGTGGCAACAACGCATCGATGACCGATGCGAACCGTTTCCCGCGCATGCTGTACTACATCTACGAGTCGGTCTGGGTGCCGTATGACCTGCGTCCCGTGGTGAAGCTGGCGAACACCTGGAATCGCACCGGCGACATCCAGGTCAATGCCTTCAGTAACTGTCCCAAGGTTCGCCTGCTCATCAATGGTATCCCGCAGGGTAGCGACCAGGTGCCGAACCCTTGGGATACGATCGACGACGTGTCGTACGCCGCCGAAAATGGTCCTACGGACGAAGACACCGGCAAGATCGTCGGCTCCAGCAAGGCGCAGGCCACCACGAAGCTGCCGGGCCAGGTCCACTGGAACGTCACGTGGCAGGCAGGTACCGCGACGGCGCAGTGCATCGATGCACTGGGTAGCGTGCGTAACGGCGCCGACGGCCAGCCCGTGTCGGATACGCTGACGACCGCAGGCAAGGCCGATCATATCGAGCTCGATGTCGTCCCGAACGTGGTCAAGCCGGATGGCACGCGTTTCCAGGTTACGGCCAACGGTTCGGACGCGGCTTTCATCGTTGCGAAGGTGGTCGATGCCAATGGCATCGTCGTGCCGGATGCCGCGCAGAAGGTGACCTTCGAAGTCACCAGCGGTGCGTCGATCGTGACGTACCAGGGCGGCACGCAGCAGTACGTCGATTACAGCGCCGGTGAAGTGCCGGACAACAACGGCGGCATCCCGGAGCCGATCCACAACTACCACTCGCCGGGTTCGTCGGAACTGCAGTTCGAAGGTGGCCTGCAGAAGATCGCACTGCGCTCGAAGTTCACCCCGGGCCAGGTGACGGTGACCGCGTCCGCGACAGGCCTCACGGCCGGTAGCGCGACGTTCGCCATCGTCAACGTGCCGGCGCCGCCGACTGCATCGGGTCCGCCGTCGATCATTGCGCAGCCGATCGAGCAGGACATCACCGAAGGCGATGTCGGCCACTTCTCGGTGACCGCTTCCGGCACGCCGCCGTTGAGCTTCACCTGGAAGAAGAATGGCGTCGAGATTCCCGGTGCGACCAGCGCGAGCTACGTCACGCCGGCCTCGACGCGTGCCGACGACGGTTCGGCCTATAGCGTGGTCGTGCACGGCCAGGGTCCGGACCAGGAGTCCAGCAGCGCCGCACTCAAGGTGTTTGCCTTCAGTCCGGTGGTCATCTCCACCCAACCCAAGGCGCAGAACGTCGACGAGGGCCAGCAAGCTCACTTCCAGGTGGTTGCAGCGGGCTCTCCGACGCTCACCTACCAGTGGATGAAGGGCGCGTCGGCGATTCCGGGCGCGAATGGCCCGAGCTATGACACGCCGACGCTGAGCATCGCGGACAGCAACGTCAACTACTCCGTCGTCATCAGCAACTTCGGCAGCAACGTGCCGTCGCAGGCGGCGGCACTCACGGTGAACGCCGCGCGTCCGCCGGTGTTTACGGGCACGCTGGCCGACGTCCGCGCGAACCCCGGCCAGCCGGCCACGTTCGACGTGACCAGCCTGGTCGCCGGTACCTCGCCGTTCCACTACAAGTGGTCGGTCGGTGGCGTGGCGGTGGGCGACGACTTGCCGACGCTGACGATTCCCGCCGTGCAGCAGAGCGATATCGGTACGTATACCGTCACGGTGAGCAACATCACCGGCACGGTGGCAACGACGACCGCCAAGCTCACGCTGGCTCCGCCGGGTGCGAACCTGGCGCGTGAAAAAGTGACGGCCTCCTCGCTCGTCGAGAACACCCAGGGCACCGCTGCCTGGCAGGCCGTGGACGGCGACGAGACAACGCGCTGGGGCTCGAAGATCGGCGACGATGCAGCGTTCATGACGGTCGACCTCGGCTCGTCGCGTACGTTCAATCGTGTCGTGCTGAAGTGGGAAAACGCCCACGCCAGCGAGTACAAGATCCAGTACTCGGACAGCCCGGATAGTGGCTTCCAGGATGCGTACCACACCGACACCAGCACCGGCGGCACGGAGGATTTCACCTTCGATCACCCGGTCAAGGGTCGTTACGTCCGCATGCAGGGCATCAAGCGCGCCACGGACTACGGCTACTCGCTGTATGAGTTCGAGGTGTACAACTCGCCCGGTTGCTGTGCCGCCACGGACCGCTACACGTCCGCGACGGGTTCGAACCTGGTAACGGACAACCTGAGTGGCCTGCAGTGGGATCGCGTGCAGCGCGGTTTCACGGACCAGGGCGCGCAGTTCACCCAGTCGGTCGCCATCCAGGAATGCGCGAAGGACGGCATGCGCCTTCCGACGGTCGATGAAGCGCTGGCCATCAGTGGTCAGAGCTACTCGAGCGAAGCGTTCCCGGGTGCATGGAACACGTGGACGGCCGGGCAGGATCCGAACGATTCGACCTTCGCCTTCCAGGTGAGCTCGCTGGGTGATATCCGTCGCGAAGTGGCGGAGAACAATCCGGGTCACGTGCTCTGCGTGAAGGGCACGAAGGTGGTCGCGCCGACGATCACCRCCCAGCCCTCCAACCAGACCGCCGGTGTCGGTCGTTCCGCGCCCTTCTCGGTGAAGGCGACGGGCGTCGGTCCGCTCAGCTACGACTGGTACACGGTCACCAAGGACGCCAACGACCAGGACGTGCTCACGTTCGTGTCGAGCACGGCCGATGGCAACTACGCGACGCGTGCCCTCACGGCTGCGCAGAACGGCACCGTTTACCGTGTCAATGTCGTCAGTGCACAGGGCCTCACCACCGCCAGCAACAATGTGCTGCTGACGGTCGACAACTCCACGGCCGGTATCGATCCGCCGACGTGGGCCGGCCCGGTCACGCAGCCGAACAATGGCGGCGGCAACGACAACGGTGGCGGCAATCCGCCCAGCCCGGGTACACCGGGTGACGGCAAGGGTGGCGTGAACATCGCCATCGGTGCCACGGCGTCGTCCTCGTACGACACCGAGCGCCCGGACCTCAATCCCGGCGCGGCCATCGACGGCGACTTCAACTCCCGTTGGGGTTCCATCCAGAAGCAGGACCCGGTCGACCTGATCGTGAACTTCGGTTCGCCGAAGAGCTTCGACCACGTGATCATGCGCTGGGAGAACGCGTCGTCCGCCCAGTACACGATCGATGTGTCGTCGGACGGCACGACGTGGAAAACCGTGGTCGGTCCGGTCGTCGGCAAGGGCGGCGTAGATACGCAGACCTTCCCGGTGCAGACCGCGCAGTACGTTCGCATGAACAGCCTGCACCGCAACACGGACTACGGCGTGTCGATGTTCGAGTTCGAGGTCTATGCCGCGACGGCACCGACGATTGTCGGCCAGCCGCAGTCGCAGACGGTGACGGCAGGCCAGGCGGCCAACTTCACTGTCGGCGTCAAGGCCAATGGCACGGTGGGTTACCAGTGGCGCCGCAACAGTGCGTCGATCGCCGGTGCCACCCAGGCCAGCCTCGGCTTCAACGCCACGATGGCCGATGCGGGCAACTACGACGTGGTCGTCACCGACACGGCCGGTCGCACCGCGACCAGCCAGCCGGCGACCCTTGTCGTGCAGCAGCCGGCCGCTCCGCAGCAGCCGGTCTCCGGGTCCAGCAATCTCGCGCTGAACCGTCCGGTGGTCGCATCGGATTCGGAGAATCCGACGGCGTTCAAGCCGGCCAACGTCAATGACGGCGATGCCGGTACGCGTTGGTCCTCCGGTTTCACCGACGACCAGTGGATCGAAGTGAACCTCGGTTCGGTCAAGCTGGTGAACAAGGTGGTGCTCAACTGGGAGAACGCGCACGCCACGTCGTACGTGATCGAAGTGTCCACCGACCACACCACCTGGCAGACGGCGGATGCGAATCCGGCGAGCACCGGTGGCGTGGAGACGCGTACGTTCACGCCGGTTTCGGCGCAGTACGTCCGCATGCACGGCATCAAGCGCAGCACGCAGTACGGTTACTCGCTGTGGGAACTCGAGGTGTACGGTACGGACGGTGACGGTACGACGCCGACCCAGCCGACCCAGCCTGGTTCGGGCGATCCGTCGCAGGGCTTCGATTACTCGGTGTATCCGGGCTTCATCGGCACCCAGCTGCGCAACACGACCAACGGCAAGTGGACCGACGACAAGGTGTACGTCGCCGTGATCGGTCGCGACCCGAAGACCAACGTGTTCTCGTGGGTCAAGCCGGATGGCACCGTCGCACCGCTGAAGGTCGAGGACAACGATGGCGCAGGCCACCTGACCAAGAACGGCCAGAACTACCCGAACTACTTCTTCACGCTGGCGCAGTCCAAGCTGCTCCTGCTGCCGAAGCTGGATTCCGGGCGGATCTTCGTCTCGGTCGGTGAACCGATGTACATCAAGGTGCTCAAGGCGGCCGACGATTCGATCGGTTTCGCGGGTCCCAACCCACTCAACGGTACCGATCCGAACATTGGCGTGTATTACGACTGGTACGAGTTCACCTGGAACGACAACGCCATCTTCATCAACACGACGCAGGTGGATCAGTTCTCCATCCCGCTCGCGCTCGATGTGTTTGGCGGCAACAAGACCCGTCACGTGGCGTCCGGCATCACGCAGACCCGCGCGCAGATCTTCGCGCAGTACAACCAGGAAGTGCCGGCGGAGTTCGCCCTGACCGAGGCCGATCCGATCCGGATCCTCGCCCCGGGCAAGGATCAGTTCGACGTGGGCAAGCCGCAGGAGCATTACTTCGACGGCTACATCGACGACTCGTGGACGTACTACCAGAGCCATCTGCTGGAGATGACGATCGGTAACAAACAGTTCGAAGGGTCGGTGGTCAACGGTGTGCTGACCTTCCGCCACACGAACTGGGCCGATACCCACGAAGCGGACGAGCCGCAAGGCATGCTCTTCAACGTGCAGAAGCCGACCACGCAGGATGTGCTGGAAGGCAAGGGCGCCCTGGCCCGGTCGAACGACCCCTGGGGTGTGGAAGGCCAACTGGAGGCGCAGATCTGTGCCGCGTTCAACCGCCACGTGATGGAAGACACCACGCAGTGGAAGGATGCCTCCTCGTTCTACCTGCAGTCGCCGGCGAACTACTATTCGCGCTTCTGGCACCTGCACGGCGTGAACGGCAAGGCCTACGGCTTCGCGTACGACGATGTGTCCGACCAGAGCTCGACCTTGATCGAGACGCAGCCGGAACATCTCGAACTCGGGATCGGCTGGTAAGAAAACGAAGTGCGAAAAGAAGAGCCCGGCTAACGCCGGGCTTTTTCTTTTTGTAGGAGCCGATTCATCGGCGATAACCAGGTTGCCGGAATCTCCCGATCTCAAGCAGACAGCTCACAGCACCGAACGCCGCAACCCCGGACACTCGTCCGGACATTCCGCACACCGTCCGCGGACACGGACACCGCGCTTTGCCGTCCCACGAGAACCGCACAGGAATGCGCCCTGCAGCCGATTTCTTCCGTTGGCACGCCCGATGCAGAGGTATCTACGACCCCACCTCAAACATCGTCTAAAGGACAACGACCATGAAATTCGAAACCGCCATGCTGCACACCTTCTTCGCCGCCAGCGTCCTGACCTGCCTGCTGATGCTGGGTGCCTTCGTCGCTTCGCCTGCCACGCATGTGGCATCGGCTGCTGCGTTCGTTGTTGCTGGCGGCTAACTAAAAAAAAGCCGACGCTGTGAAGCGCCGACTTTTTTTTTGAAGAGCATCGCCGATGAATCGGCTCCTACAGGGAGCGTGACGCTCAGGCTTCGTCGTCGCCCGTGCCGGCTTCGAGTTCCTTGATGATCCGGTAGAGCTCGCGGAACGCATGCAGCGGCTTGCTCGCTTCGCGTTCGGCCTTGGCCTGGCGGACGAGGGAGCGCAGGTGCTGGCGATCGAGTTGCGGGTATTCGTCGAACAGTTCACCGAGAGCGACGTCGCCGCCTTCCATCAGCTTTTCGCGACGCGCTTCCAGGCGATGCATGTGCGCGGCTTCCTGGCGCTGGCGGTCGCGGTCTTCGCCCAGGGCGGCGCGTGCATCGGTAAAGGCCTCATCGCCGTGGCGACGCATCTGTTTGGCGAGGAAGGCCAGCTGGCGCTTGTGGGCGATGTGGGCGGTGACCTTACGGGTCCGGCCGATCTCGTCGACGATATCTTCCGGCAGCTTCAGCTTCGGGATGCGGCTGGGCGGTAGCTCGACCAGCTGCTTGGCCAGCTTGAGCATGTCCAGCGCATTGCGGCGCAGTTCGCTGCGGCTCGGGCCGAAGTCTTCTTCTTCGTCGTCCTTCTTCGGGCGATCGTCGTAGGGCTTCATGGCTGGGTCTCCGGCGTGGCGAATAGGTCGGTGGCTTCACCTTCGAAGGCGAAGCGGGGCTGCGTGCGGCCGTCGTGCTCGACGGTCTCGGCGAACATGGCGGCGGGGCGGACCCACAAGCCGTGCTCACCGTAGAGGGCCTGGTAAACCACGAGTTCTTCCATGGTTTCGCTGTGCCGGGCGGTGCCCAGCACGCGGTAGGGCATGCCCTTGAAGTGGCGGTAGAGGCCGACACGGATGCTCATATGGGTTCCATGGCACCATGCGCGGTGCGTTGCTTTTTAAACGGGTGACGCGACCCCATCTGGATGGGATTGGCCGCGTGCGGCCTGCCATTCTAACCGCCAGCCCCCCGGGAAGCCCACGTGAGCCTCGTTTCCACCGTCGACAGCAGTCAGCAGGACCTCGATCGCCTCGCCACCCTGGCCGAGGACACCATCCGCAGGGCCCGCGCCGCCGGGGCGACCCAGGCCGAAGTTTCCGCCAGTGTCGATGTCGGCCTGAACGTGAATGTCCGCCTGGGCGAGGTCGAAACCGTCGAACACACGCGCGACCGCGGCTTCGCGCTCACCGTGTACTTCGGTCAGCGCAAGGGCTCGGCGAGCACGGCGGACCTCAATCCGGACTCGATCCAGGCCACGATCGACCAGGCCTGCGCCATCGCCCGGTTCACCGAGGACGATCCGGCCTCCGGCCTGGCTGAGGCCGACCGCATGGCCACGAGCTTCCCGGACCTCGACCTCTGGCATCCCTGGGACCTGGATGTCGATCGCGCCATTGCCCTGGGTCAGGAGATCGAGGACGGCGGACGGGCCATCGCCGGCATCACCAATTCCGACGGCGCCAGCGTGAACGCGGGGCAGAGCCTCTCCGTTTACGCCAACTCCCACGGCTTCCTCGGTCGTGAACGCGGCACGCGGCACTCGCTGTCGGTTGCCCTGATCGCGGGTGACGACGATGACGGCATGCAGCGCGACTATTGGTACGACAGCCAGCGCCGTGCCGCGGATTTCATGGATCCCGCGGCCATTGGGCGCAAGGCCGCCGAGCGCACGTTGTCGCGTCTCAACGCACGGCGTCTCGGTACCCGCCAGGCGCCGGTGCTGTTCGCCCCTGAGATTTCCCGCGGGCTCATCGGCCACCTGCTCGGGGCGGTGAGCGGCGGATCGCTGTATCGCCGTTCCAGCTTCCTGCTAGACCATGTCGGCAAGCAGATCCTGCCGTCGTGGTTCCGTATCGATGAGAAACCTCTCATTCCGCGCGCCATGGGCTCGTCGGTCTTCGATGCCGAAGGCGTCGCCACGATCGATGCCCCCCTGATCGTCGATGGCGTGCTCTCGCGCTACATCCTCGGCAGTTATTCGGCACGCAAGCTCGGCCTGACCTCCACCGGTAACGCAGGCGGCGTGCACAACCTGCTGGTGAAGACGGGCGATGACGACTTCGCCGGCATGCTGCGGAAGCTCGGTACCGGCCTTCTCGTCACCGAGGTGATGGGGCAGGGCGTGTCCATCATTACCGGCGATTACTCGCGCGGTGCGTCGGGCTTCTGGGTGGAAAACGGCGAGATCGCCTATCCGGTCGAAGAGATCACCATCGCCGCCAACCTGCGCGACATGTACGCCAACCTGGTCGCCGTGGGTAACGACGTGGACCGTCGCTCGCACATCCTCACCGGCTCCTGGCTGATCGAAAACATGACGATCGCCGGCGAGTGATCGAGGCATGCCGCCCCTCGCGGGGCGGCATGTGCCGTAAGGACGGCTTGACACGCTCCCGGCGCTCTCCGACAGTGGGGCCGACATCGCCACCGGAGTCGCACCATGAGTACGCCGTCCGACCAGATTCCACCGTCGCCCCCGCCGAGCCCGCCGCCGTATGAGCCGGTTCCGCCGGTTTCCCATGGAAACGATGACAAGAACCTCGCGATGCTGACGCATCTCTCCGGGTTTCTTTTCAGCATCATCGTTCCGTTGATCGTATGGCTGATCAACAAGGACCGTTCCGACAAGTCCTATCTCGTCACCGAGTCCAAGGAAGCCCTGAACTTCCAGCTCACCGTCCTGTTGGGTTACGTGATCTGCTGGATCCTCACGGTCATCCTGATCGGCGCTTTCCTGCACGTCGTGCTGTGGATCCTCAACATCGTCTTCTGCATCCTCGCCGCCGTGCGCGTGAGTCAGACGGGCAGCTACCGCTATCCGTTCGCGTTGCGGTTGGTTAGCTGAGTTGTCGCAAACAGGTGTGAAGAGAGCCCGCGCAAGCGGGCTCTTTTTTTGAAAGGACCGCCGCTTCGCGGCGCGTGTATTAGCGGCGTTCGCCGCCTCGCTCGCTCCGGCCGATAACTGAGCGGCCCTCAGCTCATGCGGCCCCAAGGGCCAACCCGACCGCGACACCAGACGCTGAGGTTGCGTGTGGTCGAGCGCAACGCTCGTAAGCGTCGCTGCTCATCATTCGATAAACGACCGACGCGCTCTGTGTAGGAGCCGATTCATCGGCGAACCCTCAGGCTGTCGGTTGTGCGAAGAAGGCATTGCGATGATATGGCGAGCGGTTGAACCGCCTGCGCGATGCGATGCACGGCCTCATTCGCGATAGTAGGGTCGAGGGTTCCCCGACGCAGTCGGCTCCTACATGTCTTCATCGCCGATGAATCGGTTCCTACATTAGTGCGCGCGCTGGGCGGAGTAGCGCGCCAGGTCGGCGAGCCATTCGCTGCGTGCGCCGAGCGGCTCGATGGCGTCGAGGGCATCGCGGACCAGCGTGTCGAGGCGCTCGCGTGAGGCGGGCAGGCCGATGATGGACGGGAAGGTGGGTTTGTCGGCGGCGGCGTCCTTGCCGGCGGTCTTGCCGATCACGGCGGACTCGCCTTCCACGTCAAGGATGTCGTCGCGTACCTGGAAAGCCAGGCCCACGGCGTGACCGTAACGGTCCAGGCGGCCGAGCAGGTCGGGATCGGTGCAGCCGGCCGCGAGGGCGCCCAGACGTACCGAGGCGCGGATGAGGGCGCCGGTCTTGTAGGCGTGCATCCGCTCGAGATCGACCAGTGACAGTTTCTGGCCCACCGCGGAAAGATCGAAGGCCTGGCCGCCAGCCATGCCCTCGGCGCCGCAGGCGGCACCCAGGGCGCGCAGCATGGCGATGCGTGCCAGTGGATCGTCATGGTCGCTGTAGGGCGTGGCGAGAATCTCGAAGGCCAGCGCTTGCAATGCATCACCGGCGAGGATCGCCATGGCTTCGCCGTAAACGATGTGGCAGGTGGGCCGGCCGCGACGCAGGGCGTCGTCGTCCATGGCCGGCAGGTCGTCGTGCACCAGCGAATACGCGTGGATGATCTCCACGGCGCAGGCGGGTGCGTCGAGGACGCCGTCGTCGCGGCCGAGCGCGTGTCCGGCCGCATAGACCAGGAGCGGGCGCAGGCGTTTGCCGCCGCCGAGGACGGCATAACGCATGGCGCCATGCAGTTCCACGGGCGGGAGGTCGCCGCCGGGCAGCGCGCGCGCGAGCGCGTCGTCAGCCCGGCCGACCAGCGCCTTCAGCGGCGCCGGCAGGTCAGTCGATGTGGGAATCAAAGGGTTCGGCGGTCTCGGGGGCTTCGGGATCGAGCAGCAGGCGCACGCGCAGTTCAGCCTGCTCGAGTGCCGTTTGGCAGTGCCGGTAGAGGCGGATGCCGCGCTCGAACGATTTGAGCGATTCGTCGAGGCTCAACTCGCCGCCTTCCATGCGTGTGACCAGTTGCTCGAGCTCGTCGAGCGAATGCTCGAATTCGGCAATGGATGACGCGGGTGCAACAGGGGCGGGGGACTTCGGCATGCCCGCAAAATTAGCTCACATGGCCTTTTTGATCAATCGGAAACGCCGCGCTGCCACACCGGCAGGGCCCCTATTCCGTCGAACAAGGCCTTGCCGCGATCGCTCATCCAGCGGTCGCCTACCGCGATCAGGCTGCCGTTTTCGCAAAGCAGGGGCATGCGCGGTCGCCGCCAGGGCGGCACGGCGCCTTCCTGGAAAAGATCGCGCAGTTCCTTGGTGATGTGGTTGCCGGCGGTGCGAATCCGGTCGCCGCCGCGCCGGTAGCGCACCGTGAGCGGTTCAGCGAGGCGCGCGCCGCCCAGCGTCAGCACGCCACCGCCGGGCAGGGTCATCGGCTCGCCGTGCCACAGGCCTGTCCATGCCTCGTCAAACGGCTGGTATCGGGACATGGCCCATAACCGCCCCTTCCAGACGCGAACTTCGGTGTCCTGCCAGCCGACGAGCGGCAGGCGTTCCGCCGAGGCCTCGCGAATCTGTCGCTCGAGTGCCTCCCGCTGCGCGGTCGTCGGTGCGCTCAGGCCGATGGCGTGCAGCCAGTGGTCCAGCAGCGGGGCGCGCCACGCCGGCCGCAGGTCGAGCCATTCACGGGCATCGAGGGTGTTCTCGTCACGGCGCAGGCGATCGAGTGCATCGATCCAGCTCTCACGCAGTGCGTCCGCCGCCTCGCGGCACAGGCGCGCGCTGTGCGTGACGCTGACGGCGGCCTGTGGCCATTGCGCCATCAAGGCGGGCATGACGGTGGCGCGGAGGTAGCCCCGCGCGATGCGCGGGTCGTCGTTGGAGGGGTCGTGCAGGGTCGACAGGCCATGCGTGGCGACATGGTCGAGCAGGGCTGCGCGCGGGAGATCCAGCAGGGGCCGCCACAGGATCCCGGCGGCGAGCGGGCGCATCGCCCGCATCCCCGCCAGCCCGTCCGGTCCCGCACCACGCATCAGCTTGAGCAGCACCGTTTCCATCTGGTCGTCGCGATGGTGGGCAAGCACGATGTGTTCGCCGGGCTTCAGCGCTGCGGCGAAGGCCTCGTGGCGTGCGCGTCGCGCGGCCGCCTCGATGCCTTCGCCGCGCGTAAGGTCCACGGTGACCCGCACGACCTCGATGGGGACGCCAAGCGAATCGCACATCCGGCGGCAGTGTACGGCCCAGGTGGCGCTATCGGCATGCAGTCCGTGGTCGACATGCAAGGCGCGCAGTGCCGGCCTGGGCATCTGCGCGGCGAGTGCGTGCAGCAGCGCGGTGGAATCCGGTCCACCACTGAAGGCGACGACCAGCGTGGCGCCCGGTACGTCGTCCAGCGCTGCAGTGAGGTGATCGACCAGCGACACGTTCATTTGCCCTTCGCGCGAAGACGAACGAAGAGATGCTTCGCATTGCCGGCCTGGCGTTCCTCGACCTCGAACAGGCCGATGCCGTGGATCAGTCCGCTCAGCTTCGAGTAGCCGTAGTTGCGCGAGTCGAACTCGGGCGAGCGCTTGTTGATGATGCTGCCGATGGCGCCGAGGCTCGCCCAGCCGTTCTCGTCGGAGCCGGCGTCGATGGCGTTGCGGATCAGGTTGACCAGCTTGGTGTCGCCGCGCAGCTCATGGGCCGTGCGCTGTACCGGCGGCTCGGACGCTTCGTTCTCCACCGTGCCGACGAGCACTTCCGTGTAGACGAACTTGTCGCATGCGGAGACGAATGGCTTGGGCGTTTTCTGCTCGCCGAAACCGTAGACCATGAGGCCGGCTTCGCGGATACGCGAGGCCAGCCGCGTGAAGTCGCTGTCGCTGGAGACGATGCAGAAGCCGTCGAAGCGATTGGAGTAAAGCAGGTCCATCGCATCGATGATCATCGCCGAGTCCGTGGCGTTCTTCCCGGACGTGTAGGCGAACTGCTGGATGGGCTGGATCGAGTGATCGAGCAGGGCGGTCTTCCAGCCGTTGAGATGGGGGCCGGTCCAGTCGCCGTAGATCCGTTTCACATGGGCGGTGCCGTACTTGGCGACCTCGGCGAGCAGGCCGTCGACGATCGCGGGACGCGCGTTATCGGCATCGATGAGGACGGCGAGCTTATCGGTGACGTCGTTGGCCATGGTTCGATCCGCGTGCGGGGCATGGAAGGCCGATGGTACCCCGCCGCGATGTGACGAAGCTCAGCCTTCGGTGAAGGCGCCGTAACCGCGCAGCCGCTGGTAACGCTTCTCGAGCAGCTTATCGACGCCCAGCGTTTCGAGTGCATCGAGCTCGTTGAGCAGGACGGCCTTGAGGCGAATCGCCATGGACTGGGCATTGCGGTGCGCCCCGCCCAGCGGTTCGCGCACGATCTTGTCGATCAGGCCATTCTCAAGCAGGCGCGGGGCCGTGAGACCCATGACCTCGGCGGCGTCCTTGGCCTTGTCGGCGCTCTTCCACAGGATCGAAGCGCAGCCTTCCGGCGTGATGACGGAGTAGGTCGAGTACTGCAGCATCAGCGTGCGATCACCGACGCCGATGGCGAGCGCGCCGCCGGAACCGCCTTCTCCTGTCACGGTGCAGATGATCGGCACGCGCAGTTCGGCCATCTCGAGCAGGTTGCGCGCGATGGCTTCGGACTGGCCGCGCTCTTCGGCGTTGATGCCGGGCCACGCACCGGCCGTATCGATAAAGGTGAATACCGGGATGTTGAAGCGCTCGGCCATCTTGAACAGGCGCAGCGCCTTGCGGTAACCCTCGGGGCGCGGCATGCCGAAGTTGCGCTTGACCTTCGCCTTGGTGTCGCGGCCCTTCTGGTGACCGACGATCATGATCGAGCGGCCATTGATGCGCGCCAGGCCACCGACAATGGCCTGGTCGTCGGCGAACATGCGGTCGCCTTTGAGCTCGTGGAATTCCTCGCACATGGCCTGGATGTAATCCAGGGTGTACGGGCGCGCTGGATGACGCGACACCTGGCTGACCTGCCAGGGCGTGAGGTTGCGGAAGATCTCGGCGGTCTTGATCTTCAGCTTTTCACGCAGGCGACCTACTTCCTCGTCGATATTGAATGCCTGCCCGCTGCTGGCGTGGCGAAGCTCTTCGATCTTCGCTTCCAGCTCGGCAATGGGTTGTTCGAAATCGAGGAAGTTGGGATTCATGAAATAGGGTGCATCCGGGCAAGACCGCTGATTATACCTAGTGGCGCCCAGCGCGGTGTGCGCGAGGGTACGGATGACGGAGGATCGGCGTAAGTGATTGAGCGGATTTCCGAAATCCGTGTAGGTCAACTGCCTGAACTTGCGCTGGGCGCACGGTACGGCTTAGTCGGCCGGCCGCACCAGCCGCAACTCGGTGCCCAAGACTCCCGGCAAGGCGCGCAGTGTGCGCATCAGGTCGGGCAGGGCACGCACCCGCCAGGCCTCGCCCAGTTCGAAGCTGGCCTGGCCGGTGCCGTTACGGTAGCCCGAGAGCATCAGCGGCGTGCGGCCGCCGCGATAACCCATGAGGGCCTGGCGCAGGTGCTGCGGAAAATCCGGGCCGATGCCGTTGAGTCGCAGCGTCAGGAGGCGGCCGAAGTGTTCCATGGCATCGGACAAGGCATACGCCTTGCGGGCACGCAATTGATACCCGCCGGCGAAGTCGTCGATGCGCAGGCCACCCTCGACCACGATCAGGGTGCCCCGTGTGAGCAGGGGTGCCGCTTCGGTGAAGACCTCGCGGAAGAAGCTGGTTTCCAGCAGGCCCGTGGCGTCTTCGATCTGTACGAAGGCGTCGCTTTCACCGCGCTTGCGCATGCCCACCACCATGCCCGCTACCGTCCACGGTGTTTCCGGGCCACGACGGAAACGGCTGGCGTTCTCATCGTCGTCGTTGCGACGCGGTTTGGGCGGCTGGTAGCGCTGGGGGATCTCGCCGATCGGGCAGCTCGACAATTGGGCGAGCTCGCCCTTCCACGGGTCGGTCGGATGGCCGGACAGGTAATGGCCGAGCGTGTCGTGCTCGCCCTGCAACAGCTGTTCGAGCGGCCATTCCGGCACGGCGCCGGAGAGTTCGATGATGCTCGGCGTTTCCGCCGCGCCGAAGGCGTTGCCGAAGATATCGACCTGGCCGGAGGCGCGATTCTTCGCTTCCTGGTCGGCGGCACGCATGGCTTCGGGCAGGTGCATGATCAGGGTGGCGCGGTTCTCGCCAAGTCCGTCGAGCGCACCGGACTGTACCAGCGCCTCCATCGTGCGCTTGTTGAGCTTGTTCGAGCCGACGCGCTGGCAGAAGTCGACGAGACCCCGGTACGGGCCCTTCGCCTTGCGCTCGGCGACGATCTCCTCGCAGATGCCCTGGCCCACGCCCTTGATCGCGCCGAGGCCGTAGCGCACGACCTTCGGTTCCACCGCTTCGAACATCCAGTCCGAGGCGTTGACGTCCGGCGGTAGCACCTTGATGCCAATGGCGCGCGTTTCTTCGAGGAAGGTGACCGCCTTCTCGGTGTTGTCCATGTCCGACGAGATCGTCGCGGCCATGAACTCGGCAGGGTAGTGCGCCTTCAGCCAGGCGGTCTGGTAGGACACCAGCGCATACGCCGCGGCATGCGACTTGTTGAAGCCGTAGCCGGCGAACTTCTCCATGAGATCGAAGATCGCATCGGCCTTGATCGAATCGATGCCGTCCTTCGCCGCGCCTTCGCGGAAGGTGGCGCGATGCTTGACCATCTCCTCGGCTTTTTTCTTACCCATCGCACGGCGCAACAGATCGGCGCCGCCGAGCGTGTAACCGCCGACGATCTGCGCCATCTGCATCACCTGCTCCTGATAGACCATGATGCCGTAGGTCTCTTTCAGGATGGGCTCGACGCGCGGATCCGGATACTCCACCGCTTCGCGGCCGTGCTTACGCGCGCAGAAGCTGGGGATCAGGTCCATCGGGCCAGGGCGGTACAGGGCCACCAGCGCAATGATGTCTTCGAAACGGTCGGCCTGGGCATCCTTGAGCATGCCCTGCATGCCGCGCGACTCGAGCTGGAAGACGGCGACGGTCTGCGCCTTCTTCAGCAGGTCGTAGACCTTGGGATCGTCCAGCGGCAAGGCTTCGATCACCAGCGCTTCGGTACCTTCCTTCGTGCGCCGCTTGTTGATCGCCTTCACGGCCCAGTCGATGATCGTCAGCGTGCGCAGGCCGAGGAAGTCGAACTTCACCAGGCCGACCGCTTCGACGTCGTCCTTGTCGTATTGCGTGACGACGCCTTCGCCGCTCGCTTCGCAGTAGAGCGGCGCGAAGTCGGTCAGTGGCGTGKGCGCGATGACGACGCCGCCTGCGTGCTTGCCGGCGTTACGCGTGAGGCCTTCGAGGCTGAGCGCGAGGTCGATCAGCTGGCGTGGTTCTTCCTCCTGCTCGTAGACATCGCAGAATTCCTTGACGATGCGGTCCGGCTCTTTCTTCGACTTCTCGGTGCGGCCGAGCGCGTCGCCCAGCGTGAGGTCGAGTGGGCGGTTCGGAATGAGCTTGGCGAGGCGATCCACCTGGCCATAGCCCATGCCGAGTACACGGCCAGAGTCGCGAAGCACGGCCTTCGCTGCCATTGAGCCGTAGGTGATGATCTGGCTGACGTGATCGCGGCCGTATTTGCGCGCGACATAGTCGATCACCTCATCGCGGCGATCCATGCAGAAGTCGATGTCGAAGTCGGGCATCGACACGCGTTCGGGATTGAGAAAGCGCTCAAACAGCAACTCGAACTGGAGCGGATCCAGGTCGGTGATCTTGAGCACCCAGGCGACGAGCGAGCCGGCACCGGAACCACGGCCCGGGCCGACCGGAATGCCGTTGTCCTTACCCCAGCCGATGAAGTCGGCCACGATCAGGAAGTAGCCGGGAAAGCCCATGCCGATGATGACATCGACTTCGCGATCCAGGCGCGCCTGGTAGTCCTCGCGGGTCTTGCCTGCGGCGAGCGGATGCACGGCGAGGCGCTCTTCCAGGCCGGCCTGCGCCTGGGCGCGAATGAAGGTGTCGAGCGTGTGGCCTTCGGGCACCGGGAAGTTCGGCAGGAAGTACTCGCCGAAGGTCAGTTCCAGGTTGCAGCGCTTGGCCAGTTCGACCGTGTTCTCGAGGGCTTCGGGAATGTCGGCGAAGAGCGCTTCCATCTCCTCGGCACTCTTGAAGTACTGCTCTTCGCTGTAGTCGTGCGGGCGCTTTGGATCGGCGAGCACGCGACCCTGGTTGATGCAGGTGCGCGCCTCGTGCGACTCGAAACCCTCGCGCTCGAGGAAGCGCACGTCGTTGCTGGCGATCACCGGCAGTTCGTAGTCGCCGGCAAGCGCCATCGCCGCGCGCACCCAGTCTTCCTCGTGCTGGCGACCGGTACGGGTCAGCTCGAGGTAGAGGCGATCGGGGAACAGGCGGCGGAGCGAATCCAGGCGCACCCCGGCAGCGGGCAGCCCGGCGCCAAGCGCCACGCGAGCCAGTTCGCTTTCCCGGCCCGCGATGGCGATGAGGCCGCGCACGCTCTCCGGGTGCATCCACGTGGCGTCGACCAGCGCGCGACCGGTGCCCTGGCCTTCGCGCCAGGCGCGTGAGACCAGGCGCGACAGGTTGAGGTAACCGTCGCGGTCCTGGCACATCAGGGTCAGCCGCCAGGGGCGCGGATCGTCCGGGCTGGATACCCAGACGTCGCAGCCGGCGATGGGCTTGATACCTGCCGCCGTGCACTGCTTGTAGAACTTGACGAGGCCGAAGAGGTTGTTCTCATCGGTCAGTGCGACGGCAGGCATGCCGGTGCGCACGCAGGCAGCGACCAGCTGCTTGATGCGGATGGTCGAATCGACCAGCGAATACTCGCTGTGCAGGTGAAGATGGGCAAAGCGAACAGACATGGGCGGCGCCGGGTGAAGCAGAGGGAAGGCTAACCGGGGAGTGACTCAGCGACAAGAATTGACATTACCGCACCTGCCCCAACGAAGCCCGGGTAGGAGCCGATTCATCGGCGAATGGTGAATAAACCCGCTGCGTAGCAGCGCTCCCTGAGGTTGCTGGCCTCGGTTCCCACCGAAGGAAGAGCTCGCCGATGAATCGGCTCCTACCGAGGCCCATTAGCGCATGTGCGCTTCAGGGTGATCGATGAACCACAGCCCGGCGAACAGCTTGGCGTCGATCGAGAAGCCTTCGGCGGCCCGGTCGAACAGCCACTTGCCGGCTTCGGAGCGCGGTACCTCGTGCACGATGATGTTCTCGGTTTCGTCGCCGCCGCCCTGACCGACGCGGACGAGGTCCCAGGCGCGGGCGAAGGCGATCATCTCGGTGCTCATGCCGGCCGACGACGGGCCCTCGTGGATGAACTCGATCCTGCCGCAGGCGTAGCCGGTTTCTTCCTCGAGCTCGCGTCGTGCCGCGATCAACACGTCTTCGTCTTCGGCGTCCGCGAGATCGCCAACCAGGCCGGCGGGCATCTCGATGGTGTTGGCCAGGATCGACACGCGGTACTGCTCGACGAAGACGACTTTGTCGTCGGGCGTCACCGCGAGAATGATCACCGCGCCACCGGGGTTGTTCCGCTCGGCGTACTCCCAGCGACCGCGACGCTTCAGGGTCAGCCACTTGGCCTTGTGCAGCACCTCTTCCGGTGCGCTGGCGTCGTCGGGGATCGGCGAGGCGTGGGGCAACGGGCTGGTCTGCATGGTCGGGCTCCTGGAGGGTGGATACGAAGTATCCGGCCAAGGGTAGCGCGGCCGTGTGACGTTGGGTGGAATCCCCTCAGATCAGCGCGCGCAGCCGCGAGCGGGTGAGCGGCCCGAAGCGCAGGCGTTCACAGAGTTCGTCGAGCGTGGCCGCTTCGCCCTGGCGGCGGCGTAGCGCATCGGCGGTCTCGGCCACGGCGATGTCGAGGGCGATCCGGGTCAGCCGGCGGCACATCAAGGCCTGCTCCGCGTGCTCGCGCAGGCGGACCGCACAGGCCGCCGCGCCACGGATGCGCAGGTACGGGACCTCGTCGATCCGGTCGAGTACCGCGTCGAGGCTGCCGAAGTGAGCGAGCAGGGCAGCCGCCGTTTTTGCGCCGATGCCGGGAACGCCCGGGATGTTGTCGACGGCGTCACCGCAGAGGGCGAGGTAGTCGGCCACCTGGTGTGGGTGAACGCCGAGCTTGTCGAACACGCCGCTCGGTCCCCAGCGGACGTTCTTGGCGAAATCCCACTGTTCGTCGTGCTCGCCCAGCAACTGGCCGAAGTCCTTGTCGGCCGAGACGATGACGCCGCGGAAGCCATGCGAACGCAGGCCCCACAACGCGCTGCCGATGAGGTCGTCGGCTTCGTACTGATGGTCGTTGAGCACGCTCAGGCCCAGTGCCGCGGAGATTTCGCGGCAGAGCGAGAACTGGCGCACGAGCTGCGGCGGCGGCAGCTCGCGATTGGCCTTGTAGGCCGGGTAGATCGCGTTGCGGAACGACGTGGTGAGCGAGGCATCGAACGCGACGGCGACATGCTCCGCCCGGCTGCGCTCCAGGAGTTCGCACAGGAACCGCGTGAAGCCGTGCACCGCATTGACCGACTCGCCATCCTGGTCGTGGAATTCGTCCGGCATCGAGTGCCAGGCGCGGAAGACGTAGAGGCTGCCGTCGACCAGGTGGACGAGGGAATCCCCGCTCACGGCGACCACACGCTCACGATGTCGTCGTAGGCCGGGCGCTCTCGCTCGGGCGCGTCCATCGAGGGCGTGCCGATGTGGATGAAGCCGATCACGTGCTCGTGCTTTTTCATGCCGAGCAGCCGGGCCACGCTGCGATCGTAGGCCGCCCAGCCCGTGAGCCACTGCGCGCCATAGCCGAGCGCCTGGGCGCCGAGCAGCACGTTGTACGCCACGCAGCCGGCGGTAAGGTTCTGTTCGAGCTCGGGCACCTTGCTCTCGTCGTCGATCTTCGCCGAGACGACGAGCACCAGCGGTGCGTGCTCATAGCGCTTCAGTTCTTTCTCGCGCTTGGCGTCGGAGAGGTCGGGGTTGGCCTCGATCGCGAGCCTGGCCAGTTCGGCACCAAACTGCCGCTTGGCCTCGCCGCGCAGTACGCGGATCCGGAATGGCTCCAGCTTGCCGTGATCCGGAACCCGGATGGCGGCTTCGAGGAGGCGCTTGAGGGCGGCGGCGTCGGGAGCCGGTTCGCCGAGCTGGCGCGAGGGCACGGAGCGGCGACGGTCGAGGAGGTCCAGCGTGGTCTGCGTCATCCGCCCAGTTTAGCGGAACCGTCCGGCGGTGGCCCACGCTCGCCCGGCCTGTCGCCATGGGGCGGCGGGGGCGGGAGGGCGTCGTTCGGACCCATGTTGTCGATCGCCTGGCGGCGCTGCTCGGGCGTCTGGTTGCGCCACTTCTCCATCAGCGCCTGTTTTTGCGCCGGGGGCAGGGTGCGGAACCGCTCGAAGGCGTCGTGCAGCTTGGCGCGCTGCGCCGGGCTGAGGTCCTGGAATTTCTGTTGGTTCTTGCGTGCTTCCGCGCGCTCGTCCGGCGTCATGTGCTGCCAGCGGTCGATGCGCTCGCGGATTTCGGCACGGCGTTCCGGCGGCAGACCTTTCCAGCGCTGCGCCATCTCGAGCATGTGCGACTGCTTCCGGGGCGGGAAGCTGTCCCAGTCGTGCGCGACCGGGGACAGGATGTCCTTTTCGTCAGGCGTCAGCTGGCTCCACGGACGCGGCGGCACCTGCGGCTGCTCGCTGGTGGGCCAGGCACCCCCGGGTGGCGGACGGTCCTGGGCCGTGGCGGCGAGAGGCGCAGCCAGGGCGAGCGCGGTGGCGATGACGAAAGGGACGCGGCGCATGGGGATCACTTATGGGCAGCGGACGGCTGCGTGTCGTTGTAGGCCAGCCAGCTGTAGAACTGCAGGTTCTGGTACAGGGCGGGGTCGGCGCTGTCGGGATCCGGCGGGAGATCGGTCGCCTCCGTATCTGCCGACTGCATGACCGACGGGGGTGCCGACGGGGGTGCCGAACCGGGTTGCCAGAGCATCAGCGACGCCAGCGCGACGACGGCAAAGGCGCCCGCGGGCAGCATCAGGCGACGTGTCGCGGATTCATGCGGCGCGGCCAGCGCGGTACGCCGGGCCGCGCGCAGGCGGCCGGCCGTGGCCGGATCCACATCGCGGCTGGCGCGCAGGTAGAGTTCCCGGGCGCGACGTTCGAGGTCTCGATCGTGCTGGCTCATCGCCATGCCTCCAGTTGATCGCGCAGCGCATGCATCGCGCGCGAAAGGTGAGTCTTCACACTACCGTCGGAGCAGCCCATGACGGCTGCGGTTTCGGCAACATCCAGCCCTTCCATGATGCGCAAGGTGAAAGCCTCGCGCTGCCGCTGGGGCAGCTTGCGTACCGCGACGACGATGTCGCCATACGCCTGTGAGTCCTGCAGCCGGGCGGACGGGTCCGGACTGTCGTCGGCGGGCTCCCAGGCCGGAAGCTCGTCGCCGTCGTCGTCGCGGCCCCCGCCGATCCAGCCGACGATGATCGAGCGCACCTTGCGGCGGCGCTGGAGATCGACGATACGGCGGCGGAGGATGCCCCAGAACAGCGGCGTCCACTCGCCCGGTGGCTTGTCGGCGTAGTGACGGACCAGGCGCAACATCGCGTCCTGCACCGCATCCATGCCGTCTTCCCGGTTACCCAGATGGATCTCGGCCATGCGCCAGGCGCGCCGCTCGATGGCCGCCAGGAAGGCGTCCATGCTCGCAGGAACCTCGCGGACATCGTCGAGGGATGCGCTGTCGAGCGCGAGCGAGCCGTTCACGGCGCCCTTCGCTTCGTCGGTCTTGGCATCCTGATGCTCCATACAGCCTGAATCTCTCCGGTAAACGCGGTCGGCGACCGCCGGTTGACTGGTTCCGCACCCGCCATCTTCATGGGCCGGGTATTTACGGCCTATGAAGTCAGGAGCGTCCCGCCGTCCGACGCCCGACCGGCCACGCGACGAGGGCGGCGAGCAAAGCGCCGGCAAGGTAGAGAAAAAGATCCCAGGGGCCCTGCGCTAGGCGGGCCAGTTCGAGCAGCATGCCCGCCCCGGCGTCATGGATGGCCTGGCCGAAGCCGATGCCCATCATCCCCGAGATGGTCGCCGCCGCCACCAGGCAGGCGGTATAGGCCGAGGCAAGCAGGGTGGCGAGGGCCGCCAGGGCCGAGCCCGGTCCGCGCTCGATGCGCAGCCAGCGCCGGACCACGATACCGAGCACCCAGCCCACCGGAAGCACCAGCGCCGGCAGGGCGCGGCCGAACATCATCGACGGCACCATCCAGACGGCACCGGCGGCGAACCCGAACGCGGCGGCGCAAAAGGCGCCGAAGAGAAGGCCGGGGAGGCGGCGGAAACGCTCAGCCGGCATGGTGTTCCTTCCGATGGCGCATGGGATCCGGGGGCGGGTAAAGGGGGGCAATGATAGCGGGCCAGCGGGCGGCGCGCTCTTGAGGCGGTCGGCCGTCGCCCCGATCTAGCCTGCAGGATGGTTACCGTCGGCTCCCGGCGGGCGCATAATCGACGACTTTGCGGCCGCGGTGCGGCCTTTACAGGACAGCAATGAGCGGTTTCAGCCTCAGCAGCGAACCTTTCACCCTCGAGCGCGACTGCCAGGCGGTCATGGTGCCCCAGGGCGAGACGGTGACGCTTCCGGCCGGCCAGATCGGCTACATCACCCAGGCCCTGGGTGGGAGCTTCACCGTGTATGTGGAAGGCAACCTGTTCCGCATCGCCGGCGGCGATGCCGACGCGCTCGGCAAGGAACCGCCTCGTCCGATCGAACTGGAAGACGGTGCCTCCGACGACGAAGTCGAGAAGCTGGTCTGGCAGCAGCTGCGTACCTGCTTCGATCCCGAAATCCCGATCAACGTGGTCGAGCTCGGCCTGGTCTACGACGTCAGCCTGGAGTCGAACGACGAAGGCGTGCGCAAGGCCTACGTGAAGATGACCCTGACCGCGCCCGGGTGTGGCATGGGCGACATCCTTGTCGACGATGTCCGCACCAAGCTCGAACTCATCCCGACGGTCGTCGAAGCGGACGTCGACCTCGTCTTCGATCCGCCCTGGAACCATTCGATGATGTCGGATGCGGCCAAGCTCGAAACCGGCATGCTCTGAGCAGCATGCTCTGAGCAGGCATCAGGCGACCGGGGATACCGCGATATTGGCTTCCAGCGAGGCTCCGTAGAGCGCCACGGTCCGGATGTTAACTGGTGACCAGTAGCAGGCCGGCACACGGTCGCCCGCGACCTGCACGTGCAAGCCAACATGCGCGTCGAGTTCCAGGCTGCGGATGGTCGCGACGATGTCGTCCCGGCGCGGTGCCAGCACGGCCAGCAACTGGCTGAGGGCATCGTCGAGCGAGTAGGTCCGCTGCTCCGGTAACTCCACGCACCAGCCGTGGCTGCGACGCTGCAAGGTATCCCCCTCCGTTTCCCCGCGCTGCCAGCACCGGGCACCGGTCACGCCCAGTTCGTCGAGCAGATGGTCGAGGGTGTGCCGCTCCGACGTGAGTCGGAACGAGGCACGCACCGAAGGGGTCATGTGGCGGAGGTCGAGGTCGATATCGGTGGGCTGCGTCATGGCGTTCATCTTCGCAAGTTCGTGTCGTGGATCCGTGCGTCGCTTCGCGGTTCCGGCGGTTTCCTAGGGAAATCCCTAGGTAGTCGACCGTCAGAACTTGCGCTAGGTTGACAAGGACTTTCGGCAGGGGGCCGAAAGTTGCAACGGGCATCGCGCTTCGGCGCGTCAATCATATCGTTCGGAATGTGGTCCACACGACCGCAATGGGTTCGTGTGGCCTGTTCCTGGAGGAGGAACGTAATGGCAAGTCATGTTCGCTTGAAACTCCTGGTCGCTTCGCTGGCCGTCGCTACCTGTTCCGTCGCCTCGGCGGCTACCGAGCAGGCCCTGCGCGCACAGAGTCTGGGAGCCATCCCCGCCAGCCAGCTGGCCGCAAAACTCGGCCTCTCGGCCGACAACGCCTTCGTGGCGAAGAACGCGCTGCCGACCGTCAGGGGTACGCAGACCGTTCGCATGCAGCAGACCTTCAAGGGCGTGCCGGTCTTCGGTCGGAGTATCGCCGTGGAGCAGGACGCCCAGGGTAATTCGCTGGTCGCCAACGGCGTGGTCACGTCCGATCTTCAGGTCGACCTGGCATCCGTTACGCCGAAGATCGACGCGGCTCGTGCGGTGGCGCTCCTTGGCAAGCAGGCGACGGCACTGGCCGGTGCGGTGGCCAAGCCCGAGAACGCGAAGGCGGATCTCTACGTCTATCCCGGCGACGGTGTCGCCGCACGCCTGGTTTACCTCACCTCGTTCTTCTCTGGCGGCGACCATCCGACGCGTCCCACGGCATTGATCGACGCCAACACGGGCGAGATCATCGAGCAGTGGGATGGCCTGACCTACGCCGAAGTGAATGCCACCGGTCCTGGCGGCAATCAGAAAACCGGGCAATACACCTGGGGTGCCGGCGGTAAACCTGCCCTGATCGTCACGCAGTCGGGGAATACCTGCACGGCGCAGAACACGAACGTGAAGACGTACAACCTCAACCACGCCACGTCCGGTAACGGCACGTTGTGGAGCTTTACCTGCTTCAACTCCGCCGGTGACGCGATCAACGGCGCCTACGGACCGATCAACGACGCGCATCACTTCGGCGGCGTGGTGCACGACATGTACACCGCCTACACCGGCGCGGCACCCCTGAACCAGGTGCTGGTGATGAAGGTGCACTACGGCTCAAGCTACGAAAATGCGTTCTGGGACGGCAGCTCGATGAACTTCGGCGACGGTGCCAGCACGTTCTATCCGCTGGTGGCCCTGGACGTGACCTCGCACGAAATCAGCCACGGCTACACCGAGCAGCACTCGAACCTGACCTACAGCGGCCAGTCCGGCGGCATGAACGAAGCCTATTCGGACATCGCCGGCGAAGCGGCCGAGTACTACGATCGCGGCACCAACGACTTCCTCGTCGGTGCGGACATCGTCAAGGCCAGTGCCGGTATCGGCACCGCACTGCGTTACATGTGCGATCCGCCCCAGGATGGCGGTTCGATCGGCAACGCTTCCGATTACACCAGTGGCCTCGACGTGCATTACTCGTCCGGCGTCTACAACAAGGCCTTCTGCCTGCTGGCGAAGAAGACCGGTTGGGACACGGTGAAAGCCTTCAAAGTATTCGCTCGCGCGAACGCTTTGTACTGGACGGCGAGCTCCACGTTCAACAGTGGCTCGTGCGGCGTCGCCAGCGCGGCGACCGATCTGGGCTTCTCGGCCACGGATGTCGCCTCGGCATTCACCGGCGTCGGCGTCACCTGCTCGACGGGTGGCGGTGGCGGCGGTGCCCTGACCAATGGCGTCGCCAAGACGGGCCTCGCCGGCAGCACCGGCCAGGAGCTCAGCTACACGGTGGTGGTCGCGGCTGGTGCCAAGAACCTCGTCATCGCCACGAGCGGCGGCACGGGTGACGCGGACCTCTACGTGAAGTTCGGTTCCGCGCCGACCACGTCGAGCTACAACTGCCGTCCGTACAAGTCAGGCAATGCCGAGTCGTGCACCTTCGCGACGACTCAGGCAGGCACGTACTACGTCAAGGTCCGCGGCTACTCGGCTTTCTCGGGTGTGTCGTTGAAGGCTACCTGGACGCCGTAAGCGCTCTCGAGCGTGCGTAATCCGAGGCCCGGCGGTGACGCCGGGCCTCGTTCGTCTGGCATGGCGTAGGCCTGGACGTGGAGCACGCCTCGAACTATTCCGACATTCGCCGTGGATGCCAGGTGGATGCTTGTGTGGGTGCGTGTCTTCTAGCTTGTTTCGACCGGCGCCAAGGAGCGCCTTGTCGAAGGAACGCATCATGTCGAAGTCTCCCGGTTTGCCTTGTGTGGCCGTTGTGCTCGGTTTCGCGTTAAGCACGCCCGTCGTTGCCGCGAACGAAGCGACGACGCGCTACATCGTTCATTTCGACGATGCCATGACCGCAAAGGCCGCGGTGAGCGAGGCGGCACCCGCCACGAGGCGACGTCGTTCGCCTTCGTGGCATCGGGGTCGTCTGGCGACAGGCGGTGAAGTGATGGAACTCACCGCCGCCGAGGCCGAGGCGTTGGCCGCCGCGGAGGGCGTCGTCGCGATTGAGGAAGACCGCATGGTCACGCCGGCCGGCGGTATCGTCGACTCGCTTTGGCGGCGCCAGTGGTACATGCACGATCCGAAGGTCGGTATCGATGCAGCGGTCGCATGGGTCGATACGCGCGGCGACGGCGCGGTCGTCGCCGTACTGGATACAGGCATCACGGCGCACCCGGAATTCGACGGCCAGCTGCTTCCCGGCTACGACTTCATCACCGATGCCTCCACGGCACGTGACGGCGATGCGCGCGATGCTGACCCAACCGACGAGGGTGACTGGACCGAGCCAGGCGACTGCGGTTCGCAGCGGAGCGAGCCCTCATCGTGGCATGGGACGCATGTCGCCGGCATCGTCGTCGCGAGGGCAGGCAACGTGCCGGGCATCGTCGGCGTCGCACCGGAGGCCAAGCTGGTCCCGGTGCGTGTCATGGGGCGCTGTGGCGGCCGGCTTTCCGACGTGGCGGATGCCATCGTCTGGGCCTCCGGTGGCGAAGTGGCCGGCATACCCAGCAGGCCTCCCGTCGATGTCATCAATCTCAGTCTGCGCCTGCCCGGTGCCTGCGGTACGGCCATGGGACGCGCGATCGCGCAGGCGCGTGGCCGGGGCACGGCTGTGGTGGCGGCCGCAGGCAACGATTCGATATCCGCTTCCGCCGTATCGCCGGCGAACTGCCCCGGTGTCGTTTCCGTCGCCGCGCTCGACCGCGACGGAGGCATGGCGTGGTACTCGAACTTCGGCAACGGCGTCACCGTGGCGGCCCCGGGCGGTTCGCTCAGGCAGTTCGGCACCGACGATATCCTGTCGTCGGTCGACGCCGGCGCACGCACGCGCCAGCGCCCCGTCTTCAAGTACTACGCGGGCACATCCATGGCGGCGCCGCAGGTCGCGGGGCTGGTCGCGCTCATGCGAGCGGCCGACCCGCGCATCGGCGTGGACGAGATCACGACACAGCTGGTCGACAACGCCAGGCCGCTGCCGGGTCCTTGCCCGAAAGGTTGCGGAGCAGGGCTGATCGATGCGGGGGCGACGGTCGACGCGGTGGTCGAGGATCGGGTGTTTTCCCGTCCGGGCGACTGAAGGGTCAGATCGCTTCGAAACGATTCGCGTCGCGGTTCTTGCGCACGGTGGCGGGATCCCACACGCGGCCGTTCATGGCGATGTAGACACCGTCGGCCAGCGATTGCACCGCGCCGACGGCGCAGCCAATGTTGAACACGGCATCGGAGCCCTGGAAGCGCGCGGGGTTCAGTGCTCCGGTCAGGACGATGACCTTGCCGGGGATGCCCGCCAGCACGCGCGCGGTCTCGACCATGGTGTCGGTGCCGTGCGTTACCAGCACATGGCGGTGCGGCTGGGCTTCGATCGTGCTGCGCATCAGCACGCGATCTTCGTCCGTCACGTGCAGGCTGTCCTTGCGCAGGATCGGAATCACGTCGAAGCGGAACGCGACGCCGAGCTGCTGGAGGATGTCGGCGATCTGYGGGCTACCGATCTGGTAGTCCGACTTGTCGTCGAAGTAGACCTTGTCGATCGTGCCGCCGGTGGTAACGATGGTGAGCTGCTGCATGTCAGACCTGGGAAGCCGGGTAACGCGGGGCAGCCATTCTACCCCGTGGCCGGGCCGGTCATGGGCGGGGCGTCGGTCGCGAGCAGGATGTCCTCGTCGTTCTCCGGCAGAGCGAGCCGGTCGAGGCCACGGGCGATGAAGCGCCGGGCAGCGGCCGGGGCCCGGGGGTCGCCGCTGGCGCTCGCCCATCCCGCCGAGCGCACCAGCAAGGCGGCCGCCATCGTGCGCGCCAGCGTGTAGGCAACGCCGCGCGCGGAGGCTTCGAGCGAGGCGCGGTCCGCGACGACGTCGCCGAGCAGGGCCTCGGTGGCGTCGAGGGCGGCGTGGATCGGCGTCCGCTCGGGGGCATCACGATCCACCAGTGCATCGATGGCGATCCGCAACGGTGCGATGCCGGTGCTGCCGATGGCGCGCAGCATGTCGAGCGAGAGGACATTGGTCGTGCCCTCCCAGATGGCGTAGACCTGGGCATCGCGTAACAGCTGAGGCAGGCCCGTGTCCTCGATGTAACCGGCGCCGCCGAAGCATTCGAGCGCTTCGGAAACGACACGAATCGATACTTTCGCCGTCCACAGCTTGGCCAGTGGTGTGAGCAGGCGGAGCAGGGCGGCCTCGTGCACGGCGCCTTCGCCGCGCTCGGTGCGACCCAGCAACTCGGCGACGAAGAACGTGAGCGAGAAAGCGGCTTCGAACTCGGCCTGCATGTCGGCCAGCGTGCGGGCGTGCAGCGGATGGTCGATCAGTCGTGCCGCGAACGCGCTGCGCCGTGTCGCGTAGTCGCGCGCGAGGGAAATGGCACGGGCCATGCTCGCGACGGCGCAAACAGCGTTCCAGGTTCGCGTGACGTTGAGCATCGGCGCGATCTGGCGCACACCGTGGTCGAGCGCGCCTACCGGCGTCGCAGGCAGGCCGTCGAGATGGATCTCTGCCGTTGGCAGTTCGCGGGTGCCGAGTTTCTTCTTCAGGCGATCGATCGTGATGCCGCGCCAGGATCCCTGGTCGTCCTTGGTTTCGACATAGAACAAGGCGAGGGCCGAGGTGCCATGACCCGCGCCTTCCGGGCGAGCCAAGGCCAGGGCGGCTTCGCCGACCACGGCGGAGCTGAACCATTTGCGGCCGTACAGGCGCCATTGGCCGTCGGCGTCCTGGCGGGCAACGGTTTCCGTGCGGCCGACATCGGATCCACCCGGCGTTTCGGTCATCCACTGTCCGGAAAGCCAGAACGTCGCCGCGTCGCGGCTGAGAAAATGCGGTAGTGCGCGATCGATCAGTGCGCGGTTGCCCGAGGCGCGTATCGCCGTGGCGGCGCCGTCGGTCATGGCCAGGGGGCAGCAATAGAATTCGCTGGCGATGTGATACAGGTACACACGCGCGAACTCTTCCACGCGCGCCCAGGGTGAGGCATCGTGACCGGACGCGAGGACGGCATGGCGGGTGGTGATGCCGGGACCTTCTTCCCAGGCGGGCGTGAGCGCGATGCGATCCACGCGGGCGCCCCACGCATCCCACGAGGTGAGGACGGGTTCGGTGCGCGGTGTGCGGCCGCGTCGATCCCAGGCCATGACCGCGTAATCGCCGAGGGCCTCGAGGTCGGCACGCACCGCCTCGAGCCGGTCGGCCGGCAGGACACGGCCGAGCCATGCGTTCAGTACGCGGTCGTTGCGATAGGGATGCGCCAGTTGCGGCGCGTCCTGCAGAAAAGCCATCGTGGCGTCCTCTCCGTCAGTCAGCGGGCCTAGCGTGCACCGATGACTTTGCCGAGTCCATCGACTAGCGCGGCCGGCGAACACCCACGCCCAGTGTGCCAATGAGCAGCAGGGTCAGGACGAGCTCGATCACCCCGAGCCAGCGGTCGGGTCCGCCGCTCCACGTTTCGGTGACGCCGTGGCAGAAATAGAACAGCGCCAGCACGCCGACCCATAGCAGCGCACGCGTCACCCGCGGCAACGACAGCAGGGGCAGGAGCAGTGGCGGCACGGTGATCACGAAGGCAACCCAGGTCGGGATCGATACCGGCGGATACAGCGAGTACCACAGCACCTGGAGCAGGAGGAGGCCGCCCCATGCCCACAGCCCGGTCGTTTGCGTGCCAGTGAGGGGCACGCTCATGCGGCAGTCGCCAGCCGCCGCGCCACATCGGCCAGTCGCCGTCCCAGCGCACGGGCAAGCTCCCGCTCGTGCTCGCTGATGGTGTTGTCCCCGCGACCGCCGGCCACGTGGCTGGCGCCATAGGGTGTGCCGCCGCTGGTCGTGCTGGTCAGCGCGGGCTCGGTGTACGGAATGCCGACGATCAGCATGCCGTGGTGGAGCAGGGGCAGGGCCATCGACAGCAAGGTGGCTTCCTGGCCACCGTGCATCGTGCTGGTCGAGGTGAACAGGGCGGCTGGCTTGCCTGCCAGTGCGCCGGATGCCCACTCGGCACCCGTGGTGTCGAGGAAGTACTTCAACGGCGCGGCCATGTTGCCGAAACGCGTGGGGCTGCCCATGGCCACGCCCACGCACTCGAGCAGATCGGCGCGGGATACGTAGGGAGCACCCTCGTCCGGCTCCGGCGGCATGGCGATTTCGGTCACTGGCGCCACCGGCGGCACCTGGCGCAGGCGTGCCCGCATGCCCGGTACTTCCTCGATCCCGCGGGCGATGAGGCGTGCGAGCTGGGCCGTGTGGCCGCTACGGCTGTAGTAGAGTACGAGGACGTCGTGGGACATGGATGGGCGCCTGTGCGAAGGCGCTAGTCTCGCAGAATAGCCACACGTTCCCAATGTTTCGGGACAGGATTAAGGACAGACATGCCGCCGCTTCGCTTCGACCGCGACCGCGCCCTGAGCTTCACCCGCTTCACGTGGCTGCGCTTCGTCGACGATAAATGCTTCGAGACGGCCGGTGCGCTGTCGTACACGACGCTCGTCTCGCTCGTGCCGCTGACCGTTGCCGTGTTCGCCATTCTCTCGGCGTTTCCGGTGTTCGCCGAGTGGCGCGGCAGCCTGGCCAACTATGCGTTCCAGAACTTCGTGCCGGCCACGGGCATCAAGATCCAGGAATACATGCTGGCCTTTGCCGACAAAGCCAGCCAGCTGACCGGTATCTCCATCCTGGTCATGCTGTTCAGCGCCGTGTCGATGATGATCAGCATCGAAGACCGCATGAACCGCATCTGGCGCGTGCGCAAGCCCCGAGGATGGACGTCGCGTCTTTTGCTCTACTGGGCGGCACTCACGCTCGGACCCATCCTCGTCGTCGGCAGCCTGGTGCTCACCTCGTACATCACCGCGTTCCCGATGCTGCACGCGGCGGCGGACCAGATCGCCACGCAGAGCCGTCTGCTCAATTTCCTGCCGTTCGTCATCACCTTCGTCACCCTGGTGCTGATGTACACCATGGTGCCCAATCGCCGGGTCGACTGGCGACACGCGGCCATCGGTGCATTGCTGGGCGCGATCCTGTTCGAGATCGCGCGCTGGGGTTTCACGCTGTTCATCCGTAATGCGCCGACCTACGAGGAAATCTATGGCGCGCTCGCGGCGATCCCCATCTTCCTGCTGTGGATCTACCTCTCCTGGATCATTGTGATCCTCGGTGCGTCCATCGCCGCTTCGATCTCCGCGTTCGAGTACACCATGCCGCAAGAGGCCTTGCCCGAAGGGGCCGAATTCATCGGCCTGCTGGTGGTGCTGCAGCACTTCGTCGAGGCGCAGCGCGCCGGCGACAGTGTGGATCCCGCCACGGTTCGCGTGCGCGCCCCGTACCTGCCATCGAGCGCGATCACCTGTTACTTCGACGATCTCCAGCGCGCAGACATGATCCAGCGCGGCGAGGCCGGCGGCTGGTTGCTCACCCGCAGCCTGGACTGCACGGAGCTGCTCCGCGTGTACCGGTGCACGTCGTATCGCCTGCCCCTGCATCCGCGCGAGCAGGTGGAGCGACTCGGCATCTATCTCCCCACCGAGCTGCTCGTGCTGCTCGATCACCTTGCCGCCGCGCTGGACGCGACGCTGGGTGCGCGGCTCGACCAGCTCTTTCCCCCCGCTGTCGTCAGTGTTTCCATCGAGGACTCTCCCGCATGATTCGCCGCTTTCTCGCCGTCGCCCTCACCGCTCTCGTACTCACGGGCCCGGCGATCGCTGCCACGGCCGCCACCCCCGATCTGAAAATCACCACGCTGGACGGCAAGCCGTTCGACCTCGCCGCGCAGCATGGCAAGTGGGTGGTGGTCAACTACTGGGCCACCTGGTGCGTGCCCTGCATCAAGGAAATGCCGGACATCTCGGCCTTCGTGACGAACCACAAGAACGTCACGGCGATCGGCCTCGCTTTCGAAGATACCGATGCGAAAGACATCCGTGCCTTCCTTGCCAAGCACCCCGTCGCGTACCCGATTGCCCAGGTCGACGTCATGGACCCGCCGAAAGCGTTCGAGGCGCCGAAGGGCCTGCCGACGACGTACCTGATCGCACCGGACGGCACGGTGGCCAAGCGCTTCGTCGGCCCCGTGACCGAGCAGAGCCTCGGTGAGGCCATCAGCAAGGGGAAATAAAATGAAAGCCGCTCGTTTCGTCGTCAGGGGAAAGGTGCAGGGTGTGTTCTTTCGTGCTTCGGCGCGAGAGCAGGCCACGGCACTCAAGCTCACCGGCCACGCCCGTAACCTGCCGGATGGCAGCGTCGAGGTGGTCGTCTACGGCGAGGCAGCGGCAATCGACCGGCTCGACGTGTGGCTGCACGACGGCCCGGACTCGGCCGAGGTCAACGAGCTGTATCGCGAGGATCTCGGCGCGCACGACGCGCCGAGCGAATTCATTACCAGGTAGCTGCAGCCCGCTAGCAGGTAGGAGCCGATTTATCGGCGATCCCGCGGCAGCGGGCCAGGTTATCGCGAGCACCCATCGCCGATGAATCGGCTCCTACAAGAAACGGCCGGGTGGACTCAGTCGGTCGCGCCGGTCGCATTCGCTGGCCTGGCCAGCAAAGTGACGGGAAGATTCTGCCCGTCGGACAGCTTGAACGTCACGACGATCTTGTCGCCCGGCTTCACCGGATGTTTCGCGTCCATCAGCATCACGTGGTAGCCGCCCGGCGAGAAGGCCAGCTTGCCCTTCGGCGGCAGCGCGACGCTGTCGACCATTTCCATGCGTCCCATGCCGCCGTCGGTGCTGCTGCGGTGGATCATGGCCTCGGCATAGTCCGGCGACGACGCACCGACGATCGACACGGCGCGATCGGACAGGTTCTCGAAGCTCACGTAGCCGCCCGCGGGCAAACTTCCCGGCAGGACACGTAGCCAGCCATCGCTGGTCTTGACCAAAGGTGCGTCCGCGGCTTGTACCGCGCCGGCAACGAGCAACAGGGCAATGGCGAGTGATCGGAAAGTCACGGGTGGGCTCCCAGTGAAGTGAGGAGGTGCAGGTCGTGCACCATGTCGTCCTGCGATGCGGAAGGCGTGGCCAGCAGGCGGGCCTTGCCCTCGGCGTCGAAGAAATAGATGGCCGAGCTGTGGCTCACGTCGTAGGCGCCATTGCCACGATCCGGTTCGCGGGTGAAGGCGGAGCGGTAGCGCTTGGCCAGCGCTTCGACGTCGGCGTCCGAACCGACCAGGCCGACGGCACGMTTGTCGAAGGCGTTGACGTAGGCGTGCATGATCTCCGGCGTGTCGCGCTTGGGATCGACGCTGACGAACAGGATGCGGACGTTGTCGGCCGGCGGGCCAAGACGATCCAGGACCACATGCAACTGAGTCAGTGTCAGCGGGCAGACATCCGGGCAATGCGTGTAGCCGAAGTACATGAGGGTGACCTTGCCCTTGAAGTCGGCGCCGGTCACGGCCTTGCCGTTGTCGTCGGTCAGCCGGAAGTCGAGGTCGGGCAGGTGGCCGGACACATCGGTCAGCCGCCACTCGGGTTGTGGCTGGCGTTGGCAAGCGCTCACGCCGACGAGAGCGCTAAGGATCAGCAAGGCCCACAGGACCCGGCGGGAGAACGAGGGCTTCATGCGACACTCCGCGACATATCCCGCAAAGGATACGCCACCCGTGCCGGCCGACAGGCACCTCTTTCACCTGGAACGATCCGGATGCGACAACATGTCAGCGGTGCCCAAGCCCTTCTCGTCGGCATTGCCGGCGCCTCCGCGGTCGTGCTCGGTGCGTTTGGTGCGCACGCGCTGCGTGGCGTGGTGGACGACCACGGCCTGGGCATCTGGCACACAGGCGTCGAATACCACTTCTGGCATGCACTGGCCCTGTTCGCTGCGGTAATCGGACTGCCCGTCGGCCGGGCGCGGTCGGTGGCGATCGTCCTGTTCGCCCTGGGCATCGTGCTGTTTTCGGGCAGCCTCTATGCGTTGGCCGTGGGGGCGCCGCGGCTGGTGGGGCTTGTAACGCCGGTGGGTGGGGTGGCGTTTATCGGTGGGTGGATCGCGGCGGGGTTGTCGTTGCGGGCGGCGCCCGCTCTGTAGGATCGCCGATGAATCGGCTCCCACAGAGGAGCCGGCGCATCGCCGCTGAAGCGGCTCCCACACGGTCATTAGCGGCTCCCGCGCGGTCAGTTGGACCCTTTGCCTCCGGGGCTGGCGGTCATCCCGGACGGGATGGGCATGTCCATCAGGTTCGACGCGGCGATCGCGCGATTGATGGTGATGTGACCCAGCGTGCTCATCGCGGCAAAGAAGCGCCAGGGGTCACCATTGCCGACGCCGAGCGCGATGTGGGTCGAGTCGAATCGTCGTTGCGCCGAGTCGAAGCTGATCCAGCGTCCGTTGATGAAGGCCTGCGTCCAGGCGTGGGGAATGAAGACGCGCGATGCGCCACCCATGCGCTCGACATAGACGATGCCGGTGACCACCCGCGCCGGGATACCGACCGCCCGCGCCAGGGCTGTCAGCAGGACGGCGTGCTCGGTGCAGTCGCCGTTCCGGCTTTCCATGGTTTCCAGGGCCGATGCGTAGCCGACATCGAGTCCTTTCCGCGAGATGTAGTCCGAGATGTAGGAGCGAAGTCGACGCATGCGCTGGAGATCGCTGGTGGCGTCGCCGATGATCTGTTTCGCGAACGCACGGATCTGCGGCGAATCCGATTGCACCCAGGCATTGGATGCGATGTCTTCGGGAGAGGGTGCCGCCTCATCGCTCGTCATGTGGCCGAAGCCGACGTCGATCATGTAGACGCCATCGCCGATCGCGGTGACATGTTGCTCATCGGTTTCGACGAAGGGTTGCGGGAAGTTGCCGCGCACCGTGATGGTGTAGCGCACAGGCGCAGCACGCAGCCCCATGACCATCGGGCGTGGTGATTGGATCATGGCCGCACGGAGCAGGTCGACGTCCTGGTCGGGTGCCTTGGCGCAGGCCTCGTTGCATGCCGCCATTTCCAGGCGAAAGCCGAGCATCGGCGAGATGCCGCGGCGGATGTAACCCTGGTTGTCGACCCAGATATCGACGCTGCGATCGCCCGTGAAGCCTACCAGCGACTGGCGCAGATGATGCAGGGTTTCGCGGTTGCCATCGGGCATCTCGATTACCTCATCACCGATGACGAGGACATCGACCGTGGCGACCTGTTGCTTGACGGCGTCGAAGTTGCGGATCTGGTACGTCGTGCCCTGGCGGAACCCATGAGCGACCATGGACAGGCGTTGTCCTTCGGCCAGCGACGCACCGGTAGGCCAGATCAGCAGGTTGACCTTCGACTGGCCGCCCACCGTATTGGCCACCTGGAAAGCCCCGTCATCGCGGACCTCGCCCTGCACCAGGTTCTGCTGCGACGACATGTTGGTCGTGGCGTAGAAAGCCAGCGGGGCACCCAGCGCGGACTCCACGGTCTGGATGCGGGTCTGGAGCAGGATCGGTGTGTGCACACGGGTGAGGCGGAAGTTGAGGACCTGGGTGGTGGTCACCTTGTCGCCCGCCTGGTCGCGGTCGATCTGCAGGTTGCCCACCTTGCGACCGTCGAGGAGAACGGTCATCCAGCGCTGATCCGCCAGGGCCGAGGTGGCGGTCAGACACAGCAGTACGGCGACGGCGGCAAGACGACGTCTCATGAGCGTACTTCCGGATTGTTGGGGACAGCCTCATAACAGCACTTTCGTGGCTGGAGTCAAGTACCCCATTGGTCGTGTCCCGGCCCGGTAGAATAGGGGCTTCGCATTCCCTCCGGACCCGCCCCATGACCAGCTTCGGCACCCCGCATTCCCCTAACGCTCTGAAGGTGCTTCTGCTGGGGTCCGGCGAGCTCGGTAAAGAGGTCGCCATCGAGCTGCAGCGCTTCGCCGTCGAGGTGATCGCGGTGGATCGCTACCCGAATGCGCCGGCCATGCAGGTGGCCCACCGCAGCCACGTGATCGACATGCTCGACGGCGCCGCCCTGCGCAAGCTGATTGAAGAAGAGCAGCCGCACCTGGTCGTTCCGGAGATCGAAGCGATCCACACGCAGACCCTCATCGAGATGGAGAAGGAAGGCCTCAAGGTCATCCCCACCGCCAGGGCCGCGTGGCTGACCATGGATCGCGAGGGTATCCGCCGCCTCGCCGCGGAAGCCCTCGGCCTGCCGACCTCGCCGTACCGGTTCTGCGACACGCACGAGGCGTTTCTGGCCGCCATCGCCGAGCTCGGTACGCCGTGCGTCGTCAAACCGGTGATGAGCTCGTCGGGCAAGGGGCAGAGCGTCGTGCGCGAGCCGGGCGAGGCGGACGCGGCGTGGGAATACGCGCAGTCCGGCGGCCGCGCCGGTCGCGGTCGCGTCATTGTCGAAGGCTTTATCGATTTCGACTACGAGATCACCCTGCTCACCGTACGCCATCGCGATGGCGTGTCGTTCTGCGCGCCCATCGGTCATCGCCAGGAAGAAGGCGACTATCGCGAATCGTGGCAGCCGCAGCCGATGAGCGATGCAGCCCGCGCTTCCGCCGAGCGCCAGGCCGACGCGATCACGGCCGCCCTGGGAGGCTGGGGCGTGTTCGGCGTCGAATTCTTCGTGCGTGGCGACGACGTCATCTTCTCCGAAGTCAGTCCGCGCCCGCACGACACCGGTCTGGTCACCCTGATCTCGCAGGACCTTTCCGAATTCGCCCTGCACGCGCGGGCCATCCTTGGCCTGCCCGTGCCCGACATCCACGCGTTCGCGCCGGCGGCCTCCTGTGCCGTACTTGTCGAAGGCGAAGGCGCGGCGCCGATGTATCACGGCGTCGCCGAGGCCCTGGCCGAGACGGGCACGATGTTGCGCATCTTCGGAAAGCCGGAAGTGCGGGGTCGCCGCCGGATGGCCGTGACCCTGGCCCGAGGCGCGACGGTGGAGGAAGCCCTCGACAAGGCCAAGCGCGCGGCCAGCCGTATCCGCGTCGAGCTTTGAACGGCCGTTCACACCCCGATGTTAAGCTGCTGCGCTCCTAGGGAAGATGCCTGACCGATGAGCGGACGCCGAGACTCGAACGACCACGAACCACGCGGACGAACCGAACCTACCCTGGGTCGGCTCGACGACCTGGACAAGCCGGTGCCGCCGGTCGACGACGGGTTGCCTCACTTCGTCGTCGACGAGCCGCGTCGCCGGACGGGTGGGCCGACGCCCCCTCCGCGCCGTGCGCGCAAGCGGGGCTGGCTCATTCCCGTGCTGGTACTGGTTCTGATCGGCGCCGTCACCGGCCTGTGGCTGCAACAGGACCGCCTGCGCAACCTCGTGCCCAGCACCGAACTCAATGACGTACTCACCCAGGCCAAGCAGGCGCTGGACGCCGGCAAGCTCGACGGCGCGCAGGGCGATAGTGCCCGTGAGCTGTTCGAAAAAGCGCGCGACCAGCAACCGGACAGCGACCAGGCCCGCGATGGTCTGCGTCGCGTCGGGCAGGCCGAGATCGCCCGCGCCGACCAGGCGCTCAACGCCGGCCGGCTCGACGAGGCGGATGCCGCGCTCGGCGTAGCCAGGGAGTTGCTCGGTGGCGGCAACGATGTCGAACAACTGAGCGCGCGCCTCTCGCAGGCACGCAATCCGCAAGGGCATACGGCGTCCCTCATCGACCAGGCGCAGGCGGCGTTCGTCGCCGGCAAGCTCGATGGCGACGATGGTGCCGGTGCCCTTTATCGTCGCGTGCTCGATGCGGACAAGTCGAACACCGTGGCCGCTCGTGGCCTGGACAAGGTCGGCGACGCGCTGGCCGCCCAGGCACGCCAGGCCATTGCCGACAACGACAGGGCCAAGGCAAACGCCCTGGTCGATCGCATCGCCATCCTCGTGCCGGGTTACGGCGACCTGCCGTCGCTGCGCGCCTCGCTGGCGGAAAACCGGAAGCAGGACGACCAGGCCGTCACTGCCCTCGTTCAGCAGGGCAACGACGCCATGCGCGCCGGCCGGTTCACCGGTGACGGCGACGACAATGCGCTCGCCCGCTTCCGGGCCGTGCTGGCCGCCGACCCCGATAACGCGGACGCCAAGGCGGGCCTTGGACAGGTTGCCCAGGCGCTCATCGTGCAGGCCAACGCCGCACTCGACAGCGAAGACGACGCCCAGGCATCGCGCCTGCTCGACCAGGCCGCGAAACTGGCGCCGAAATCCGCCGAGCTTGCTGCCGCGCGTGCGCGTATCGGTGGTGGGGACGCGAAGAGCGCCAGGCACGGCACATCGTCCGATGCGGTGGCGACGCTACGCGACGGCGACACGGCGGAGGCATCGCTCGCCGTCAGCCCGGAACAGAAGGCCAAGGTCACCGCACTGGTCGGTCGGGCCCAGGCCGCCGCGACGCGCGGTGACATCATGGACCCGCCCGGGGACAGCGCCTACGATTTGTATCGCAACGCGCTCGCGATCGATGGCAATGACCCGGCCGCCCGTGCCGGCTTGCAGGGCTTACCCGGTCAGGTCGAAAAGCTGATGCAACAGGCCGTCGCCAATGGCAACGTCAAGCGCGCCGAGGACCTTTACGCCACACTTTCCGACCTCGCACCGGGCGACGCGTCGCAGGGTGAGATGCGCCACCGCCTGGGCAGCGCGTGGATCGACAGTGCCTTGCAGCGCTCCTCGCAAGGCGATCGTCAGGGGGCGTTTCAGGCCCTGGACCGGGCACGCCATTACACGCCGGACGATCCGCGCCTGCAGGGCGCCTACGAGCGCATCGCGACAGGACGATGAGCGAACGCATGCAGATCCTCGTCATCGGCGCCACCAGCCAGATCGGTCATTTTCTCCTGCCTCGCCTGGCCGCCGCCGGCGAGGACGTGCTCGCCCTGAGCCGGCAGCCTCGCGACAATCATCCCGACTGGATCGTCGGCCAGCTCCCGGGTGGCATGCCCTCGCTGCCGCCGCTGAAGGCAATCGTCTGCCTCGGCCCGCTGAACGGGCTGTCGCAATGGCTGTCGCTCACGCGCGTGCCGGGCACACCTCACATCGTGGCGACGTCATCGATGAGCGCGGAAACCAAGCGCGACTCGACGGACCCCGCCGAGCGTGAGCTGTCACGCATCCTGCGCGACGCCGAGACCGAGCTCAGCACCACCTGCGCGTCGCGCGGCATGCCGTGGACCCTATTCCGGCCGACACTCGTCTATGGGGCTGGCCTGGACAAGAGCCTTACGCCGGTGGTCCAGAACGCCCGGCGCCGCCACGTCTTCCCGCTGCCGGCGGGCCGAGGGCAGCGTCAGCCGGTTCACGCCGACGACATCGCCGCGGCCATCGTCGCGGCCCTGACACGGCCGGCAGGTCGCAACCAGACGTTCTCGATCGGGGGTGGCGAACGCCTCAGCGCCGCCGAAATGTTCCGCCGGACGCGCCGTTCCGCCGGCTCGGTGACCCTTCCGTTGCCGATTCCCCGGTTTATCCTGAACGTGGCTTCCGCCGTTTCGCCAGCCCTTCGCGGCCCCCTCCATCGACTCGATAGCGACCTGATCGCCGACAATCGCGTCCTGGAAGCGGTTCTGGACATCCATCCCCGTGCCTTTGCACCGCGGCCCGAGACCTGGCAGGCGAACTCCTGACGCCGCGGGTCACCGCTTTGCCAGCATTCGTTCAGATGGGCGCCGGGGCAGTGCCCCTATCATCCGACTTCGTCTCTCTCCGCAGGACTTCCCCGCGTTGGCTTTCCTGAATCGTCTTGGTTCCATCCTGCGTGCCAGTTGGCCCTGGCTGCGCATTCCCTTCTGGCTGGTGATGGGCCTCGTGTTCGGCTTCCTCTTGCCCTACACGCTGATCCTCAACGCTCGCCTGCAGGATCGCTTCAACGATCTGGTATTCGCGGTGCCGACGCGCGTCTACGCGCGCCCCCTCCCGCTTGAACCGGGCCGGGCCATGACGCCAGCCACGCTGGAGCTTGAGCTCACCTTCGCCGGTTACACCACCGAAGGCGGCGGCAAGGTGCAGGGCAGCTATGCGAAGAACGGTTCGCGCTTCCTCATCGCGTCGCGCGGCTATTCGGGCCCGGATGGCGGCGAGCTGCCGCATCGCCTTCGTGTCAGCCTGAGCAACGGCCAGGTCGGCTCGATCGTCGACGACGCGAACGACAAGCCGATCAAGGCCATTCACCTGGATCCCGCTCGCATCGCGACGCTTTACGGCGCGCAACAGGAAGAGCGCCGTATCGTCCGCCTCGAAAACGTGCCGCCGCTGCTGGTGCAGGGATTGCAGGCCGTCGAGGATCGCGATTTCAATCATCACATCGGCATCGACTTCTCCGCAATTGCGCGCGCTTCGCTGGCGAACCTCCGCGCCGGCCATGCCGTGCAGGGCGGCTCGACGCTCACCCAGCAGCTGGTGCGTAACCTGTTCCTCGACCGCAGCCAGAACATGATGCGCAAGGTGAACGAGGCGATCCTGTCGGTGTTGATGGAAGCGCATTACTCGAAGGGCCGCATCCTCGAGGCTTACGTCAACGAGGTGTTCCTCGGCCAGCAGGGCAGCCAGGCCGTGCATGGTTTTGCCGCCGGCGGCGAGTTCTTCTTCGGTCGTCGCCTGGAAGACCTGAAGCCGCAGGAAATCGCCCTGCTGGTCGGGCTGGTGAAGGGACCGAGCTACTACGATCCGCGGCGTTACCCGGACCGCGCCCTGTCACGGCGTAACCTCGTACTGCAGCAGTTCCACGACACCGGTCTGCTCGACGATGCGCAGACGAAGGCCGCGCAAGCCACGCCGCTCGGCATCGCGGACAACGCACAGCTTCCGCACAACCGGTTTCCCGCCTTCATGCAGCTGGTTCGCTCGCAGATCACCGCCGACTTCGACGAGGCCGCGCTGCGTGATGGCAGCCTGAGCATCTTCACCACGCTCGATCCGGCCGCCCAGCTCTACACCGAGCAGGCCATCCTGACCACGGCCAAGTCCCTGGGCAAGCGCGGCGCCGCTGCGCAGGCGGCCGCCGTCGTCACCGATGTCGCCACCGGCAGCGTGCTCGCCGTGGTCGGCTCGCGCGACCCGGGTGACCAGGGCTTCAACCGCGCGCTGGATGCCCGCCGGTCGATCGGTTCCCTGGTCAAGCCGTTGGTGTATCTGGTCGCGTGGTCGCAGCCGTCGAAGTGGTCGCTGGCCACGATCGTCGATGACACGCCGATCAACATGACCCAGCCCGACGGCAAGCCGTGGACGCCGCAGAACGACGACCGCGAGATCCACGGCCAGGTGCCGATGCTCGACGCGCTGGTGCATTCGTGGAACCTGGCCACCGTGCATCTGGGCATCCAGGTCGGCGTCCCGCGGATCAAGGCGTTCCTCGAGTCCTTCGGCCTGCAGGACGTCAATCCCAGCCCGTCGCTCCTGCTCGGTGCGATCGACCTGTCGCCGTTCCAGGTGGCCCAGCTTTACGAGTACATCGCTGCCGACGGCCATGCGCTGCCGCTGATCGCGGTGAGTGGCGTGATGGACAACAAGGGCCAGGCGATCAAGCGCTACGAGGTGRAGGGCGGGGAGGGCGAGTACCAGACCGCCACGCGCCTGACCACCTGGGCCATGCAACAGGTGGTCAACAGTGGCACCGCGGCGGCCATCGGTAATTCGTCCCTGGGCTCGCTCCATGCCGCTGGCAAGACGGGCACCAGCGACAGCCAGCGTGATAGCTGGTTCGCCGGGTTCACCGGTGAACACCTCGCCGTGGTCTGGATGGGGCGCGACGACAACAAGCCCACCGGACTCTACGGCGCCACCGGCAGCATGCGGGTGTGGCAGGAGCTGTTCCGCAAGCTGCCCACGCGACCACTGTCCGCGGCGCCGGGCGACGGCCTCGAAATGGCCTGGGTGAACCCGCAGACCGGCAAGCGTACGGACCCGTCGTGCCAGGGCGCTCGGCAGTTCCCCTTCGTGTCCGGTTACGTGCCTGATGCCGAGGAGGGCTGTTTCTGGCAGCAATTCAAGGGTATGTTCGGCGGCGGTGACGCCCAGCCGGCGCCGCCCGTTCCCAGTAATCCTACGGATTGACCCATGCATCGCCTTCGCTTTTGTGCCATTGCCGCCGTCACGCTCGTCGCCGCGTGCAGCCAGCCCGCCCCGCCGCAGGCTACCCGTCCCAGCAAGCCCGCCTATGACATCGTCGCCCAGATCCGCGCCGCGGGTGAACGCGAGAAATCGGCGATCGAAGTCRCCCCGTTGCGCGATCCCGGCGTGCAGGGTCTGGAAAAGTCCGCCCAGGCGGATGAACAGGCCGGTCGCTATCCGGAGGCGGACGCCAAGCTCGTGCAGGCCCTGAAGCTGGCGCCGCAGGCGCCGGAGCTGATCCAGGACCGCGCCGAAGTGGCGGTTCGCATGCAGAACYTCCCGCTGGCCGAGCAGCTGGCCAAGCAGTCTTTCGAGATGGGCCCGAAGTCGGGCAGCCTTTGCGCGCGCAACTGGCAGACGATTTACGAGATGCGCATGCAGGCCAATGACCAGGGCCAGGCCATAGCGGCTCGGGCTGAGGTGGGGAAGTGCCATATTGCGGGGCCGAACCGGTTCTAAGGGTCTGGCTCTAGTGGGGCATCTGCCTTGGGCTGGGTTCGCCGATAAATCGGCTCCTACCAGAGCAGGCATGCCCTGCTTGGTAGGAGCCGATTTATCGGCGATCCGCGCGGCAGCGCGGCCCGGTGCCGGAAGGGTTCGGGCCTTAGCCCGCCCGGATGGCCCTACCGTGCTCGTGCACGGTATCGACCAGCACCTTCACGTTGTCCGGGTCGACCTCCGGGGTGATGCCGTGGCCGAGGTTGAACACGTGACCCGGATGGTTGCCGAAGGCGTCCAGGACCGCGCGGGCTTCGCGCGCCACGATCTCGGGCGAGGCGCGTAGCACGGCGGGATCGAGGTTGCCTTGCAGGGCCACGCGGTCGCCGACGCGACGGCGGGCTTCGCCGATGTCGATGGTCCAGTCCACGCCCAGGCCGGTGCATCCGGTGTCCGCGAGTGCTTCGAGCTGGCCGCTGGCGCCCTTGGAAAAAAGGATGACCGGCAGCTCGCGGCTGACCGGGTCGGCCTTCAGCGCGTCGACCACCTGCGCCATGTAGCGCAGCGAGAAGGCCTTGAAGGGCGCCGGGCCGAGCAGGCCGCCCCATGTGTCGAAGATCATCAGCGCCTGCGCGCCAGCGTGTGCCTGGGCGATCAGGTAGGCGGCGACCGAACGCGCCACGGTGTCGAGCAGGTGGTGAGCGAGCGTCGGTTCGTTCCAGGCCAGCGCCTTGACCCGCGCGAAATCGCGCGAGCCTTCGCCTTCGACCATGTAGCAGGCCAGCGTCCACGGGCTGCCGGAGAAGCCGATCAGCGGGACGCGGCCGTCGAGTTCCTTGCGGATCAGGCGGACGGCGTCCATTACGTAGCGCAGTTCGCCATCCATGTCGGGCACGACGAGTTTTTCGATCGACGCGGCATCGCGCAGCGGGCGTTCGAAGCGCGGGCCTTCGCCCTGCGCGAACGACAGGCCGAGGCCCATCGCGTCCGGAATCGTCAGGATGTCCGAAAACAGGATGGCCGCGTCCAGGTCGAACCGGGCCAGCGGCTGCAAGGTCACTTCACAGGCGAACTCGGGGGTCGTTGCCAGCCCCATGAAGCTGCCGGCACGGCCGCGCGTGGCGCGGTATTCCGGCAGGTAGCGGCCCGCCTGACGCATCACCCAGATCGGCGTGGTGTCGGTCGGCTCGCGGCGCAGTGCGCGGAGAAAACGGTCGTTGCGGAGGACGTCAGCGGCCATGCGCCGACTCCTGACCCTGGCTGAACATCACTTTGAATCCTTTTTTGATCTGCGCGTCGCGCGCTTTCTCGAAAGCAGCCTGCGCGGCGTCGCGTTCGAGGTAGACCTCACGCTTGAGCGTTGTCTTGCCGCCCTGCACGCCGCTTTCGCGGTACAGGGTCCAGCCACCGAGGAGATCCTGCTCCAGCGTGATTTGGACGAAACGGGGCGCTTCCGTCACCGCTTCGGGCATGGTTTGCATGTAGATCCGCATCAAACGATCCGGGCTGGCGCAGGGCCGATCATTGTAGGTGGTCGCCCCGGGGTACGCACGGTGTGCGTCATTCGAGCACGGCCAGCACGTCCGCATCGCGAACGCCGGAGACGATTTCCGCCTGCCCGATACCGCGCCAGAGGATCAGGCGCAGCGTGCCCGCCGTGTTCTTCTTGTCCAGGCGCATGAGGTCGAGCAGGCGGCTGGCGGCATGTTCGCGCGAGGGCGTGGTCGGCAGGCCGAGACGTTCGAGCAGCCGGGTGAGGCGTTGCGTATCGTCAGCGGCAGCCATGCCGAGCTTCTCCGACAGGCGCGCCGCCAGGACCATGCCGATGGCGACACCTTCGCCATGCAGGATCTCGCTATAGTTGCCTGCCGTCTCCAGCGCATGACCGAAGGTGTGGCCGAGGTTGAGCAAGGCGCGCTCGCCCTGTTCGGTTTCGTCGCGCGCGACCACCCCTGCCTTGTAGCGGCATTTACGTGCAATCGCCTCGATCAGGATGGCGGCATCCCGCTTCGCCAGGTCGTCGGCATGGGATTCCAGCCAGACGAAGAAGGCGGGATCGCCAATGGCGGCGCCCTTGACGATTTCCGCCAGGCCGGCGCGATATTCGCGTTGGGGCAAGGTGGCGAGGACGTCCACATCCGCGACGACGGCGCGGGGCTGGTGGAAGGCCCCGGCGAGATTCTTCCCGGCGGGCAGGTTCACGCCGGTCTTGCCGCCGACGGACGAGTCGACCATCGCCAGCAGGGTGGTCGGCACCTGGATGAAGTCGATCCCACGCATCCAGCACGCGGCGGCGAAGCCGGCCAGGTCGCCGACCACACCGCCACCGAGGGCGATCACGCAGGCATCGCGCGTGGCGCCGAGTTCCCCGAGGGCTTCGAGGACACGCCCGACGTTGGCGAAGGTCTTGTGGGTTTCGCCATCGTCGATGAGATAGGACGACCAGGTCAGGCCGTCGAGCCCTTTCGCCAGGGCGGAAAGATAGAGCGGCGCGACCGTGGTATTGCTGACGACCAGCGCGTGCCTGCCGCGAATCCTTGCACGCCAGCGCGCGCTGTCGGCAATCAGGCCGGGGCCGATCCAGACGCTGTAATCGCGGCCGGCAAGTGCGACGTGGACGGTTTCCATCAGTGACGTTTCCAGTGGCGGTCGATGAGGGCAATCGCCCGGGGTGCGGCATCGTCGACCGCTTCGTGTCGGCCACGAAAAATAAGGTCGGCGATTTCCTCGTAAAGATGATTGCGGTCGTGGGCGAGGTGCTCCAGCCGGCCCCGCCGGTCGTCGCCGGCGATCATCGGGCGCACGCGGTCGTGCTGGAGCCGGTCGAGCTGTTCATCCACGTCGACCCCGAGCATGAGGACGGTGCCACGGCCCATGAGGATCTCGCGGTTGTCCGGCGCGACGACGGCGCCCGCCCCGGTGGCGAGCACGATGCCCTTGCGCAGACTAAACTCATCCAGGTGCGCGCTTTCGCGCGCCCGGAAACCCGCCTCGCCTTCGCTTTCGAAGATCGCGGCGATCGTCATGCCGCAGCGTGCCTCGATCTCCACATCGAGGTCGACGAACGGCAGGCCATAGTGCGCCGCGAGGCGCTGTCCGATTGTGGTCTTGCCGGCTCCCGTGGGGCCGACCAGGAACAGGTTGGGCGAAGGATTCATCGCACCCATGCTAGCAATAAGCCATCCGCAGAAGAACGAGACCGTGCTGATCGCCGGCGCCGGCGATGTCGGCATCCGTGCGGCCCGACGTCTCGTAGCGCAGGGCAAACAGGTATTCGCCCTGCGTCGCAGTGAGGTCGCGCCGGACCCGGCGATACGCTGGCTGCGCGGCGACCTGACCCGTCCCGACACTTTGCGCGGCCTGCCGAAGGTCGATGCGGTGGTTTTCGCGCCCACGCCGGATGCTCGTGACGAAGCGGCCTACCGTGCCATTTTCGTCGACGGACTGCGTCATCTCATCGAGGCACTTCCGGCGCCACCGGGTCGCACGGTGTTCGTTTCCTCGACAGCCGTCTATGGCGAGCATGCCGGCGAGTGGGTCGACGAAACGACGCCGACGGATCCGCCGGGATTCAACGGGCGCATGCTGGTCGAGGCGGAGCAGTGGCTGGCGTCGCGTGACATCGGTGGTATGTCGCTGCGTCTAGCGGGACTTTACGGGCCTGGCCGAACGCAGCTGCTGGACCGGCTGCGCGAGGGCAAGGTCTCCGTGCCGCGCGGCCGCCGCGTTTTCGCCAATCGCATTCATGTCGACGATGCGGCCGCGGCGATCGCGCACCTGCTTTCGCTGGATGTGCTTGAGTCGCTCTATGTCGGCGTCGACGATACGCCGTTACCCGTCGACGAACTCTACGATTACCTTGCTGGACTGCTCGGTGCCACGCCCCCGCCCGACGGTCCGCCAGCCCAAGGTATCGGCAACAAGCGCATGTCGAATGCGCACCTGCGCGCGACGGGATTCCAGTGTCGCTGGCCCGATGCGCGCATGGGCTATGCAGCGCTCCTCCTGGGTTGCTAGCCTCAGGTTCCGCTGGAGGAAGAGCATCGCCGATGAATCGGCTCCCACAGGAATCGGCTCCCACAGGAATCGGCTCCTACAACGGCGCGACGTCTCGATTCGGGTCGAGCGTCAGGACGAGGTCGGCCTTCGTCGCCAGGGTCGCCAGCGCATGCCGGCTGAGGCGCTCGTAATGCTGAAGAAAACGCGCCATCTCATCTTCATCCATCGCGCGGGGTTCGCCCCGGGCGCGAAGCGGCCACTCGGCTTCGTCTCGCCAGCGGGAGACAACCTCCCATGAGGGTGCCTGGAGCAGTGCGAGCGCATCGAGACGGCGCCAGACGGAAAGGTAATCGGCCAGCTTCGTATTGACCCATTGGCGCCAGACACCTTCGGGATCGTCCTCGCGCTCCAGCGCGTTGATCGGCTCGATCACGTCAGCGTCCGACTGCGGTTCGAGGCCCAGGCACCAGCCTTCGAGGATCACCAGCATCGGCGGTTGCGGGACTTCGGGCCAGAGCGCCGCTGGGTAGCGGTCGTCCTGACCCTTGTCGAAGCGTGGGATGGACACGGGCCGCTCAGGCGCCGCCTTGTCGAGCGCGTCCAGGGTGGAAGCGAGCAAGGCCAAATCGTGCGTTCCGGGAACGCCGCGTGTGCGCAGCAGCGGGTGGACGTCGCGGGCCAGCGTGTCACGCTCGGCGCGGGTCAGGTACACATCGTCCAGTGACAGGGCGACAGCGGACCAGCCTCGTTCCCTGGCGGTCTCGATCAGTGCCGCGGCCAGCGTACTCTTGCCGCTGCCCTGCAAGCCGGAAACGCCCAGGATGAACGGTGTCGAGGCATGCCCGATCGCCGCGGCGAAACGCCCCAGGACCTGCTCGGCGAGCGTGATAGCATCGTCTGATTCCATACCGGCAAGCATAGCCTACCCATGCTGACTCCCGAGATCCTCGACACATTCCGCGGCCTGCTCGACGAAGCGAAGGCCAGTGGCGATCGCGAACCGACCGCCATGAACCTCGCCACCGTGGACGGCAACGGCCGGGTGCATTCACGCATCGTGCTGCTCAAGCACATCGATGAAAACGGCCTGGGTTTCTTCACCAACTACGAAAGCGCGAAAGCCGGCGAGATGGCCGCGCACGACCAGGTCGCCGTGTGCTTCCACTGGAAGCAGATCCGCGACGGCATCCAGGTGCGCTTCGAAGGGCGTGTGAGCAAGGCCAGCGCGGCCGAGTCGGACGCGTATTTTGTTCGTCGCCAGCGCGGTAGCCAGATCGGCGCATGGGCGTCGAAACAGAGCCAGGAACTGCCGGACAGGCAGACCTTCGAAGACCGCGTGGCGCATTTCGAGAAGGAGTTCGAGGGTCGTGACGTGCCGCGTCCCCCGCACTGGGGTGGCTATATCCTCAAGCCGGATCGCGTCGAGTTCTGGTACGGCGCCGAGTTCCGCCTGCACGAACGTATCGTGCACGCCGAACACGGTACAAGCTGGACGAGCCGCCTGCTTTATCCCTGATCCGGAGTCCGCGATGAGCCGCGCCCAGCCCGTACAGCACATCGCGCAGACTACTTTCACCGTGCACACGCGCGGGCGGTCGCTTGTCGAGATCACCGATCGCCTCGCCGATGCGGTGGCGGCCAGTGGCGTCACGACGGGCATCGCGCACGTGTTCGTCCAGCACACCAGCGCGTCGCTGCTCATCGGTGAAAATGCCGATCCGACGGTCGTCGCCGACCTCGAACGGTTCTTCGCGCGCCTGGTGCCCGATGGCGATCCTCTCTTTCGCCATCAGGACGAAGGCCCGGACGACATGCCGGCGCACGTGCGTGCCGTGCTTACCGGGGTCTCCCTGTCGGTCCCCGTGCACAGCGGCCGACCCTTGCTGGGTACGTGGCAGGGCGTGTTCCTCTATGAGCATCGCCACGAAGCACACCAACGCAAGATCACGGTGACGATATCGGGCCACTGACGATCGAAGGTGCCGCCAGCATCTGGTAACCGAGGATCATCATCTGCACCGACAGACCCACGGTGAGCGAGCCGATCACCGTACCGAACAGCTTGAAGGGCAGCGGCCCGATGCTCCGTACGATCGGCCCGGAAAACAGCATCGCCAGCAGGTGCAGGATCATCACCAGGACCAGCATGCCGACCACGCCCAGCGTGCGTTCCGTGCTGTGGCTGGAAGCGAGCAGGATGATCAGGCCGGCAAGGCCATACGGCGTCACGATCATCGGCACGGCGAGTTCGAAGGCACTGGGCGCAGGCGGGCGTGCCGGTGAGGTGCCCTCGGGGACCGGATGCGGGACGGCGCTGGGCGTGTATTGCTCCAGCACGGTGCGTAGCGAGACGAGAAGGAAGATCAGGCCGCCGGCGAGAAGCATCGCGGGTACGGATATCTGCCAGCTGTGCTGCAGCGAAAGGCCGAGAAAGCCACCGATCAGGGCCGCCGCCGTGGCGAGGATGGCCGTCTTGAAGGCCAGGCTCCGGCGCGTCGCGGCATCGAAGGATTGCATGCGCGCGTAGTAGACCAGCGGTGTCTTCAGCGGCGGCCCCATGACGACGAAGAGCAGGGTGAACACCTGAGCAAGACTGAGCAAGGGCGCAGCATTCACGCTGAAGCCTCCGGGGCGACATCGGCGACACAGCGAAAACCGATGTGGCTGGTGGATGTATCGATGGGATGGGGATAGCGCGCCGCCGGCCGATAGCGCTGGCAGTAGTTCAGCGCACACAGGTGCGAACCACCCTTGAGCACGCGTCGCGGGATGGCCGGCCCCGCGCTGCGGGGATCGTGACTGTGCTCCCGGCTTCCACCGCGGGGGTTGGCCGGTACGCAGCAGGCTTTCTGTACTTCGGCCGCGTGGGTTGCGCGGTACCAGTCGGTCGTCCATTCCCACGTGTTGCCGATCATGTCGACCAGGCCGTACCCGTTCGCGGGAAACGAGCCGACCGGCGAGGTCCGCTCGAAGCCGTCCTCGGCGGTGTTCTCGTAGGGAAAACGTCCTTGCCAGTAGTTGGCCATGAAGTGGCCTGCGGGCTCGCGGAAGTCGCCCCAGGCGTACTCCGCATGATCGAGGCCCCCGCGTGCGGCAAACTCCCACTCGGCTTCGGTCGGCAGTCGCTTGCCTGCCCAGGTCGCATACGCCTCGGCATCGCTGGCGGTGACGTGCACGACGGGGTGTCCGTCCAGGCCGTCGAGATCGCTGTCGGGGCCGGTCGGGTGGCGCCAGTCGGCGCCGAGCACGAACCGCCACCAGTGATCGAGCTGCATCGGAACCGGGCCAGCCGGCTGGACGAAGACCAGCGAGCCCGGATACAGCATGTCGGCGAGGGCGCCGGGATAGTCCTCGGCACGAGGCGGGATCTCGGCGAACGTCACGTAACCAGTGGCCTCGACGAAACGAGCGAACTGCGCGTTCGTCACCGGGGTGCGATCGACCAGGAAGGGATCCACGCGCACGCGGTGCACGGGTTGTTCTTCGGGATAGAACCGTTCCGATCCCATGCGAAACAGGCCGCCTTCCAGCCGGACCATGCCCTCGCTCTCCGGCGTGGTGGCGAATTGGCGCGCAGGATCGGCGAGGGCCATGATCACTCCCTGGAGGTTGCCTCGATAGAGAACCCGTTCGCCACTCCGACGGCAGACCACCGGGGGTGGTGGTGGCCATGTTCCGTGTTCCGCCGGGCATGGCGAACGGGAAAAGGATGTCGGCTTCCATGCTCGCGCGTCGACGGGTGCGTTGCGACCGAGGAACTACGGTCTTGCCCCAAGTAGAACTACGGAGTGTCGGGGTAGCCGGCGCGGACCGAGCACGAGACGTAGGCATCGCCGCGCAGCGCCGCGTGCACGGCATCGAGCAGGTCCTCGCCCGCCGACGCCTTCACCACGAACGCGCTGCCGACAGAAAGCGCTCGTCGCGCGACACCGGCATCGTCGTGGCAGCTGACAAAAATCACGGGCAGGCCGGGTCGGTTGATGGCGATGCGACGCGCGGCCTCCAGCCCATCCATGCCCGGCATGGCGATGTCGGTCACGACAGCATCGGGCCGGAGAATCTCGACCAGCGAGACCAGTGCGGCACCGTTGCCGACCACGCCGATCACTTCGAAGTCTTCGCGCAGAAGACGCTCGATTTCCAGTGCGGTCTGCGGATGATCGTCCGCGAGAACAACGCTGGCCCTGAAACGTGTGTAGCGTAATTCGTCCATGAGAGTCACTCTCCACCTGGCAGCGGGTGCGGACCAGCGTAAAGGCACGCGACTACTGCTGCGTATATCTACTTCCGTGTTTCCCCGGTCAGAACAGCAGGCCGAGGTCCTCCGATCGGCGCACCAGCTCGAGTGTGCTGTGTACGTCCAGGATCTGCATGATGGTGTACTTGTGGGCTTCGACCGTGCGCACCGAAAGTCCCAGCTGCGCGGCGATCTGTTTGGAGCGCAGGCCGGAGCCGACCAGGCGCAGCACTTCGCGCTGTTTCGGCGTGAGTTCGTGCAGATCGGCCATGCGACCGCGCAGGTAGCGCGCACCTAGCGAAGGGGTGACATACGTGCCGCCGGCAAGCACCTGGCGCAGGGCGCTGAGCAGTTCGTCGCCGGCGGACACCTTCAGGACGTAACCGTTGGCGCCCGACCGCATGGCCGAGGCGGCCAGGGCGGGCTCGGCATGCATGGTAAGGAAGACGAAGGGCGTGCTGTCCCCGCGGGCACGCAGGGTCTTGAGCACTTCGAGGCCATTGCCACCGGGCATGTTGATGTCGGAGAGGATCAGGTCCGGGGTCTCGCGCTCGATGACGTCGAGCAGGCTGCGACCATCCTGGGCCAGCGCGACCAGCTCGAAGTCGTCGTCGAGCAGGCGCTCGATCCCTTCGGCGACCATGCGGTGGTCATCGGCAAAGACGATGCGTGGCAACGCCTCGCAGCTCAACTCGTTTCCAACGGAATGCGCAGACATAGATCCACTCCCTTCCCCGGTGCAGTACGCAACTCGAAGCTGCCCCCCAGCAACTTCGCTCGTTCGTTCATGCTGATCAGGCCGATGCCCGGCCCCGTCGATGGCAAGACCTCGGGATCGATGCCTTTACCGTCGTCGAAAATCCACAGCGAAGCAAGTCCGCTGGTCACGGATGCCTTGATGGTGACCTGGCTTGCATCGGCGTGACGCAACGCGTTCGTCAATGCTTCCTGGGTGACCCGGTAGAAACACAACGCGATATCCGCCGAGAGCACATCGATGGCACGGTCCGCGATGAAGACCACATGTGGCGCCCGCGGGCGGCGCGAGGTATGGCATAGCGCCTCGAGCGAATCGCGCAAGCCCGCATGGTGCAGGCAGCTGGGGTGAAGCTCGTGTGAGAGCTGGCGTACATCCTCGGACAAGGCGATCACCTGGTGCTGGATGTGGTTAACCTCGGCCTGTATCGCCGGTGCAACACGTCGGCGGAGCGAGCTGAGGCCAATCGATGCCGCGGCCAGGCGCTGGTTGATGTCGTCGTGGAGGTCGCGCGCGAGGCGCGCGCGTTCCTGTTCCTGGGTGGCGATGAGCCGGCCGGTCATCTCGCGTAGCTCGCCATGGGCATGGCTGAGGGCGCGACGGCTGGCGAAGCGCTGCTCGACGACCACGCCGAGTGTCAGTGCGGACAGGGCCGCGGTCAGGGTCCAGAGCTGCAGGGCGAGCGTCGTCTGTTGCGGCGTGGCGGCCATGAAGGGGCCGTGGCCACCGATGCTCAGGTGGCCGGCCATGATCACGATGACGAAGACGGCGATGGAGCTGCCGGTCATCTGTGCCCGGATGATCGCCGCGATGATGATCGGCGCCGGGGCGAGGCAGAGTACGGGCACGAGCTCCGCATGATTCCCGTACCCGTACCAGATGACGCCGAGCAGGGCGATCGAGACGACCATGAGCAGGTAGAACTCGGTGGGCAGTCGCGGTTCGTGGCGCACGGCCGCGTCCGGACTCCGCACGCTCACCCAGACCGGCACGTACAGCACGTAGCCAAGGGCATGGGCGAGCGCGATGTTCGGCCAGTCGCTGAGAATCGAGCCGCGAAACGACGTGTAGCGGCTCGCGTGCTCGATGAGCGTCGCGCATACCGCGGGCAGGGTGATGACGGCGACCGCCGCGAAGATGTAGAGCCGCGTGAAATCCTCCAGCGGCGGGACACGCGAGGGCACACGCTGGAGCAGCCACGCGGCCACCGGCGTGAGCAACACGGCTGGCGACACGACCAGGGCGGTATCCGCCAGCGGCAGCCCGAAACTCACCCCGGTGACGATCAGGCCCATCAGCGCGGCACCCATCAACGCCGGCCACATCCGTCGCGGCGTGGCGAGCAGGGCGCCGAGCAGGACGGCACCCGGGAACCAGACGATATGCGTACCGCCCTGATGGCTCCACAAGGCGGCCGAGAGCAGCTGCGCCACGATGGCGCCCACGAAAACGCCCCCGCACCAATGGGTCGCGCTCTGCGTCGATGCCAAGGCCTGCGTCATCGCCTCTCCCGCCACCTGGTCACGGTGGCCCCGAACAGCTGTCATGACTTCAAAGGGCCGCCCCTGCCACACCCCCGGAGGACTATACGCGTGCGTCGGGCCAAAGTTGTCGTTGCCCCCCGGTCGGCCGTCCCACTTCTGTCTAAGTAGTTCTGCGCAGTTCCCGGGCCCGGTTCTTCGCTGCCCCGGACGGTTGGTCTGTCCGACACTGCGGAACCGATCGCGACAAGGGCAACCCGCATGCACCTGTCTACCCCGTGGCTTTCGACGCTGGCAGCCTGCCTCCTGCTCGGCACGGCCAGCGTGCATGCCGCCCCGCGCGATCCTTCACCCTGCATCGGCCTGGTCCTCGGCGGCGGCGGTGCACGGGGTGCCGCCCACATCGGCGTGATCCAGGTGCTCGAGCGCGAGCACATCCCCATCTGTCGCATCGCAGGCACCAGCATGGGCTCGATCGTCGGCGGCCTCTACGCGGCAGGTTACAGCTCCGACGAGATGGCCAACGTGATCGGCCAGCTCGACTGGAAGGACCTGTTTTCCGACGATCCGGACCGCGTCGAGGAGCCCATGCGGCGGAAAGATGCCGATTATCGGTATCTGCTGAACTTCGAGGTGGGCTACAAGAACGGCCATATCGTCACGCCAGCCGGTGTCGTCCAGGGCCAGAAGCTGCTTCTGCTGCTGCGTCGTCTGTTGCTGTCGACCTGGAACGTAACCGACTTCGACAACCTGCCGGTGCCCTTCCGCGCCGTGGCGACCGACATCGTGGCGGGTGAACCAGTCGTGTTCTCCCACGGCGACCTGCCGCTGGCTATTCGTTCGAGCATGTCCGTGCCGGGGGCGTTCGCGCCGACCAATGTCGACGGCAAGCTGCTGGTCGACGGCGGGCTGATGGACAACGTCCCGATCGACGTGGTGCGCGACATGGGCGCTGATCGGTTGATCGTCGTGGATGTGGGATCGCCCCTGGCTGAGCAGTCGACGTTGACCAACCCCGTCGCCCTGCTCAACCAGATGGTCAGTGCGTTGATGGCGGAGAAGACGGCCCGACAGCTGGCCGCGTTGAACGACAGGGACATCCTCATCCGGCCGGCCCTGGGCAAGCTGGGAGCCGGCGAGTTCAATCGGGCGCAAGAGGCGATCGCGATCGGCCGCGCCGCGGCGGAGGCCGCGCTTCCGCGGCTTCGCCAGCTCACCGCGTCACCCTCGTCCTGGCAGGCGTTCGAGGCGAATCATCGCCAGCGAAACTTCGATCCGAAGCTGGTGGCCTTCATCGATGTCGACACCAAAAGCACGGCCAGCGGTCAGTTCGCCGCCAATCGCCTGAAACCCGAGATCGGCAAGGTCTTCGATCCGAAGGATGTCGAACAGCGCATCGGCGGCATTTACGGGCAGGGTGGCTTTCAGCAAGTGGACTACCACCTCGTCGAGCGCGGGGAAGATCGTGGCATCCGCCTGACACCGGTAGACAAGTCGTGGGGGCCGATCTACGGCAAGATGGGCTTCCAGCTCGACGACGATTTCAATGGCCGCAGCGAATACCTGATCTCGGCGGAGATCACCGCGGCCAACCTCAATGACAGCGGCGGCGAGTGGCGCAACACGCTATGGAGTGGCCGTATCGGCGGTGTCCGTTCCGAGTTCTATCAGCCATTCGGACAAGGCGCGACAGCGTACGTCATGCCGTTCGCGGTGTTGCGCAACGAGGATGTCCCGGTCTTCGACCACGGTGCCGATCACCAACTGGCGGAGTACCGCATCCGTCGTCGCAACGCAGGCGTCGAACTCGGCTGGACGCCGGCGTCCTACTGGCGAGTCTCGACCGTCTTCGCCCGCGGGCGGGACAACGGGGACCTTCGCGTGGGGACACCGACGACGTTCCCGAGCGGCTCGTCCGACTTCGCTTCGCTCGGTGTCAAGCTGGACTGGGACAGTCTGGACAACGCGGCGTTTCCGACGCGTGGTGCGCACGTCAACCTCGATTACGAGAGCTACCGGCCGGTGCTTGGGGGCGACGTGAAGGGAGACGTGGCACGTCTCGTCGCTGACTGGGTACCAAACCTGGGCATGAGCGACGGACGCTATCACCTCCTGCTCGGCGTGCGTGCCTCGAGTGCCGTCGATAACTCGAACTTCTTCGAGGCCCAGGACTTCCTGGGTGGCTTCCTCAATCTCTCCGGCTATAGCGAACGATCGCTGAGGGGTAATCAGTCCGCCCTCGGGCGCGCTGTCCTGTATCGCCGTACCGGTAACCTCGATGCCTTGTTTTCGACGCCGATCTTCATCGGGATGAGCCTGGAAGCCGGCAACACATGGCAGAGCAAGAGCGACGTGAGCTTCGGCAACCTGATCTATGCCGGGAGCATCTTCGCCGGCGTGCAATCGCCATTGGGACCGGTATTCCTGGGACTCGGTCACGCCGCCGGTGGACACACTGCCGTGTACCTGAGCTTCGGTTCCCTGCTGAGGCCGAGGCTGTGAGGCCGGTAGTTTTACCTACGCGCACAGGGTGAAAGTTCGCTTATCGCACGGCCGCGCGGGCCGCACTCTGCATATACCGTCAACGATGCCGGATCGTGACCATGAACCGTCGACTCGTCTTTGCCCTGATCGCCACGGCGTTGTCGCCGGCTGCGGCGCACGCTACGGAAGCGGCACTTGGTCGTTCGATCACGGGTGCCCAGGTCACGCCCTATGTCGGCATCATTCCGCCGACGCCAGGGCTGAACGTCTCCGTGAGTTACATCAATTACGACGGCAGTATCGGTGCCAGCCGGTCGGTGCCGATCGGTGGCAGCACGGCGCTGAATTTGCACGCCAAGGTCGATCTTTACGCGGCAACGTTCGCGTACATATGGGATACGGGGAAAGGTCGCTGGAACTTCGCGAGTATGTTCACCGTGCCTTACATCCGTCCTTCCGTGTCGGCGTCGCTGTTCGTCGGCCAGCGCTCCGGCAGCGTGAATGACCGGGCGTCCGGCCTTTTCGATCTGTACTTCGCACCGGTGATCGCCAGCTACCACGTGAGCGAAGTCGAGCATTGGTCATTCGGCGTATACGTCTACGCGCCTACCGCGGACTACGAGAAGAACCGGCTGGCAAACAAGGGCCTGAATATCTGGACCTATACACCGGCCGTCGGTTACACGCATCTCTACGACAAGGGCAGCATCGAATTCAGCGCCCTGGCTGGTGTCGACTTCTACTCGAAGAATCACGCCACCGACTACCAGAACGGCGGGGTCTTCCATCTCGACCTGCTCGCCATGAAGCGCACGCCGAGTGGCTGGGGTTTCGGCGGCGTCGTCGGTGTGATTCGCCAGATCGATGACGACAAGGGGGCGACGGCGGATCGCCTCAATGGTTTCAAGGGCCGTTCGTATGGCGCCGGTCCTGCGCTTGCTTACAAAAAATCCTTCAGCAAGGAAAGCAGCATCGATTTCACCCTGCGCTGGGTCAAGGAGTTCGATGTGAAGAACCGGATCAAGGGCGAACCACTCGTCCTGAACATCAATCTCGCGCTCTGACGACGATGCACGAGCCACGCGAAGGCCCAGCCCTGGCGGTCGATGTCGTCGTCGCCGATCATCATCGCGTGGTGGCGGAAGGGGTATCGGCCTTGCTTGCGCCGCACGTCCGTTCCGTCGTCCTGGTGCATTCGGCCAGCGCGCTGCTCGAATGCGTGAAGCCTGGCATGGTGATCGTCGGTGACATCGACCTGCCCGACATGCCTGGCCTCGAACCCGTCCGTCGGATCGCCGAGCGTCGCGACGGCAGCCGCTTCATCATCCTTTCGGGTCATGACGAGCCGCTGATCGTGCAGGACGCGATGCAATCGGGTGCCTGGGCCTATGTGCTGAAGCAGTCACCACGCAACGAATTACTGGATGCCGTCAGGGACGTCCTGGACGGTCATCGCTACGTTAGCCCGGGTTTGATGGCGGCGCTGGTCAACGCACCACCGTCCGTCCATCGCCTGACCCGTCGCCAGCGCGAGGTGCTCGAGCGGATGGCGAATGGCCTGCGAGCCAGCGACATCGCCATGGAACTCGGTATCTCGGTGCGGACCGTGGAGAGTCATCGGCAATCGCTACTGGATCTGTTCCATGTGCACAGCGGCGTCGCGCTGGTGCGCGAAGCCATTCGCATGGGACTGATCCGTGATCCGGGCGGTCCCTACACGGCGGCGAGGGACGAGAACGCACCGTAGAAGCCGTCATTATCGAGGAGCTCCGATCATGAAACACCGTGCAAGCCTCATTGTCGCGCTGCTGCTATCCGCCTGCGCCACGTTCAGTGTCACCAACGAATGGAAGGATCCCAGCTGGTCTGGCCCGCCGGCCTCGAACATCCTGGTGATCGGCGTCGCACGCAGCGACACCATGCGTCGGCTGTTCGAAGACACCTTCGCCCGGGACCTCAGCGCCGCCGGCGTTCGCGCGGAGGCAAGCTACGCGGCCATCCCCTCCGGTCACGGAGGCTCGGCAAAACTCGGCGACGTGGTCCGCCGTACCGGCAGCGATGCGGTCCTGGTCACGCGCGTCCAGCGCGTCGAAGATCGCATCAATGTGACGCCGACCGGCCCGGGTCCGGGCTACGGCGGTTTCTACGGCTGGTACGGCGGTGCCTGGGACAACACGCCCGAGATCACCCAGACCACGGTCGTCACCCTGGAGACGAGCCTGTGGGATGTCCGCAGCCAGAAACTGGTCTGGACCGTGACCACGCAGGGACTGGCCAGCAACGACATTCCCAAAGCGACCAACCAGCTGTCGAAGACCCTCATCCCGAAGATGAAGGCCGACGGCGTCATCCGTTAGTCGAAGGGGTTGATATGCGTCGTCATGCTGATGGTAGCTAGCACACCAAGCAGAAGCATCACGACCGCCACCAACAGGGTCATCGACACGGGGTAGGGCGTCTCCCCGTGGATCAGACCCTCGCGTGTCATAGCCTCGCGTTCCGCACGTAACGTACGCATGTAATGCAAGTGGTAAACGATCCCCAACACGAGCATGAAGATCCCCAGCGCTACCAGGGCCACGCCGAAGTTACGGGGCGCATGACTTTCCTGCGGCAGGATCTTCGACGTCCGGAGGCGTTCGAAGAACTGCCCGATGGTGAAGCCGAAGCTGATCAACGAGATTGACGTACGCATCACCGACATCAGCGTGCGGTCGGTACTCATGCGCGTACGCTGGAACGACATGCCCGTCCGCCGCGCCGAGAGTTCGACGGCGGGGTCGCCCCGGTCGTCCGGGTTGCCGACGGTGGCCGCAGGGGTGTAACGGTAGTCGCCCGGTGTAGTCATCGCAGTCTCCGTATTAGCGCCAGGCGCTACCGACCTGCAGGTACCAGGCGTGGTCGTCGTGGCTCCAGGCCCAGTCCACACCGGCATACAGGCCGAGTGCGCTGGCAATGAGGTAACGGAAGCCGACGCCCCTGGTCGTCTCCGTGGGTGCGCTGTCGAACGCGTTATGCCTGCCCCAGGCGCGTCCCGCGCCGGCGAAAGCCAACGTGGCCCAGCGTTTGGTCATGTTCCAGCGCAGCTCTGCCTCGACCATGCCGACGGAGGTGTCCTGGTAGCGGCCATAGGAAATGCCACGCAGGTCGATCGATGGCAACTGGTAGAACGGCACGTTGCCCGGCGCCGTGCGGTAGTCCGCGCGCAGGCCGAGCACCAGTGAGGTGCCGATAGGGATATAGCCCAGTGTGTGGGCGCGATAGGACTGGAACGTGTTGCTGCTGCCGATGCCTGGCATGTAGAACGTGGTGTCGATCATCGCCAGCAGGCCGCTCGACGGGGTCAGCGTGTTGTCCCGGATGTCGTATTCGATCACCGGGCCAAGGCCGGACGCCTTGCTGGCAAAGTCCTTCGGCTGGAAGAACTGCCGGTTGCTTTCGATGTTCAGGCGACTGTCGAGATCGATGTAGATCCAGCGCACGCCCAGGTACAAGGGCGTGTCGCCCACGCGGCGCTGGACCTGCTGGAACGAGAAATAGCCATCGAGGTTGTAGCCGATCTTCCGCGGCGCGAGCACCAGTCCCTGCGTGTAGAAGTCGAGGTTGACCGACGCCTTGCCCAGCGACGCCTTGTATCGCCAGCGATCGTCGCGGAAGTGAAATTCGCCGGCGAGCGCTCCGCCATAGGTTCCGTTCTGCGTCTTGGCCGCGCCGAAACCGTAGATGTCCGGTGCGATGCGTTCACCACGGTCCTTCGAGGCCTGCGATTGCTTTGCGGGGCGAAAGAACACGGCGGCCGCGCCACCACCGCTTCCGACCGCCGGCTCGGTAATGACGATCGGCACGATCAGGGCGCCCTTGTGCTGGAGCAGCCAGCGCGACATGTCGACGGCGTGGTCGTTCGGATCGTGCATGAGCTGCCAGAAGGAGGGCTTGGCCGTCGGAGCCTCCTGGGCGACGGCGAACGCGGGCACCAGCGCGAACATCGCGCTGCACAAAAGGCGTCGGATCGTCGCGCTTCGCATGCCTCGATCTTCGCGGCCGACGAGCGTGTGACACAGCGCAAACCACCGCGAAACGGCTGGGTATTTCTACCTAGGTTGCGCGCCCCTCGTAAATTTACTTACGGTCTTATGCGCGCTACTACGCTTCGACAATCTCAATCATCTGCGGATCATCGGACGCTTCAGAGGCGGGAGTGTGTCCATGCTTTGCTATCGATGGGAGACGCGCCATAGCGTCGCTGTTCTCGGGTTGCTGCTCATCCTTGTCACGACAGGACGAGCGCATTCGGATACGGGTGACGTGCTGCCCTCGTGGAACGACGGCCCGACACGCACCGCCGTCATCGACTTCGTGACGGCGGCATCCAAGGCCGGCGATCCGGGTTACATCGCCCCCGAGGCGCGCGTGGCCGTGTTCGACATGGACGGCACGCTGGTGACGGAGAAGCCCCTGCCAGGCGCGGTCTTACCCCTGGTGGCCGATGTGAARACGGCGGTGGCCAAACATCCCGAACTCAAACAGCAACCCGGCGTGGCAGCGCTTCTCGCAGGCGATCTCAAGGGACTACAGGCGCTCGGCGAAAGCGGGCTTGCGCAGATTGTTGCCGCCGCGGTGGACGATCGTACGGCCGACGAGGTGTCGGTCGATATGGCGCGTGAGGAACGCGCTGCGTCCAATCCCCACTTTGGCCAGCCGTATACGAAACTGGCCTACCGGCCGATGGTCGAGTTGTTGCGTTACCTCGAGGCCAACGGCTTCCAGACCTGGATATGCAGCGGCTCGCCGGTCGCGTACACCCGCGGGATGTCGCAGGAGGTCTTCGGCATTCCGCCGGAGCGGGTGATCGGTAGCTCCCTGCAGACACGCTTCGGTGAGCGCGACGGCAAGACCGTGCTGACGTACACCGGCAAGATCGAGCACGTCACCGATCGCGAGGGTAAGCCGCCCGTTATCCATCTGGCCATCGGTCGTCGGCCGGTCTTCGTCGGCGGCAATGTGGGCGGCGTGGGCGACGTGGCGATGATGCGCTATGCCATGGACCGTGACGGTCCGTCGTTCGCGCTGCTGGTCAATCACGACGATGCCACGCGCGAATTCGCCTATGCCGAGAAGAACGGCGACTCCCTTGCCGCCGCCGCCCGTTACCACTTCCGCGTCGTCAGCATGAAGAACGACTGGAAGACCGTATTCGATCCGTCGGTGACCCCACGTCCGTCGGCCCCTTGATCCATCGGTGCATTTGCGGAGAAGCGACCATGGCAAGCGCAAGCAAGAGCGACAAGAAAGACAAGAAGGCGAATCCGTCCAAAGGGGGCGGGGGGAAGGGAGGTAAGCGTCCGAACATCCTTGTTATCTGGGGTGACGATATCGGCATATCGAATCTCAGCTGCTACAGCCGGGGACTCATGGGGTACCAGACACCCAATATCGACCGACTGGCAAACGAGGGAATGATTTTCACCGACTCGTACGGCGAGCAGTCGTGCACGGCGGGACGGTCATCCTTCATTACCGGCCAAAGCGTGATGCGCACGGGCCTCTCGAAAGTCGGCATACCCGGCGCCCCCGTCGGAATGAACGAGAAGATCGTCACGATCGCCGCCCTGTTGAAAAGAGAAGGTTACACAACCGGTCAGTTCGGCAAGAACCATCTTGGTGACCTCAACCACATGTTGCCGACCAATCATGGGTTCGACGAGTTCTACGGCAATCTGTACCACCTCAATGCCGAGGAAGAGCCGGAGATGTACGACTACTTCCCTGCGGAAGAGTTCGGTGCTTTCATCGAAACGGTGAAGCCGCGCGGCGTGATCCATAGCTTCGCCACCGACGTCGACGATCCCACCGAACAACCAAGGTGGGGGAGAGTTGGCAAGCAGAAGATCGAAGATACAGGCCCGCTCGACAGGAAGCGGATGCTCACCTGTGACGATGACTTTGCCGAGCGGGCGAAGGGATTCATCAAGAACGCGACGGATGACGAGACGCCTTTCTTCGTCTGGGTCAACTTTACCCACATGCACCTGTACACGCACACCAAAGAGGAGAGCCTGGGCCAGGCCGGCCGCTGGCAGTCCCCCTACCACGACACCATGATCGATCACGACAAGAACGTCGGCACACTCCTGGACTACCTGGATGAACTCGGTATCGCGGACGACACGATGGTTCTGTACTCCACGGATAATGGTCCCCACCGGAACTCCTGGCCCGATGGCGGCATGACGCCGTTCCGCAGCGAAAAAGACACGAACTGGGAAGGTGCCTTTCGTATTCCACTGGTTGTCCGCTACCCCGGGAAGATCAAGCCCGGCACGGTGTCGAACGAGATTGTCCAACATCACGACTGGCTGCCGACGTTTCTCGAGCTCGCGGGGAACAAGACCGTCGTCGGCGATCTGAAGAAAGGCGTGAAGACGCTCGGTCGTACCTACAAGAATCACATCGATGGCGTGAGCTTGCTGCCGTACCTCACCGGCCAGGAGGCGAAGTCACCGCGCAAGCTGTTCGTCTACATCTCGGACGATGGCGACATCCTTGGCATTCGTTACGACAACTGGAAGGTCACGTTCATGGAGCTGAGGTGCAGGGGTACGATGGCGCTTTGGGGTGAACCGTTTACGGCCATGCGCATTCCCAAGATCTACAATCTCAGGACGGATCCCTACGAGTTCGCTGACGTCACTTCGAACACCTATTGGGACTGGGTCATCAACCATGTCTACATCGTTTATGGCGCCATCGCGCTACTGACGAAGTTCAACCAGACGTTCGTTGACTTCCCGAAGGTCCAGAAGCCGAATACGTTCACGGCTGATCAGGCGATCGAGAAGCTCAACGACGCCGTGGCCGGCAAGTAACCGGCAGTTCGCGGCGACGGTTCGCGGTTAGCGCGAACCGTCGCTCTGCGGCCTGTGCGCCTGCAGCTTCTTCATTTCCTGGCGGGCCTCTTCGACCGCCTCATCCTCGGCGGCTTCGACGTAGCTGTGCAAGCGCTTGCCGACCAGCCTTGTCACCTGTTTGCCGTCCGCATCGCGAATGATCACGTCCGCCGAAAAGCAGGAGGCACCCGAATCGCTCAGGTGCCGCACGCAACTCACTTCGTAGGAGTAGTCGAGTTTGACCTTGCGCATCGCGTTGTACCTCAGGGCACTTTCTCGATCGTCATGCCGCCAAGGGTGACGCCCAGCCCGAAGCCCTTGCCGGCGCCGGCGAGGGACATGTTCACCTCGCCCTTGGTCATGATCTGAGCTTCACCACTCTTGGGTATGCCCATGCTCGCTTCGGCGGCGACATACGTGCCGAGCGTCTCGTCGATGGACATGACGTGCGAGAAGTTGGCCTTGCCATCCTTGATCGTGGACTTGCCGACCGACAGGCCGCCGCCGTTGGCGGTGAGCTTCACCTTGAGGTGACTGCCATTCGCGCAGGTAATGGTTCCCGTTCCCGAGGCGTGCTTGTAGAGGATCGACCACGACGCGAGGTCGAAGCGCATCGTGCACTTCAAGGTGGCCTGGGCGTGGCCCGGTGTCGCGACGAGGGTGCCGGTGGCGAGGGCGAGCAGGGCGATCAGAGGGCGAGCGTTCACTGGGTATCTCCTGAGGTCGGCGTGTCGGCCTGCACTTCGGTCCAGCTCGAGTCCGGGTCGAAACGGGTAATGGCGGCGGCCGCGTGCTCGGTGTCCTTGCCCAGGTTCTTGGCGAAGATCTGCCCGTCATGGCTGATCTCGAACGTCATCACGCCCGTCTCGCCGTAGCGTACCGGCCAGGCGATCAGCGCGAAGCCGTTGGCCAGCACCTTGCCCTGCATGTAGTTGTACGCGCCGCCGGGCGCGGATGGCCCTTGCGCGGTGAGGATGCGGTAGTGGTAGCCGTAGTAGCCGCCGCCGGTGGGTGGCGTGATGAAGTAGGGCCCTAACGGGCTCTCGGGGGCGTTGTCCTTCGCCTCCCAGTACAGGCCATCATGCCTGCCCGGGGTACTGATCAGCTTGCTGGCGTAATGCGGTTCCGTATCCTGGTCGTGGGTGCTGGAGGCGTAATCGCGCTGTGCGTCGTAATAGGCCAGCAGGGCCTGGGGCACCGAGGCTTCGTTGTGACCTATCTGGCGGGCGATGATCTCCTCGTGCCCAGCCTTCGTATCGAACGACCAGCCGCCCGCTCCCTTCACCAGGGGGATGGGTAGTACCCAGTTGGCGCTGCCCACGGCGAGGTGATTGGTATCGCCGACGGTCACGATCTTGTGTGCGCTGTCGTAGTCGGCGATGAAGGCATCGACGTCGGCGCGATCGATACCATCGGTCGGGATGTACGTGCGCCAGTCGTCACCGAGGACACGGGCGAGGGCAGGCTGATCGTGTGCCTTGAGCGCGGCGACGAAGGCATCGGTCGCCGCATCGGGGGTCGGGTAGGTAGCCGCAGCAGCCAAGGCACCCAGCGCGACAAGCAGGGATGTAGCAAGGAGTGACTGCGCGAACCGTTTGGCAAGGAATCGGGACATGTCGTGCTCCTAGCGACGATGGAATCCGCCGCCGCCAGCGCGGGCGGGGACAGGCCGATTGATGGGGCGGCCGGCGGCGGCACCGCCGCGCTGGCCACCCATGCTCTGCATGCTGCGTTGTCCCAGCTCGCGCTGCGCAGGCGCATTGCCAGGGGAGCGCACGCCGGAGAAGGCATTGGCGCGCGCCTGCGGCGCATTCGGCCGGCTCTGCACACCGCCGCCGTTCGCGCCGGGACGGTTCAGGCCACCGTCCCGGCCGGCGTTGTTGCCCCCGGCGCGGTTGAGGCCACCCTGACGGTCGCCGCCGCCGCCGCGATTGGCGAGGTCACCTCGATTGGCGAGATCTCCGCGATTTCCGGCGCCGGCAGCGCCACCGGCGTCGCGTCCGCCGTTGAAATTTTCGCCGGGCCGCCGTGCGGAAGCTGCCGCGCCACCGCCCGTCGTCCGGTCGAAGCTTTGCATCGCACGTTGCCGGCTGGCGTCGGCTGCGCCGGCCTGACCGCGGAAGGCCTGACGCTGCTGTGCACCGCCGACACCCTGGTTGAAGCGTTGCTGGGTGGCCGCACCGCGATACGGCGTGCCGCGACGGTTGGCCGCGTTGTGGTTCCAGTTGGTGTTGCCGTTCCCGCTGATGCGGTTGTTGACGTTGAGATTGTTGTAACGGTTGACGTTGATGTTGACGTCGTTGTGTCCCCAATCGCAGCCGCCCCACAGCGAATTGGCCACGGCGATACCCGTGCCGAACGCCAGGCCAGCGGCCAGTCCCGTGGCAACCGGATGGTAGTAGCCCGGCGGTGGCGGGTAATACGGCGGCGGATACGCGGGGTACGCCCAGGTGCCGTACACCACGGTGGGGTTGTACGAGGGGACGTACACCACCTGCGGATCAGCCGGTTCGATCTGGATGATTGTCGTCTGCGGCGTGCTCTGCTGGACGATCACCTTCTGCTGCTCGGTGGTCTTTAGGTTACCGGCCTTCTGCGCCTGCGCGCGCAGCCGTTGCACGGCGCCCATCACATCATCGGGTTGGGCGAGAAACGCGTCGCCCACGTTGCGCACCCAGTCCGGGTGCGTGCCCATCTGGGCCAGCACCTGAGGGAAGGCCACCAGCGATTGCACGCTGGGATCCCAGGGCTGGCTGGCCACCTGTTTCACCGCGGCGTCGCCGGATGCCTTGGGGTTGGCTTTCGACCAGGTCGCGGCATCCGCCACATCGGCGGGATAGGTCGACGCCATCAGGATCTGGGAGAGAAGGGCGTCCGGATAGAGCGCGATCGGCGCCATGAACTGGTCGATCTGTTCCTTCGGGAACACCTTTGCCGGTGCTGTCGCCGCTGCGTTTTGTGCGACGGGTGCGGCCGCCTGCGCCGAGGCGACCGACGCGCCGAGGGCAAGCAGGATCGCCATGCCAAGCCGCCAAGCCATGCGTGCATTCACGAGCGCTCTCCCACGATACGAATCCCGTGGAAGAGCATCGATCCGCCCCGACGGGCGCGACAGCGCAGTTGTGCGTAGCGAACTTCCGCAAAACTACTTACGCCTGTGCTACCTCATCGCCCACCCATGAATGATCCGCCGCAACTCAGCCAGCCCATCCGTCAACGCCGCCGGCCCCGGCTGAAGAATCAACGGCGACTTGACCTCGTACAGCTGGCCATCGCGAATCGCTGGCACATTCTCCCAGCCCGGTCGCGCCGCCACCTGCTCGGGACGAAACCGCTTGCCACACCAGGAACCGATGATGATGTCCGGTGCGGTGTCGATGACCTCCTGCGCGTCGGCGATGATGCGGTCCCTGGCAAGCGACTGCACCGCACGACCCGGCAGCACATCGTCGCCACCGGCGAGACCGACCAGCTCCGACACCCAGCGGATGCCGGAGATCATCGGTTCATCCCATTCTTCGAAATAGACGCGCGGGCGGCGCGAGAGGAGCGCCGAGGCTTCGCGTGTTTCGTCGAGTCCGCGCTCGAGCGTCGCGGCGAGCTCGTCGGCTTTTTCCGCGACACCGACCATCGCGCCGAGCCGGCGGATGTATTCGAGAATGCCTTCCACACTGCGGTGGTTCGAGATCCACACTTCCACGCCGGCCTTGATCAGCGCCTGCGCGATATCGGCCTGGATGTCGGAGAAGCCAATGGCGAGGTCGGGCTTCAGGGCGAGGATCTTGTCGACCTTGGCGCTGGTGAACGCACTGACCTTGGGCTTGTCGCGACGAGCTTCGGTGGGCCGTACGGTGAAGCCGCTGATTCCTACGATGCGATCCTGCTCACCAAGGAGGTAGAGGGTTTCGGTCGGTTCTTCGGTGAGGCAGACGATGCGGCGCGGGCCCATGGGGGTTCCGATGCGAATGTAKACGCCGATTGTGCGGTGTCAGGGCGTTTTGATCCAACCCGAGGCCCACCAAGAGCTACCGGAACGTCGGCAGTTCTACCTTCACGGTGCTTTCTTTCGCCACGGCCAACCTTTCTATGGCTCTCGACACGACGTTCAGCTGCTCATAATCGATCAGAAATGTCGCCTCAGCCCACCGGCGTAGCCCTTGCTTGTGCTCCCAAGGAACGCCGGCTCCCACGTGGAGCTCGACGGGACTTGATTTCCCCGCAGCGAAGCGGAGTAGAACGTGCTTCTCGCGTAAAACGTCAACCTGTTCGGGCTCAAAGTACCCACCTTCAATGGTGATCGGCGCCTCGGACGGAAGCGAGAACGTACGAAGGCTCGCCGCTATTGATAGCAACTGGGTTGCATTGAAGTACGCCATGCCTTGGCCGGAGAATCCGTCACACAGGAATCTGATCTCAAGTTCCACGCTTTTATCTGTCGCGTCGTGTGCGGCGGCCAGTTCCAGGAAGTTCGTCACACCTCACTCCTAACATGCTTCTCAGATGATCGCGGCATAAGTCCGCTTCTGAGACACTGATCTTTCTTTATGGGTTGGGTAGTGTGAAGGACCAGCCGACGAGAAGGGCTGCAATGATGACGCCGACGCAGAGGAAGACCTTTTCCCTGTTCGTTCGACGCCCCTGAAGAACGAGGGGCCAAAGAAGGACGAAGGCTGCTGTCCGCTTGGCTCTGTTGTTCGTTTTCGTGCGCAGTGACCACCACACGTAGGCGACTAAGAGGGCAATGAGCACCATCGGGGCTAAGACGAATGGATTGGGGGCGTTCACTCGGTCGTGTCCTGAAAGCTATTCCAATGCATTAGCAATACCCCGCTTTCTTTGATCGGTCATCTCGGAACAAGCCCATTCAAGCGCAGCTTGTAGCAAGCGGAAAGCACTTTTCCGAGCAAGATGTCGAGAGCGATCTGATGTGCCATCGCCGAGCCGTAATCCGTTGCGTCCGCGATGGCATTCGTCGCGGCGACCAGACCATCCCCCAGTTCTCCGATCCAGCGGTCGGAACTTTCAAGCGGCGCATCGGTTGACGGTTCACTCGCGTTGATGAGTTCAACCATCTTCGTGGTGAGGCAGGCTCTCATGTCTCTCGGCGTGGTGTAGAACGTCCAGGAGTGATGCATCAGCCACCGGCTTAGCGCTCCACCCCAGGGTAAGTGGAACTCTTGAATGTGGCTGGCGTCCTGTTCGAGCGTTTCGACGAACTGGAAGAAGTTCGGGTAATCCTTTCTCAGTTCACCTTCGGCCAAGGCCAGACCTAAATTGCGCGCGCTTTGCAACCTTCCAAGAAGCGAGGCCCGTTCTTCCTCTGTCAGCGTTGCATATTCATCGCATTCGGTCATGACCGCGGGGAGCTGAGTAGTCACGTCAATCATTCCCCCTGGGTCGTCTCGTCATTGCTTGCAGGTGAAGGTAGGGCAGGCAGGGACGCTGTGTCTGTAGGGCAAATCCTACATTCCAGGCCGCAGCGTCTTTACCGCCTCACGGCATCTCAATCCAACGCCCATGCTTCCGAATCTCCAACGGCCGGAACCGCCGCTTGTAATCCATCTTCGGATGCCCGGCGATCCAGAAGCCAAGGTAGACGTAAGGAATGCCACGTCGACGCGCGAGTTCCACCTGCTGCAGGATGCCGAAGGTGCCGAGTCCGCGCGCTTCTTCATCGGGATCGAAGAACGTATAGACAGCCGATACACCCGCGAGGGCGATGTCGGTCACGGCGACGCCGAGGAGGCGATCGCCGAGGTAATACTCGAGGAAGAGGGTAGGGCTCCATGGCGCCGCCAGGAAGCGCTGAAAATCTTCCTCGTCCGCCCCGTCCATGCCGCCGCCGCTGTGGCGTGCCCGCAGGTAGCGCTCGTAGAGGTCATGCCGGTCGGGCGTAAAGCCGGGGATACCTTCGCGGATCGTCAGGTCGGCGTTGCGCTTGAGGCAGCGGCGCTGGGCGCGATCGGGGGTGAAGCGGTCCACGTCGATGCGGCAGGGCACGCAGGCCTGGCAGGCGCTGCACTGGGGGAGGTAGAGGTGCCCGCCGGCGCGGCGGAAACCCTTGGCGAGCGCCGGGCCGTACAGCTTGTCGAGATTCGGCGCGCCCGGATCGACCACGAGGTTTTGCGCCGTCCGCTCGGCGAAGTAGCCGCAGGTGTGCGGTAAGGTCTGGAACAGGCGGACGCGGTCGGTCATGGGGATGTTATAGCGCCGATGGTGGGTCGGCGTCATGGTGGGTCGTGTGCTAGCACCTGTCGCCGATGAATCGGCTCCCACAAGGGTCGTCAAAGGGCTTAGTGCTGTATTTCAATCAGCGCGCGCAGGCCGCGTGCGGATGCCAGGTGCAGGGGTGACCAGGGGCGGGAGCGGCCGCGTACGTTTTCCTGCCAGGTGTCGAAGCTCTGCCGCGGTGACAGGCGCGCACCGGGGTAGACCTCCAGCTTGGCGAGGGCGGGGTTGCCGGCCCAGCGCACGCTGCGCACCTGCTCGGTGCGTGTCCAGACGATGGCGTCGTGTGCGTCCGACGGGAGCGCCAAGACGATGATGCCGGCCGCGAGGCTGGTGACGGCAGGATCGTCCAGCTCGGGGTAGCGCGCGCCGATCTCGTCGGTGTGCAGCAGATCGTCCGTGCCGTCGACGTCTTCGGCGACGCTCCGGCGGGCGCACTCGCGAAGACGCAGCAACGCGTCTTCATCCGGCAGCTGGCCGTAACGCGTCACCTTGTTGCCCGAGAAGATGGCAACGCCGTCGGCATCGACCACTTCAAGCAACTCGGGCGCGAGCGAGGCAAGCAACGGCGGGTCGATGCGATCGGCGCCGTTGAATGCGGTGATCAGCTTTTCGCGCACCGTGAGCAGGACGCTCTCGACGTCGATCGTCTCCAGCGCTTCAATCGCCGCCACGCGCGAGGCGAAGGCGCGTGCCACCGCGTCGGCGATGTCGCGCATGCGGTGGTCGGCGAAGAACGGTCGATAGTGGTGGCAGGAGATCAGGCCCCACAGCTTGCCGTGGGTGATGATGGACGCCACCAGGGTACCGGTGACACCCATGTTGCCGAGGTATTCGAGATGCACCGGCGACACGCTGCGCAGCGACACGTCGCTGAGATCCGTCGCCGCCGCGGTTTCCGGATCGTACGCAGGCAGGATGCGCGCCGGCACATAGCGGCAGTTGCTGATCTGGCGGACGCGGTTGCGCAGGTAGAGCGCGCGTGCCTGTGCGGGGATGTCGGTGGCGGGGTAGTGCAGGCCCAGATAGGCCTCGAGATCATCCCTGCGTGCCTCGGCCACGACTTCGCCATGCCAGTCATGATCGAAGCGATAGATCATGACGCGGTCGTAGGCGAGCAGGCTGCGCACGGTGCGTGCGAGCCGCGCGGCCGCGCGTTCCACGGTGGCATCGCCTTCGAGCTTCTGAGCGAGGTCATGGCCTATGCGGCGCGGATCGTCGTCGAAGTCGCCTTCGCGCGGCTCGAGTTCGATCATCCAGCGCGTGTCGTAGGCGTGGACGGCGGCGTACCACGTCGCCGGCGTCGTGGCGTTTGGAAACGTCACGGATACCCAGGGGCTGTGCGCCGGGCGTTCGCCGTCGTCGAACAGATCCGACGGGAGCGTTATGACCTCCTCCAGCGGAGCGTCCAGCATGACGGCCGGGTCGACGCCGAGCACCTCAGCGGCGTTTTCACTCACCTGCAGGATGGCTCGCGTGCGCGCATCCACCACGACGAGGACGCCGTGAGGCTGGATCGAGCCGGGAATATGGATGGGTTCGCGGTCGCAGGCGGTCAGATCGGGCAAGTCAGTCATGCGCCGCAGGATCCTTCAGCGTCTGTTGAAAGCGCGCGAACATTCGCTGCGCGGCGTGGGCGGCGGCGGCCTGTGAGGCCTCGTCGGGAAGTGCGTGGTCGAGCAGGGACTGGAAGCGTCGCCAGCTGGCGGGGGCGTTTTCGCCCACGGCGTAGAAATGATGCGGCAGGTCGGGGTAGAGCTCCCGCAAGCGGCGGACGATCACGCGACCCCCGAGGGCGGAGCCTTCAATGACGTAGAGCTCACCCCAGCAAGCCGCACCCTGCTCGGTAGGAGCCGATTCATCGGCGACCCGGCGCGCGACGACGCTGCTTGTTTCGTTGTCACGCTTATCGCCGATGAATCGGCTCCTACAGAGATCTGCCTCGATCAGTGAGGCGCGCGATGCGTAACGCCAGTCCGTCAGGCCGGCGAGCCAATCGTGGCGCTCGTTCTCCCAGGCGCGGAACAACGACAGTTGTGCCTGCAACAGGGCGGAATATCCGGTTTCATCCAGCTCACCGCCAATCAGCAGGCGCATGCCTGCCGTCGCCTCGGCGGCCTCGTGGGCATCGCGGGTCGCGTCGCGGAGAAACAGGTGGGCAGGCGTCAAACCGACGGCGCCGGCCATTCAGAGTACCTGGACGGCCTTGAGCACCACGACGACCACGACGCCGGCGACGATGGCCAGGGCCATCAGGCGCACGCGGGAGGCCGTGCGCTGAGGCTTCGGGCGCAGGTCCGGCGAGCGGTGCATCTGCAGTTCTTCCTGGAAACGCACTACCGGCTCGATGCCGATGTCCTTCAGCAAGGCACGCGCCTTGGGGAAGTCGTCGGCRCTCTTGACCCATACCTGCGGCCACGAATCACGGTTGTCGTTGCGCTGCGAATAGCTGAAGCGCTGGTAGGTCGGGCGATTCCAGGTCGACCGGTTAGTGACGGTCGTCTCGATGTCGTGCTCGGTGAGGAGCGACACGATCCGGTCGATGTTTTCCGGGCGGGGTGAGGTATAGATCTGGCGCATGCCCCGATTCTACGGGATTTGCGCGGGGGCCAGCAGGCCCGTCACGTCCTCGATATGACCGTCGTTGGCCTCGGCGGGCAGGCGCAGCAGGCTCATGATCAGTGGATACACGTCCACGTTGGGGAAGGGCGCGATGCTCACCCCGCGCGCGAACGCCGGACCATGCGCAACGAACAGGGCACGCATGGCCGGGTCCAGGTTGTCGTAACCGTGCTCACCCAGCGACATCGGGTCCTTGCGCTTGGCGAGGGCCTCGCGGCTGATGATCGACCAGCCGGTGTCGGCCAGGCATTCGAACGCCGGTACGCGGGGATGCGTGCCGTAGTCCAGGCGCTTTGGCAGGTCCTGCTTCCGGTAGCAGTGCATGTGCTCGTGCGGGCCGAGCAGGCGCGCCACGGCGAGGCCTGCGTCCACGCCCGGCTTCGGGTTGAACGTGGCCATGACGCCGTAGGACACCGCGTCGAGCGCGTTGAGGTCGGTCGCGTCGTCGGCGAAAACGATGTTGCCCTTGGGCACATAGGCCATGCCGTGGTCGGACACGATCACCAGGTTCATGTGCTCGTAGAGGCCACGCTGGCGCAGCTGGGCCACGAGGTAACCGATGGCGTCGTCCACATCGCCCAGGGCGGTGTTCAGCTCGGCGGAATCCGGCCCGTGCTCGTGCCCGGCGTGGTCCACGGTATCGAAATACAGCGTATCGAAGGCGGGTTTCGGACCGGCCTCGTCGATCCACGAGAGCAGCTTGTCTACGCGCTGCCGCGACGTAAGCGAATCGTCGAAGGGAATCCAGTGGTCGGGGCGTACGCCATGAATGGCCGCCTCGGTGCCGGGCCAGAACATCGTCGCGGTATGCAGCCCGTGCTTCTGCGCGGTCACCCAGATCGGCTCGGCGTCCGCCCACCAGCGGCCGTCGCTCGTCGCCGCGTGATTGGACAGGCTGAACTTGCCCAGCACCGGGTCCTGCATGGTGTTGTTCACGATGCCGTTGCGGTCGGGGACGCGTCCGGTCACCAGGGTGTAGTGGTTGGGAAACGTGAGCGAGGGGAACGAGGGCAGCATGTACTGGGCTCGCGCGCCGTCGGCCGCAAGGGCGACCAGGTTCGGCGTCAGGCCCCTGTCGAGGTAATCCGGACGGAAGGCGTCGATCGAGACCAGAAGCACGGGAGAGACGGGCGGGGCGGCAGGCGTGGCAGGGCGCGTGGCGCAACCGGCCAGGGCCACTGCGAAAAGCGCGATGAAGACGCGTTGCAGCGTGGACGACGTGGCGTTCATGAGGGTCGACGTAGGCTCTATATATCCAGGCAATCCGCCCATGATGGACGAGTCCCATGACCAATTCATCTCACAAGATCTTGCTGTTCGTTCTTGCGACTGCCATGCCACTGACGGCGTTGGCGCAAACCCAGCCGCAGCCCGCGCGAGCAGCGGCTCCCGCGGCCCGTCCGGCCCCGCCTGCGGCGGTCGCGCGGCCTGTCGTCGCCACGCCCTCGCACACCCAGCAGTTCCAGCAGCAGGTGAATCGCCAGCAGGTGATCAACCAGCAGAACCAGAACGCCGTGCAGCAACAGTTGCGCCAGAACAACATGAGCCAACAACGCAGCACCGCGACGGATCCGGCCCTGCGTACTCAGCTGGACAACGCCGATCGCGCCCAGCAGCAGACCTACCAGGCCCAGCAGGACGCCAACGTACGGCGTGACCAGACGGTGCCGCGGGTGCGCGGCACGACCCAGCGGGGCGCGCCGGCCAGCTCGGGCTCTGCAGGGCACTAACCCGCAGGCTACTAACGCGTTGTTTGCTGCGACGCGGCTGGCGAGGTGCCGTGGAGGAAGCCCATAATCGGCGATTCCCCTGGATCGACGGAGCCTCCCCGATGACGGCCTTCACGCGCATCGACACGACCCGCACCGTCCGCGCACCGCGCGGCACTGAACTCTCCTGCCGCAGCTGGCTGACGGAAGCGCCGTTCCGCATGCTGCAGAACAACCTGGACCCCGAGGTGGCCGAGAACCCGGCCGAACTCGTGGTCTATGGCGGGATCGGTCGCGCCGCGCGCAACTGGGAATGCTTCGACGCCATTCTCAAGGCGCTGCGCGAACTGCGCGATGACGAAACGCTGCTCATCCAGTCCGGCAAGCCGGTCGGCGTCTTTCCGTCGCACCCGGACGCGCCGCGCGTCCTCCTGGCCAATTCCAACCTCGTGCCGGCCTGGGCGAACTGGGAGCATTTCAACGAGCTCGATCGCAAGGGCCTGATGATGTACGGCCAGATGACGGCCGGTTCGTGGATCTACATCGGCTCGCAGGGCATCGTCCAGGGTACCTACGAGACCTTTGTCGAGATGGGCCGTCAGCACTACGGCGGCAGTCTCGCCGGTCGCTGGATCCTCACCGCCGGCCTCGGCGGCATGGGCGGCGCGCAGCCGCTGGCCGCGAGCTTGGCCGGCGCGTCGTCGCTGACCATCGAATGCCAGCAGAGCCGCATCGATTTCCGCCTGAAGACCCGCTACGTGGACGAGCAGGCAACGGATCTGGACGACGCGCTGGCGCGCCTGGACCGTTACGCGAAAGAAGGCCGAGCCGTCTCCGTCGCCCTGCTGGGCAACGCGGCCGACGTGCTGCCGGAGCTGGTACGTCGYGGCGTTCGCCCGGATGCCGTCACCGACCAGACCAGTGCGCACGACCCGGTCAACGGTTACCTGCCGTCCGGCTGGACGGTGGACGAGTGGTTCGAGCGCCGCAAGTCCGATCCGGCCGGCACCTCGCACGCGGCCAAGCAATCCATGCGCAAGCATGTCGAGGCGATGCTGGCCTTCCACGCCATGGGCGTGCCGACCTTCGACTACGGCAACAACATCCGCCAGATGGCCAAGGACGAGGGCCTCACCGAAGCCTTCGCCTTCCCGGGCTTCGTGCCGGCCTTCGTCCGCCCGCTGTTCTGCCGTGGTGTCGGTCCGTTCCGCTGGGTGGCGCTGTCCGGCGATCCGGAAGACATCTACAAGACCGACGCCAAGGTGAAGGAGCTGATCCCCGACGATCCTCACCTGCATCGCTGGCTCGACATGGCGAGCGAGCGCATCGCCTTCCAAGGGCTACCGGCGCGTATCTGCTGGGTCGGCCTCGGCCAGCGCCATCGTCTCGCCCTGGCGTTCAATGAAATGGTCCGCAATGGCGAGCTCAAGGCGCCGATCGTGATCGGCCGCGATCACCTCGACTCCGGCTCGGTGGCCAGCCCCAACCGCGAAACCGAGTCCATGCGCGACGGCAGCGACGCCGTCAGCGACTGGCCGCTGCTCAACGCCATGCTCAACGTGGCTGGCGGCGCGACCTGGGTCAGCCTGCATCACGGCGGCGGCGTCGGCATGGGTTACAGCCAGCACAGCGGCGTGGTCATCGTCGCCGACGGCAGCGAAGCAGCCGACAAGCGGCTGGCGCGCGTGCTGTGGAACGACCCCGGCACCGGCGTCATGCGCCATGCGGACGCCGGCTACGAGGATGCGATCGCTTGCGCGAAGGAGCAGGGGCTGAACCTGCCAATGGTGGGGTAAAGCATCGGCTCCCGGTAGGAGCCGATTCATCGGCGAACGGGTGCTAGCCTCAGCGCCCGTTAGCCCAAGTCGCCACATACCGCTCCGGATAAATCCGCTCCAACGCCAGCACCTTCGGCCGGTCATTGATCGCGATGTACATCGCGTCCGGATTCAGCCGCATATAGTCCTGATGCTCGTCCTCGGCCAGGTAAAACCCCTTCAACGGGGCGACCTGGGTGACGATCGGCGCGGAAAACGCGTGGGCCGCCGTCAGCTGGGCGACGTACGCATCGGCCACCTTCTTCTGCTCAGGCGTGGCATAGAACACGGCCGACCGGTACTGCGTGCCGGAATCCGGGCCCTGGCGGTTGAGCAGGGTGGGATCCTGGGCGACCGAGAAGAACACCTGGAGCAACTGGCCATAGGTGACCTGGGCAGGGTCGTACACCACGCGTACCGACTCGGCGTGGCCGGTGTCGCCATCGCTCACGTCGTCGTAGTTCGCGTGGGCGGCGTCGCCCCCCGAATACCCGTTGCGGACGCTCTTCACGCCCTTGACGTGCTGGAATACGCCTTCGACACCCCAGAAACAGCCGCCGGCGAACACGGCCGTGGCTTCGCCAGGCGCCGCGGCGGCGTCGACCGTGGGCGCGGGAAGGCGAACACCCTCGTCACGGGCGGAGGCGGCCGAGCAGGCCGTGAGCGCGATCAGGAGCGGGGCGAGCAGGGAGCGACGGTTCATGCGGATCTCCGAGGGAGGGGGCCTGCTGAATGAGACCGGGCGAGTCACAGTAATCTGACACGCATCCCCGCTACAGTTACCGAGGCCCCGGCCGATATAGGACCGACGACCGTGGGTTGGCTGACCTGGCGCGGATTCGGCAAAATGGCGCGCTTTGTTTGGCAAAGGAGGCGGGGGAAACGTGGCGTACGACCTGGTAGAGAGACGCGTGTTCGTGACCGATCTGGAGATCGGCATGTACGTGAGCCGTCTCGATTGTGATTGGTCGGACACGCCCTTTCCGTTGCAGGGGGTGCCGATCGCCTCTCGAGAAGACATCGAGGCGCTGCGGCGCTTCTGCAAGTACGTGTTCGTCGACCTGCACCGCCGCGTCACGCCAGCCCACGTCACGACCGCCGTCCCGGTGCGCGCCGCGATGCCGCGCCCGGCCCTGAACACCCGCCTGGTCACCCGGCACAGCTACACCGACACTGCCTCCTTCGATGACGAGATGCCGCGCGCGCGGGAGGCTTTCGACACGGTCGCGAGCTTCGCCGAACGTATCGTCGAGGACCTCCAGGCCGGCCGGGCCATCGATCAGGGCGCCGTCGAGAGTGCCGTGCGCCCGATGGTCGAGAGCGTGCTGCGCAGTGGCGACGCTTTCTTCTGGATGCAGAGCCTGCGCAAGCGCGACAGCTACACCTACCAGCATGCCGTCGGCTGCAGCACCCTGGCCGCCGCCTTTGGCCGGCACATGGGCTTCACCGGTGACGCCATTGTCAGCCTCGCTGCCGGTGGCTTGCTGATGGACGTGGGTAAGTCGCAGCTGCCCGAAGAGATGCTCGAGCGAGGCGGCCCGCTCAACGACGCCGAATGGGAACTCGCGCGCCAGCACGTGAAGGAGGGTGTGGCCATCCTCGACCACTCCGGCGTCGTCGACATGGAAGTGCGCGACATGGTGCTCACCCATCACGAGCGCTACGACGGCAGCGGTTACCCCCATGGCCTGGCCGGGACGGCTATTCCGCTCGCCGGGCGCATGGCGGCGATCATCGATACCTACCACGCCATGTCGACGCCGCGGCCCTACCGTCCGGCGGTGTCGCAGCACCTTGCGATCCGGCAAATCTATTCCGGTCGCGACCGCGAATTCCAGGGTGAGCTGGTGGAGCAGTTCCAGGCCTGCCTGGGTGTGTATCCTACCGGCTCGCTGGTGGAGCTCAATACCGGCGAAGTGGCCATCGTCATGGTGCAGAACCAGGCACGTCGCCTGCAACCGCGCGTGGCGATCCTTACCCGCACCGACAAGAACCACCTCGACGAGTTCATGATTGTCGACCTTATGCGCCAGACCGACGGCGTACGTCGCGAGATACTTCGCACACTAGCCGCCGGCAGTTACGGCATCGAACCCAGGGAGTATTTCCTGTCATGACCAGCGAGCGGTCACACATCCTGCCCGCCGTCCAGGCCATCCTCGACCGCACGGCCAACGCCGAGGGCATGTGCGGCATCCTGGTCATTCGCCTGCAGGGCATTCGCGAGGCGCAGCTCCGCTTCGGTTTCGAGTTCGGCAGCCAGATCATGCTCGCGGCCCGCGAACGGATCGTCGAGGCCGTGCGCCATGTCGACAAGATCTTCGTCGCCGGCGACGACACCTTCGTGGCCGTGCTCCCCTCCATTCGCAATCGCACGCATGCCCTGCTGGCCGCCACGCGCATCGTCGGTGCCTTCGACAGCCCGCTGCTGCGCGGCGAGCGTCCCTGGCATGGCCGCGCGGTGATCGGTGTGACGCTGTACTCCGAGCACGGCACCACGGCGGAGCTGCTCTACCGACGTGCCGAGCTCGCGCACGACGAGGCGCTCCGCGTCGGCGAACCGTTTGCGGTCTATCAGCAAGACGTCACGCCGATCGAAATTCTTTACGGCGAACTGCGCGAAGACATCGAAGCCAACCGCTTGCACGTGGCCTTCCAGCCACTGTGCGACTTGCGGACGGGCGAAGTGGTGCGTGTGGAATCGCTGGCGCGCTGGAATACGCGCTCCGGTGTCGAAGTCGCGCCGGGCGACTTCGTCCCCTTCGCCGAGCGCAGCGACCTCATCGTCCAACTGACCCGCTGGAGCCTCAACGCCTCGTTGCGTCACACGGCGGCGCTTCACCGTGGCGGCTGTCCGCTCGACGTGGCAATCAACCTTTCCCCGCGCGTCTTCGTCGAGCAGGGCTTTGCCGAGCACATGCTCGGCGCGCTGGAAATCTGGGGCGTACCGCCGGAATCGGCGATCATCGAGATCACCGAGACCGCACTTCTCACCGACCTCGACATGAGCGTGCGCGTGCTGCGCCGCCTGCGCGACCACGGTGTGCGCGTGGCCATCGACGACTTCGGTACGGGCTATGCCTCGTTCGCCTACCTGCGCCACTTCCCGGCGACCGAGCTGAAGATCGATCGCACCTTCGTCGACGCGATGATCGGCGACCGCCGTACCGAGCTGCTCGTCCAGGCGATGATCGACGTCGCCCATCGCCTCGGCCTGGAGGCTGTGGCGGAAGGCGTGGAGAACGAGGAGACCCTGCGTCGCCTGGTCGAGATGGACTGCGATCTTGTCCAGGGTTACCACATCGGTCGCCCGGTGCTGGCCGAGACCTTCGTCGCCGAGCGCATCGCCGCCGCCTCGACGGTCTAAGCCGCCCCGCGATCGCGCACACCCGTGATCGCGCGACCCTGCTCGGTAGGGGCCGATTCATCGGCGATCTCTAACGGTGTCGCAACCTGGGATCGCCGATGAATCGGCTCCTACAGGGCAGCGAGGCCGAGGAAGCGTTGGTGCAGCTCGGCCACCTTGCCGGCGAGCTCTTGCTCGCTCCCCTCATTGAGGATCACATCGTCCGCGATCGCCAGGCGCCGCTCACGCGACGCCTGCGCCGCAATCATCTTGCGTGCCAGCGCCTCGTCGACGCCATCGCGCCGGGTGAGTCGTTCGATCTGGATCGCCTCGGGCACGTCGACGACCAGTATCCGGTCGACCCACTCGTAGTTCGCGCGGTTCTCCACCAGCAACGGTATCGAGAGAATGCAGTAGGGACCGGTGTCGGCGTGGACGGCATCGTGCAGCCACGCACGGATGCGCGGGTGAAGAATGCCCTCCAGCGTCGTCCGGGCCAGCAGGTTGTCGAACACGCGCTTACGCATGGCCGGGCGATCCAGGCGTCCTTCGCTGTCGAGCGCGTCCGTGCCGAAGGCGCGCGCAATCTCCGCCAGCGCCTCCGACCCGGGCTCGACCACCGCGCGCGCCGCGACATCCGCGTCGTAGGCGTGTACGCCGAGCGCTTCGAAGCAACGCTCCACCGAGCTCTTGCCCGAGGCGACGCCGCCGGTCAGCGCGACGACAAAGCCGCTCATCGCATCCCCGCCAGGTGCAGGTAACTACTCAAAAGCGTGTCGCCAAAGATCAGCCAGACCCAGYCGGCCGCCGCGAGGTAAGGTCCGAAAGGAATCGGCACTTCGCGCTGGTGTTTGCGGAACAGCATCAAGGCGCCGCCGACCAGCGCGCCGATCAGCGAGGACAGCATGATGATCGGCAGCAGCGCCACCGGCCCCAGCCACGCGCCCAGCGCCGCCAGCAGCTTGAAGTCGCCGTGACCCATGCCTTCCTTGCCGGTGAGCAGCTTGAATAGCCAATAGACGCTCCACAGGCTGAGGTAACCGATCAGGGCAGCGAGGATGGCCGAGGAGGGTGCGACGGGCAGTGCCTGCCAACCCGGGATAAGGGCGAGGCCAAGGCCGATCCAGAGCAGGGGGTAATTGAGTTCGTCCGGCAGGTACTGGGTTCGTGCGTCGATGCCGGACAGGGCGATCAGGAAGTACGTCATGGTCAGGGCGGCCAGGGCGCCGATGGTCGGTCCGAATCGCCACACCACGACAGCGCTGGCGACACCCGCCAGCAGTTCCACCAGGGGGTACTGCGCTGAAATCGGTTCACGGCAATAGCGGCAACGGCCGCGCAGCATCAGCCAGCCGAACAGCGGAATGTTGTCGCGTGCGGCGAGGGCGTGCTTGCACTTGGGGCAGTGCGAGCCTTCGACCACGATGCCCGGCGGGCGGGGTTCCTCGGGAGCATCGATCTCGAGCACCTCGCGCGCCTGCTTGCGCCAGTCAGCCTGCATGCGCTCGGGCACGCGCAGGATGACGACGTTGAGGAAGCTGCCAAAGGCGAGGCCGAAGACACCGGCGACACCGATCCAGAAGGCGAGGGGATAATCGAGCATGGGCAATCCGTGATCCAAGAAAAAACCCTCCGCCCGCGAGGGCGAAGGGTTCCTATTGTGCATGGCGCAGGGGCGGAGAGGTCAGACCGTGCCGGCCAGCTTGAAGATCGGCAGGTAGAGCGAGATCACCATGCCGCCGACGAGGACGCCCAGGACGACCATGATGAACGGCTCGAGCAGGCTGGCGAGGGTGTCCACCGCGGTTTCCACTTCGGCCTCGTAGAACTCGGCCACCTTGAACAGCATATGGTCGAGCGAGCCGGACTCCTCGCCGATCGCGGTCATCTGCACCACCATGTTCGGGAACAGGTTGGTCTGGCGCATGGCCAGCTGCAACTGGTGGCCGACGGCGATGTCGTCACGCATCTGCTTCACGGCATCGCCGTAAACGACACTGCCCGTCGCGCCGGAAACGGCATCCAGCGCTTCCACCAGCGGCACACCCGCATGGAAGGTCACGCCCAGGGTGCGCGCGAACCGCGAAATGGCCGACTTGTTAAGGATGTCGCCGATCACCGGGATCTTCAGCGACATGCGGTCGAGGAAGTGGGCGAACTTGAGCGAACGCTTCTTGAAGAAGATGACCGAGAAAATGGATCCGACGATGCCACCGATCATCGCCCACCAGTAGGACTGGACGAACTTCGAAGCCGCCACGATGAAAGCCGTCGGCGCGGGCAGTTCCACCTTGGCTTCTTCGAAGGTCTGCTGGAAGACGGGGACGACGAACAGAAGCAGGATCATCGACACCAGGAAGGCGACGACCAGCACCATGATGGGGTAGAACAAGGCCTTCTTGATCTTGGCCTTGATGGCTTCCATGCGTTCTTTATAGGTCGCCACGGTGTCGAGTACGGTGTCGAGCACACCGGCCGACTCGCCGGCGTGGACCAGGTTGCGATAGAGCTCGTCGAACTCGACCGGGTAGAGGCCGAGGGCCTCGTGCAGTGATGAACCACCCTCGATGCTCTGGCGAATCTCCGTCAGCATGTTCTTGAAGCGGACGTTCTTCTGGCCGTTCGCGATGATCTCGAACGCCTGGACCATGGGCACGCCGGCGGCCATCATGGCGGCGATCTGGCGGCTGAAAATGGCGACGTCGCTCGGCTTGACCTTGCTCCCCGTCGAGCCGAACAAAGGCTTGGCTTTCTCCCGGACCGTCTGGGGGTTCATGCCCTGCCGACGCAGCTCGGCCTTAACGAGGGAGGCGTTCTTCGCCGTCATCTCCCCCTTCATGCGCTTGCCGCGCTTGTCGAGGGCGACCCAGTCGTACTGGATGACCTTGCTTATCTCGGCGCGCGCGGCGCCGATGGCGCGCGCGTTTTTGGTGGCGGTGGCAGTGGCCATGACGCGGTGTTCCCCCGGATTGATGCTTCAGGGCGCCGCCCCCTATCGGTCGGCCCCTGTTCTTATTCTAGTGTGAAGCTTTCGTCGTCGGTGATTCTGCCATCTGGCGCACATCTTGAGTGCGCCGAAGGGCCTGGATCGGTTTCAGTCCTTGGTGACGCGGTTAATCTCGGCCAGGCTGGTCATGCCGTTGCGGACCTTGAGCAAGGCCGACGCGCGCAGATCGTTGATGCCGTTCCGGCGGGCCACCTCGCCAATCTGCATGGCGTTGCCGCCCTCGAGGATGATCTTCTGGATGTCCTCGACCAGCGGCATGACCTGATAGATACCCACACGGCCCTTGTAGCCTTCGTTGCAGCCGTCGCAGCCAACCGCCTCATAGACCTTGAAGCCGGCGTCGATCTCTTCCTGGGTATAGCCCTCGGCAAGCAGCGCGGTCGCGGGCAGGACGATCTCGCGCTTGCAGTCGTGCAGGCGGCGAGCCAGGCGCTGAGCAATGATCAGCGTCACCGACGAAATGATGTTGTAGGGCGCGATACCCATGTTCATCAGGCGGGCGATGGTCTGCGGAGCGTCGTTGGTGTGCAGGGTGGACAGGACCATATGGCCTGTCTGCGCGGCCTTGACCGCAATCTCGGCCGTTTCCAGGTCGCGGATTTCGCCGACCATGATCACGTCCGGATCCTGGCGCAGGAAGGAGCGCAGGGCGGCGGCGAAGGTCATGCCGCGCTTGACGTTCTGCTGGACCTGGTTGATGCCTTCGACACGGATTTCGACAGGGTCTTCCACCGTGGAGATGTTGCGTCCCTCGGTGTTGAGGATGTTCAGCGCCGTGTAGAGCGACACCGTCTTACCCGAGCCGGTGGGGCCGGTGACCAGCACCATGCCGTAGGGCTTTTCGATGGCGTCGAGGTAGAGGTTCTTCTGGACCTCCTCGTAGCCGAGCTTGTCGATGCCCAGCTTGGCCGAGGAGCCGTCGAGGATACGCAGCACGATCTTCTCGCCGAACAGGGTCGGCAGGGTGCTGACGCGGAAGTCGATAGCGCGGGTCTTGGTCAGGTTGAGCTTGATGCGACCATCCTGCGGGACCCGGCGCTCGGCGATATCCAGGCCGCTCATGACCTTCAGGCGCGAGGCAAATCGATTGCCCAGCTTGATCGGTGCGGTGGCGACCACGCGCAGGATGCCGTCCATGCGCAGACGCACGCGGTAGACGGTTTCGAAAGGCTCGAAATGGATATCCGAAGCGCCACGCTTGATCGCGTCAACCAGAATCTTGTTGACGAACTTGACGACAGGAGCGTCATCACCGGCCGTTGCATCGATGCCGGACGTCGGCTCGTCGTCGCCGTCACCACCCTCCAGGGAGAGCTCATCGAGCGCGCCGTCCTCGTAACCGGCAACCTGGGAGCCCATCGAGGCGAGCGCGCCATCGATGATGCGCTTCAGCTGGCTGCGTTCGACCAGGACGGGCTCGACCATGTGGTTCGAGTGGAACTTGATCTCGTCCAGCGCGTGCGACTGCATGGGGTCGGCGATGCCGACGAACAGCCGCTTGCCGCGCTTGAACAGGGGCAGCGCCTGATGCTTGGTGATCAGTGCCTCAGTGACCAGGTCCAGCGGCATATTCGCCGCGACCATGTTCCCGATATCCATCAGGGGCATGCCGAACTCGGACGATGCGACCTGGGACAGCTTGGCACTCTCGACCAGATTCTGATCCACTAGCCAGGCCGACAGCGAGACCCGCTTCTCTGCCGCATCCTGGACCGCCTTGCGCACGTCCGCCTCGGGCAGGACGCCCTCGGTAACCAGCCGACGAGCCATGCCCGTCAGGCCCGCCAGCATCGGCGTCTGCATTTGTGAAGCCATGTTGGGTCCCGTTTCCCCGAGATACGCGACTGAATCTACTCTAGATTGTGGCTTTGGTCACGCGCTGTGGCCTGAGCGGGCGCCAGCCGCATCCGGCCTGGACGCAGCGCCGGGTGTCTCGTTTCCCGATGCGGATATCCCTTATGATTCAACGACCATCGGGGACATATCTTGAGCCGTATCAGCATTATCCTGCCCGCCAAGAACGAGGCGGCCGCACTGAAAGACCTTCTCCCCCGCCTGACAGCCGTCCAGCCGGGCGCCGAGATCATCGTGGTGGACGACGGGTCGACCGACAACACGCGCGAGGTATGCGCGGCGTCGGGAGTCCTTTGCCTTTCCTCACCCTATTCGATGGGTAATGGCGCCGCGATCAAGCGCGGCGCGCGGAAGGCGTCGGGGGAGATCCTCGTCTTTATGGACGGCGATGGACAGCATGACCCGGCCGACATCGCCCGGCTCGTGGCCCGGCTCGATGCCGGCTACGACATGGTCGTCGGCGCCCGGGATTGGGAGAGTCAGGCCGGCGTTGGCCGTGGTCTGGCCAACACGCTCTACAACTGGCTGGCGACCCGGATGACCGGTCACGTCGTCGCCGATCTCACCTCCGGCTTCCGCGCAGCGAGGGCGGAGCGCTTCCGTGAATTCATTCACCTGCTTCCCAACGGCTTCTCATACCCCACCACCAGCACCATGGCGTTCTTCCGCAGTGCTTATGGAGTGGCCTACGAGCCCATCAAGGCGGCGGAGCGGGTGGGCAAGAGCCACATCAAGCCGCTTAAGGATGGCGTGCGCTTCCTGCTCATCATCTTCAAGATCGCGACGCTGTATTCGCCATTGAAGCTGTTCGTGCCGGCCAGCTTTCTGTTTTTCGCGCTCGGGCTGGCCAACTATCTGTACACGTTCTTGACCGAAGGGCGCCTGACGAACATGTCGACCCTGATGTGGAGCGCCTCGGTCATCGTGTTCCTGATCGGCCTGGTTTCCGAGCAGATCACGTCGCTCATGTATGTGAAGAGTCGTGACGCCTGAATCCGGGACGGAGGCGCCGACATCGCGCATCCAGGTATTCATTCCGACGTTCAATCGCGCGGAGCGCCTGCGCCGTGCGATCGACAGCGTGCTCGGCCAGTCCTGGCCGGGCGTCGAGGTCGTGGTGCTCGACAACCACTCCACCGACGCGACGGCGGAGATGTTGGCTTCCCTGTATACGGATAATTCCCGGGTCCAGCACATCCGCCACGACGCGAACATCGGCATGATCGCTAACTTCAACGCCATCGCCGGCCGCATCGATGCCGACTTTTTTTCGGTCCTGACCGACGACGACACCTACGAGCCCGGCTTCGTGGCGACCGCCATGCGGCACTTCGGCCGTCATCCGGACATCGGGCTGGTCGCCTGTAATGCGCCGACCCGCGTCCATGGCGTGGTCAAAGGCAGCCAGCTCGATTATTGGGACGAGGGCTATTACCGCGCGGGGAGCGGCGTGTTTCGCTGCCTGCTTGGGCACTACCCGTTGATCACCAACTGCCTGTTTCGTCGGGACCTGCGTGATGTCTTCCACTTCTATCCGGAGATGGGGAACACGGGCGATGGCCTGATCCTGACGACCGCATTCGCATCGCACGCGGCGTATGTTTCCCGCGAGATTTCCGGTTACTGGGACAACGACGGCGACAACGCCTCGTCCCGGCAGGCGTTCGATGCGGTTCTGCTGACGTGGATCGCGCTGTTCGAGTACGACCAATATCGCCAGCTGGTACGTGACAAGCGCATGGGCCGCCGCTGGCTGCCGCTCGCGTGGCTCAAGCGCAGTCTCACCGTGCTCGTGACGGCCGACCGCTACGGATACGTGGCGCTGCGCGAGGCGACGGGCTTCGATGCCGCCTTCGGTGCCGGCACGCGACTGCTCCTGCGCGCCGCGGCGGCCCTTCGTCTGGTACGCCTGTTTACGTGGATACTTGCGCTTGCGCGACGTGCCGCCCGTCGTGACGCCGTCACCGGGAGCACTCCACATGTGCGCTGATCGCCACGCCATCACTTCGAATCGGGACAACGTATGAAAGCGGTCATCCTTGCAGGTGGACTGGGTACACGGATATCGGAAGAGACGCACCTGCGTCCGAAGCCAATGATCGAGATCGGTGGTAAGCCCGTCCTGTGGCACATCATGAAGATGTACTCGGCGCATGGCGTCAACGAGTTCATCATCTGCTGCGGGTACAAGGGCTACCTGATCAAGGAATACTTCGCGAACTACTTCCTGCATACCTCGGATGTCACGTTCGACATCGCCAACAATCGCATGGAAGTCCACGAACGCCATGCCGAGCCGTGGCGGGTGACCCTGGTCGATACGGGGGATGCCACGATGACCGGGGGACGTCTCAAGCGCGTTTCGCCTTATCTCGCGGGCGAGGAGGCGTTTTGCTTCACGTACGGCGATGGTGTGGCCGATCTCGATATCTCGGCATCCATTGCGTTTCATCGGCATCACGGCAAAGAAGCCACTGTCACCGCGGTACGTCCGCCGGGTCGCTATGGCGCCCTGCGCATGCACGGGTCGTCGGTCGCTGGGTTCACCGAAAAGCCTGACGGTGATGGCGGCTGGATCAACGGTGGGTTCTTTGTCCTGTCACCTTCCTGCCTCGATCGGATCGAGGGTGACGCGACCAGTTGGGAGGTGGGCCCGCTGAACGCGCTCGCCGCGGCCGATCAGCTCGAAGCCTTCGAACATGGCGGGTTCTGGCAGGCCATGGACACGCTGCGCGAGCGAACGCTGCTGGAGCAACTGTGGGCATCGGGTGAGGCGCCATGGAAGGTCTGGTAAACCCGCACGGCGACGCCTGGAACGGGCGCTCCGTCTTTCTTACCGGTCACACCGGGTTCAAAGGCGGCTGGCTGGCGCTCATGCTTCATGCGCTCGGCGCACGCGTGCACGGCTACGCCCTTGATCCCGACCCGGGCCCGTCAATGTTCGATGTCGCCAGCATCCGGCATGGGCTCGCGAGCGACACGCGCGCGGATCTTGCCGATCGCGGACGACTTGCCGAAGCCTTGGTGGCGGCCGAGCCGGACATCATCCTGCATCTCGCCGCGCAGCCACTGGTTCGCGAGAGCTATGTCCGCCCGGTGGATACCTTCGCGACGAACGTGATGGGTACGGTGCACCTGCTCGAAGCGGCACGGTCCCTGCCGGGCGTTCGGGCCATCGTGGTGGTCACCACGGACAAGGTCTACGCCAACGACGGGGCGGGCCGGCCTTTTGTAGAAGGCCACGCCCTGGGCGGCGATGACCCTTACAGTGCCAGCAAGGCGGCTGCCGAGCTGGTCACTGCCAGCTACCGTCACAGTTTCTTCCGCGCGGGCCATGGCCCGAACATCGCCACGGCCCGTGCCGGCAACGTGATCGGCGGCGGCGACTGGGCCACGGCCCGCCTCGTCCCGGACTGCATGCGCGCCTTCGCGCAGCGTGAGCCCGTGCACCTGCGTTTCCCCGCGGCAAGTCGGCCGTGGCAGCACGTTCTGGAACCACTTGCTGGGTACCTGGTCCTTGCCGAAAGGCTGGCCGGCGCAAACGCAGCACACGCCGCCCGTGCCTGGAATTTTGGCCCGCGTCCGGACGACGAGGCGACGGTCGGCGACGTCGCCCGGCGCCTTGCTGTCATGTGGGGTGACGGGGCGAGCGTCGAACTCGACGACGGCCCACAACCTCACGAAGCCGGCCTGCTGGCGCTGGACAGCGGCGCTGTGACCCGCGAGCTGGGCTGGCAACCCCGCTGGTCGCTGGATCAGGCGCTCGATGCGACGGTGGCATGGCAACGGCGCTGGCTTGCCGGTGACGACATGAAGCGCGTGTCGCAGGCCCATATCGCTGCGTACCTGGGGGGCTCTGATGTCCGGTAATCGGTTTCTTGTCATCGCGGAGCCACTGCCGTCGTTGCGCGTGTTCGAACGCCAGCCGATCGGCGATGCGCGCGGCATGCTGGAGCGGCTCTACGATGACGATGGGCTCGAGGGCCTCCTTGGGGTATCGCGCGTCGCGCAGGTAAACCGTACGCTGACCTCGGCACGCGGCACGCTCCGCGGCATGCACTTCCAGCGCGATCCGTATGCCGAAGTCAAGATCGTCCATTGCGTCCGGGGCGCGGTTTTCGATGTGGTGGTCGACATCCGTCCCGCGTCGCCGACCTTTCTTCAATGGCACGGCGAGATATTGAGCGCACAGAACAAACGCTTCATGCGCGTCCCCGAGGGGTTCGCGCATGGCTTCCAGACCCTCGACGACGACTGCGAAATGATCTACGTGCACAGCCAGGCCTATCGACCGGACGCGGAAGCGGGAGTCCACCCCTGCGATCCAGCGGTCGGCATTTCGTGGCCTCTCGACATCACCCTGCTGTCCGAGCGTGACGCGGGGCATCCGCCGATTGCCGAACGTTTCAAAGGAGTCCCGCCGTGAAGTGCCGGCACTGTGGTGAGCCGCTCACCGAAACCCTGATCGACCTCGGTAGCGCGCCGCCGTCGAACGCGTATCTTTCCTTCGAGGCGCTCAAGCGACCGGAGAAATGGTTTCCGCTGACGGTCCTTGTTTGCTCTGTCTGCCGGCTCGTGCAGACCGAGGATTTCGCCGAGGCGCACGAACTGTTCGATGCCGAGTACGCATACTTCAGCGGTTTTTCGACCAGCTGGCTGGCGCACTGCGAGCGCTACGCGGACGCCATGCAGGCACGCTTCCGCATTGGCAGCGATTCATTCGTAGTGGAGGTCGCCGCCAACGATGGTTCGCTGCTGGGCTTCTTCCACGATCGGGGCGTGCCTTGCCTGGGTATCGAGCCGACGGCAAGCACGGCCATCGCCGCACGCGCTCGGGGCCTGCGTATTGCCGAAGTTTTCTTCGGCGTGGCGCAGGCGACGGCGCTAGTTGCCGAAGGGCCCCGCGCCACCCTGATGGCGGCGAACAATGTGCTCGCCCACGTGCCGGACATCAACGATTTCGTCGGCGGGTTCACCGTGCTGCTCGCCGACGATGGCGTGGCAACTTTCGAGTTTCCGCACCTGCTGAACCTGGTCCGTGAGCGCCAGTTCGATACCATTTACCACGAGCACTATTCCTATTTGTCCCTGCTTGCCGTCGAGCGCGTGTTTCGCAGCAATGGCCTGGATGTGTTCGATGTGGAAGAGCTGCCGACACACGGCGGCAGCCTGCGTGTCTTCGCTCAGCGAACGGCGACAGGGAATCGTCCGGTAACCACGAATGTGGCCCGGGTGATTGATGGCGAGCTGAAGGCAGGCATGGACGACGACGTTTTCTACCGCGATTTCCAGTCCGTGGCGGAAAGTGTGAAGGACGGCTTCGTGTCGTTTCTGATCGAGGCGCGCCGGCAGGGCAAGACCGTGGCAGCGTACGGTGCCGCGGCCAAGGGCAACACACTGATCAATTTCGCGGGCGTCCGCCCGGATCTCATCGACTTCGTCGTCGATCGCAACCCTCACAAGCAGGGGCGCTATCTCCCAGGCAGCCGCATACCGATCGTCGGTGAAGACGTCCTCCGAACACGTCGTCCGGACTACCTCGTTCTCCTGCCATGGAACCTGCGTACGGAGCTTTCGGCCCAATTGTCTTACGTTCGTGAGTGGGGCGGCAGATTCGTTACCGCCATTCCGGCTCTGAGCGTGTTCGACGCATGATCATCATCGACCCATCCGCGCGCGTGTCGGCGCTGGCCGACATCGAGGATTCCGTGCGCGGTACCCGAATCGTCGTGGGCCCCCGCGTGACGATCGATGCGTTCGTCAAGATCAAGCCAGCCGGCGGCTCGGGCGACGTCGTGATTGGTGCTGGCAGCACGATCAATGCAGGCTGCGTGTTGTACTCCGGCAATGGCATCACGATCGGCGAGAACGTCGCAGTTGCCGCCAACTGCACCTTCGCACCCGTCAATCACGCGTATGCCGATCGTAACGTGCCAATCGTATCCCAGGGTTTCGGTCCATCCAAAGGCGGCCTGATCATCGGCGACGATGTCTGGATCGGGGCGAACTGCGTCTTGCTCGATGGTGCCCGGATTGGCCAGGGCTGCGTGATCGCGGCCGCCTCAGTGGTACGCGGGGAGTTGGAGCCCTACGGCATCTACGGCGGCAATCCACTGCGGTTGATGGGGCAGCGCACGTGAAGTTCACGATCTTCGGTGCGGGCGGATTCATCGGAGGTGCGCTTGTCCAGGCGCTGCGGGCCGATGGCGCGGATGTCGTCGCCCTGTCGCGCGACGATAAAATCCCCTCCGGACCGATGGGGCACATTATCTATGCCATCGGCATCACCGCCGATTTCCGCGAGCGTCCGTTCGAGACGCTACAGGCCCATGTCACACTGCCGGCCCGACTGCTTCGCGAGTGCGAATTCAGCTCTTTCCTCTACCTGTCGTCGACACGGATCTACCGCCATGCGTCCGACACCACGGAGGAGGCGGCGATCAGCGTGCAGCCCGCCGATCCCGAAGACCTCTACGACCTCACCAAGCTTATGGGCGAAGCGATCTGTCATCGCTCGCGACGCGACAAGGTTCGGGTGGCCCGGCTATCGAACGTGATTGGCGAAGATTTTCGTTCGACCAACTTTGTGTTCGACCTGATTCGTGCCGCGTGGCGAGACGGATCGGTGCAGCTGCGATCAGCCCTGAATTCCTCCAAGGATTACATCCTGGTCGAGGATGTCGTGCGTATGCTTTCACGGATCGCCGTGGAGGGTACAGCCTCCTGCTATAACCTCGCGTCCGGCATCAACCTGAAACATGCGGAAGTGCTCGCTCCGATCCTTCAGGTTTCAGGCGCGACGGTCGACGTCGCCGCCGATGCTGCAACCACCATGGCGCCACCCATCGATATCACCCGCTTGCGGACGGAGTTCGGCTTCGAGCCGCTTTCCGTGCCGCCCGCGCTCGCATCACTGACCCAAACGTTCGGAAGATCCTTCAATGCTTAAAATCGATATGGAACGCGGCCTCGTGCAGATCGAAGGCGCGGACGGCACAACGGAAATGGCCATCGGCTCGCCCGACGCGTTTCGCGCGATCACCAAGGCTTGGCTGCGCAGTGGATGGGACGCCAAGTACGTCTACGGATTCAGCTGGATGGGTCGGCCGATCATCCAGCTGCCGGAGGACATGATCCGCATCCAGGAGCTTATCTACGCCCTGCGTCCGGACGTGGTCCTGGAAACCGGAATCGCGCACGGCGGCAGCCTCATCTTCTACGCCGGCCTCATGGCCGCGATGAATCATGGTCGGGTGATCGGTGTCGACATCGAGATCCGTCCGCACAATCGCGCTGCCATCGAGGCGCATGAGATGGTCAGCCGCATCGAGATGATCGAAGGCTCGTCGGTCGATCCGGCCATCGTGGCGGACGTCCGATCGCGCATCCGCACGGGCGAGAAAGTGCTCGTGCTGCTGGACTCGAACCACACACGCCAGCACGTACTTGACGAGCTTCGTGCCTATGGCGATATGGTCTCGGAAGGCTCGTACATCGTGGCCTGCGACGGCATCATGCAGGACGTCGTCGGTGGCGAGCGCACGTCGCCGGACTGGGATACCAACAATCCCCAATATGCCGTGCAGGATTTCCTGGCAGAGCGCCCGGACTTCGTGCTCGAGGAGCCCACGTTCCCGTTCAACGAAGGGCGCATTCAGGAGCGCGTGACTTACTGGCCGAACGCCTACCTGCGCCGCATCGCGACGCGCTGAGGGTGAGCCTCAGCCGAAACATCGTTGCCAACTACATCGGCGCCGGCTGGAGCGCGCTGATGAACGTGGCCTTTGTTTCGGCCTACGTGCACTACCTCGGGCCCGAGGGCTACGGCATTGTCGGCGTGTTTGCGCTTCTCATCGGCTTGCTCACGCTGATCGATCTGGGTATGGCGCCCACGGTCAGTCGTGAACTCGCACGCCTGCAAGCCCAGCCTGAAGACGGAGCCCGCGACAGTCGGCAACTGCTGCGGAGCGTGGAATGGGTGGTCGGTGTCCTTGCGGTCGTTGTCGCGGCTGTGCTGTGCTTCAGTAGTCCCTGGCTGGCGGCGCACTGGCTGGAAACACGCGACCTGGCTGTTGCCGATGTGATCGTCGCGTTGCGTGTGATGGGTGTGCTGGTAGCACTCCGGCTGGTTGAGAACGTTTACCGCAGCGCTCTTATCGGGCTTCAGAGGCAAGTCGTGCTTAACGGCGTGCTCGCCGCGTCGGCCACGCTGCGGAACGCGGGCGCCTTCGCCATCGTCGCGTGGGTATCGCCGACTGTCACGGCTTTTTTCCTTTGGCAGCTGGGCGCCGCAGTAGCCACGGTCATCGCGTTCGCTGCGGTCGTTTATGTGTGGCTTCCCGCTTACGCTGGACCGCGCACGTTCTCGTTCGCGCCGTTGAGTGCGGCATGGCGATTCGCCGCGGGAACGATGATCGTGGCCAGTATGTCGGTCGTACTCAGCAATCTGGACAAGGTGTTGCTGACGCGTCTGCTGTCCCTGGATGCGTTTGGTTACTACGCGCTCGCCGTGGTCGTGGCACAGACGCCGCTAGGTCTGGTGACGCCGATCGCCCAGGCCTTCTACCCACGATTCACCCAGGCCTACGCGGCTAAGTCGCCCGAGCTCTCGGGCATTTATCACATGGCGTGCCAGCTCGTCAGCGTGCTCCTCGGCAGCGCCACGGCGTTTCTCGTCTTCCTCGGGCACCCGCTGCTCATGCTGTGGCTACGCGATCCCGCCACGGTGGAGCAGGTGCAGATGCTTGTGGCGATCCTGGCGGTCGGAAGCATGCTCAATGGCATGATGACCCTGCCGTATTTCCTGCAGCTGGCGGCGGGGTGGACCGGCTTGACCATCCGGGTCAACGTGGTCGCCATTCTGCTCGTGGTCCCCGCGCTCGTGGTTTTCGTCCCCCGTTACGGTGCGATCGCCGCCGCACTCACGTGGCTGGCGTTGAATACGGGTTACGCGGTGGTCGTCGTTCCGCTCATGCATCGACGCCTGCTTCAGGGCGAGCAGCGGCGCTGGTATGCCACCGATGTGCTGCCGCCCTTGCTGGCGGCTACCGTCGTCGGCTTGTCGTGGCGCCTGGGAGGCCCCCGCGAGGCCTCGGGCCTGGGTGGCTGGATGTGGCTGGGTGTCGCCGGCGTGTCCATTCTGGGCTGTGCCGCCTGGGCTGCCGCGGATGTCCGCACCGAGGTGCGGCGTCGATGGGCGGGTTATCGCGTCACGCGTGGCCAGCCGTAACGCAGCAGCATCGTCAGCTTTCGCGGCACGAGGCGGAACACACTGAAATAGCGGCTCGGCATGACACGAGGATCGGCAAGGTTCACCTTGCGCTGTGCAATCAGCGTTCCTCGGTGGTGAATCAGTGCCAGCGGTACGGCAAGGTAGATATCACGGAAGATGTGCCAACTGCGGCGGACCAGGGCAAGTGCCACCCCCTCGATGGCCAGGATGCACAGATGCATGGCAAGGAGCGGCCAGACGCCGATGCCCGGCGTGCAGGTGACCATGGCGAACGTCTTGTTCCGTTCGCTGAGGCGGCGCCGACGCAGGGTCGTCGATAGCGAGCGATCACCTGCGCGGTTCCCGCCGAAAGTTTTTCCCTGCCAGTGGCGATAGCCGCTCGTGGCCAGCGCCCTGACATGCGCGCCGCGCAGGCGCGCCACGCAGCAGAGGTACAGGTCTTCCCCGATGGATTCCATCCACGCCGGAAAGCCGCCGATCTCGTCCCAGAACGCGCGACGGATCCACAGGCACGCGCCAATCGTCATGGCGACCTCATCCGTCGATATATCTTCGTTCGGCACGGGGTTGTAGAAGGGGTCGAGCAGGCAGCCACGATCCACCAGGGCGCCGCTCTGCCAGTCGTACTGGGGAAGCGTGAGTACCACTTCCTCGGTCGTCGTCGACGAGACGTCCAGCAACGCGGAGAGGGCGCCCGGCATCAGCGCGGCGTCGTTGTTCAACAGCAATACGAAGGGCGTGCCGGCGGCGGCGACCATGCGGTTATTGCCGATGCAGAAGCCGACATTCGTCTCGCTTGCGATGATCTGGACCTGCGGATAGTGCTCGCGAAGGAAATCGACCGAGTCGTCTGTCGAGGCGTCATCGTGAACGAGGATGTCCACCTGATCACCAAGACCTTGCGAAAGAATCGACTCGATGCAGTCGGCCAGCAGGGCGCGCCCGTTGTAGTTGGCGATGCATACCGTGCAACGCGAGTCGGTGGCCATGCTCATGCGTCCCGGTGGCGGAACCATTGCCAGGTGGCAGCGATGCCTTGCTCGAGCGACACCGCTGCGCGCCATCCATAGAGACGCAACGCGGCCGACGGGTCGACAGCGACATGCGTGGCATCCACGGCGCGAGGTGGCTTGTAAATGCGGGGCAGGTCTCGTCCGCTCACACGCTCCATGATCTCGAACAGCGCGTTGAGGCTCGTGCTCTCACCGCTCGCGGCATTGATGACGTGCACGCCTTCCCGATGCGGCGCGGCGCTGGCTGCCAGGCAAAGCGACACCATGTCGTCGACGTAAATGTAGTCGCGCGTCTGCGACCCGTCGCCCCATACATCCATGGGGGTCGATTCGAGCATGTGTTGGAATGCCTGCGGTATGACGCCGAAACCCCGCCGTGCCGGCTGCCCGGGTCCATAGATGTTGGACGGACGAAGCATCGTGGCGGAGCCGCCGAATTGCGCACTCCATGCGCCGACGAAAGCCTCCGCGGCGGCCTTGGTAGCGCCGTGGTAAGAACGCGGCGCGATGAGATCGCTCTCGGTCGACGGGTGATGATCGATGGGGCTGTATAGCGAGCCCGCGGACGAGACGTAGACCAGATGTACGCTCGGGCTGGCCTGCAATGCCTGGAGCAGTTCGGCGAGCGGGAGCAGATGGTCCGTGACTTCGTATGTCGGCCGGCCGGCGGAACTGCCGGGTGTCGACGCGCTTGCCAGATAGATGACCGCGGTGATGCCTTCGAGCAAGTCCGCCCATGGGGCATGGGTGAGCGATGGGAGGACATGCCACTCGGCGAGGTCGGAGCGTGTGTCGCCACGGGTGGCGACGGCGCGCACCGCGACACCCTGCGCACTGAGTGCTGCGACCACATGCCGACCGAGGAAGCCGCCGGCGCCCGTCACAAGAACATGCGGTGTCATCGGACAGGCGCCTGCAGTCGGGCGTAGACGTTTGCGTACCGTGTCGCTGCATCGTCCCACGTGCCGAACATTTGGCGAGCCCATACGCGCGCGTTGGTCGAGATGCGGGCCTGGGTGTCGTCATTCTCGAGGGCGTCGATCGCGGCGGCATACGTGGCCGGGCTGTCGCAGAGAAAACCCGTTTCGGCATGCTCGACGATGCTGGCGTGCGCCGGCATGTCCGAGGCGATGATCGGCAGTCCCGAGGCTAGCGCTTCCAGCATCGTCTGCGGCCGCCCTTCGGCATGGCGACTTAGCGTGATAAGGCCGCGCGCCATCGGGAACCAGCGAGTGGCCAGTTCATCGGCCGATGCCGCGCCGTGGTAGTGGATCCAAGGCGGCAACGACACGGTCTCCTGCATGGGGCCGATCAGATGAAGCTCGCGCGATTTTCCTTCAAATAACGGCTTGGACCATTCAACCAGAGGGCCGAGCTTGTTGGCCGTCAACCGCGTCACCGCAATCCAGCGTGCCGGGTCGGCCGGCTGGCGGGCGATGTCGTACCAGCGCTGGTCGATGCCGAACGAGACTGGGATCACCAAGGCCAGGTCACCGAAGGCTTTCTCAAGGATTGGAACCATCCATTCGGCATTGGGGCACAGGGCGACACGACGCCCGCGCATGGAGCGACGAAGCAAGCTTCGCATGAAGGGAAGGCGCAGCAGGTTGAGATCGTTTCCAAGGACCGAGATCACGGCGGGCTTGCCGTCGCGTGGCAACGGCAGCGCGGATTGCAGCCAGTTCACGTGATACAGGTCGGTCGCCGTCTCGCGGCGGTAGCACTGGCGCAGCATGTGGAGAAGACGCACGGGCTGGCCAGCGGCGCGCCAGCCGGCGCTTCGCATCAAGTGAGAGATCCCGCCTGCTTCCATGAGCTTCCGTAGCCAGGCCGCTTCTTCCGGGGTTGCCGCGTACGACACTTCGGTCGGGAGTTCGCCGGGAGGTGCCCAAAGCCTCAGGGAGGCATCTGTGCGCCTGCCGATCGCGGCGGCAAGATGGCGTATGAACACACCACGCCAGTCGCCGGCGTCCGTGGGATACGAGGTACTGGTCATCAGGATATTCATGCGGCGTGCGGAGCCCTGCGCATCACGATTGGGGCGGTGTCACGGATGTGGTGCTCGCAACATCGATCTGTGCCTGGAGTTGACCGATCTGCGTACGCAGGCGTCCGCCGACATTGAGTCGCTCCAGTCGCGCCAATTGGTCCCTGGCGGTGGCGAGGTCGCCCATGGCGATGGCGTAACGCAGCGTCGTGATGTGATAGGCCGGCTCCGAAGGCTCGACCTCGGTCGCCTTGCGGATCATGGCGTAGCCGAGCGGCCGGTCGCCCAGTCCCGCCCACGCGAACTCGCTATACGCCGCCAGCAAGCGCGAATGCGGCGCCGGATGAGAGAGCGCGGCCAGGTACACGGCAAGGAGCCTGTCGTTTGGAAGATCGCAGCCCTTCTGCAGCGCACAGGTCGACAACGACATGATGGCGCTTTCGTCTTCGACTGCGACGGGGTTGGCGCGCAGCTTGGCCTCCATGGACTGCCACCACTCGTCCTTCAGGGGGCGATCCATCTTCGACGCGAAGAAGATCAGGGCCTGCTCGGGAAGCGTCGACGATCGCGGCATCGCCGCTGCCCGTTCCAGTGCCCGGTATGCCGGCGTGATGAAGGGAGAGTCCGGCTTGTAGGCGGACGTGATGATGTACGTCCGGCCGAGTTCGTACTGCGCCCGGGGTGACATCGGTGCCCGGTTCGCCAGCTCCTGTGCCAGCGAGAGCGGTGTCGCCCAGCGGGTCGCCGTGAATGCCGTCATCGCGAGCAGATAGGCACCCAGCACAGCCAGTATGACGGTGCCGCCGCGTCGGCCAGCCATGGGCTGAGCTTCGGGGTTGCCGACCCCGCGCAGGAAAGCGACCAGGGCGAGTACGAGGCCCAGGCTGGAGAAGTAGTTACGATGCTCGTAGATCAGTTCGAGCGGGATGATCGTGGCGGTAAGCACGTGGCAGGCGAAGAACCAGCCGGTGCCCAGTGCGAACAACGGCATGCGTTTACGCAAGGCGATCCCGACAACCACGACGGCGGCTAGCACCCCTGCGCACAGCAGGGTCGCCCAGGGCTGGGTCCAGCCCGTCGARGTTATGAAGTCGTCGTGATAGAACGACAGATCCGACGGCGTCGGCAGCACGGTCCAGATGATGTAGTCGACGACGATGCGGCATTCGCTTAGAAGTCGCTCCTGCATCGTGAAGCTGCGTGGTGCCCAAGTGCTATGGGCAAACAGCGCGGGGCCCACCACGATCGCGCCGGCAAGGAAGGGGATCGCGAGGACCACGACGAAGAGGCCGACGACCTTGCGGCTGATCCTGCGTGCCGGCGTCAGGGAGGAGGCGCGAAAGCCGAGGACGAGCCATTCGAGCAATCCCGCATACAGCGGAGTGAGGATCGCGGTCTCTTTCGCAAGCAGGCCGAGCGCGGTGGCGCCAATCAGGCTGGATGCCGCCAGCCCGAAGCCCTTCCTTCCGGCAATCATGCGGCGGCGCCCGATCGTGTAGCCGAGCAGGCCAATCAGGACGAACAGGTTGGCAAGGCTCTCCATGCGCTGGACGACGTAAAGCACCGCCGTGAGGTTGATCGGCATCACCAGCCACAGCGCCGTGACGATCATGGCATTCATGCCGTCGTTGCGCGTCGGCGTGCGCATCGCCCCAGCGAACAACAGGCGGAGCAGCGCAAAGGCAACCAGTCCGTTGAGCAGATGGATGACGATGTTCGTCACCTTCATGCCAAAGGGATCCAGCCCGCCCAGCAGGTAGTTGAGCGCGAAGGTCAGCGAGGCCAGCGGGCGCTTGAACTCGCTTGACGGGGACGACAACGCAGCCGACACGAGCGACGGCACGGACCAGTTCGTGATGTGGATGCCGTCGTTGTCGACGATGTTCGGGAAATCGTCGAACAGGTAGCCACCCCTGGCGCCCGGCAGATAGGCGGCGGCCGTCACCAGCATCGCGATCAGGAGCCAGAATCCGGGTCGGAGGCGCAGCTGGGCAAGGGAGCGCAATGTCATGAACCAATCTCAGGTAGCGGAGTGCCTGCAATGACACGCACGAGGAGCGACTTTACCGGGCATTTCAGTGATGCGACAGCCTCCGTCATCAGGTCGTCGTCGCGGATCGGCGCTGCTCTGCGGCCGTCAGGACCTCGCGCAGGTGATCCAGTTCGTCAGGCCAGTAACGTTGGCGTTCCAGGACCCGGGCATGGATCCAGGCCATGGGATCGCGTAGCGATGGGCCAGCGGCGGCAGGTAACGTTTCGAAAAGCGCGAGATGGCGCAGTCCCAGATCGGGACGGCCTGCCCGCCCGAGCAGGGCGGCTTCGTTCAGCGCGACCTTGGGCGTGGGTTCCTCCGCAAGGGCCGTCGCAAATAGTCCCGCGGCGGCGTCAGCGTGCCCCTCGGACAGGGCGATCACGCCAGACAGGTGAGCGACATCCTGGCGTCTTCCCGGTAGCGCTGCAACGCGCGGATTGCTTTGAAGTGCGCTCAACAAGGCATGCAAGGCTGTCGCGTCGAGGCCACGACAGCCCGGCCGGGACAGCTTGCCGATGCGCTCTTCAAACCAGTGCGTCACAAGGGCGCCCGGATCGCGCCTGGCTGTGGCAAACGCCCGTGTGGTGTAGCTGAGATCGTCGGCGCTGACACGCCCAAGGACGCAGTGAATATCGAGAAGGTTGATCGCGACCTGGGGCTCTCCGTCGAAGCGGTGTCGCGCGGTGTCGATCCTTTGAAGCGCTTCACCTATTCGTCCGGTGGCCAATTCCACACCCGCGGCGTTCGATTGCGCACGTGGTGAATCGGGCTGCAGGCGAGCCCAGACCTCAGCCTGCGCCACCTGGTCGCCCCACAATGCCGCCTGAGTGTAAGTGAGGCAGGCAACCCCCACGAGCAATAGGGTAGGGAGGCCGCGGCGCAGCCACGGGAACGGTGCATCGACGATCAATAGTGCCAGCGGCCAGAACAACAGCGCGGAAGGGAGGTAATTGCGATGTTCGAAATAAAGTTCTAGGGGCACCGAGGTCGACTCAAGCGCATGTCCCGCAAAGAAGAAGAGCACCGCGACCGCGGCGGCCGGGAATCGCCTGCGCCACACGATCGCCAGGCCAACCAGCATGACGCACGCGGCCAGCGGCAGAACGACGCGCCGCAGATCCAGTACGGACGTTGCGGCCGTCATCTGGTCGTGAAAAAACGCCCCGCCCGCCGGGAGAACCAGCCACAGCCTTGCGGCATAGTCGAGGAGAATCGAGGGCTCGGTGAGCAGGCGCTGGCTCACGGTCCACCCGCGATCCGGTAGCGCAGGCTGTCCCAGGGCGGCTAAGGCCAGCCACGCCAGTGCGACGAGCAGAAGTGCGCTGGGAAACAGGATCGCCACGCGTGCGACCCGTCGGTAGTCCCGACGCGCAGCTTCCGGCAGTGGCGGCAGCGTGACCTCGATCGCCAGTGCCAACAAGGGGATGACCACGGCGTTCGCCTTGCACAGCAGGGCCAGGCCTGCCGTCGCCACGGCGGACGCAAAGAGCCTGAAAGCCGCGCGCCGATCCGCATCGCCGAGGGCATCGCGACCCTTCAGCCAGAGGATCAGCGCAGCGAGCGAAAAGGTGGCGACCAGCATCGCCTCGCGCTGCACCACGTAGAGCACGGTCGAGACGAGAAAAGGATGGAGCGCCCAAAGAGTGGCGGCAAACCACGCCGCCTGCGTACGTCGTGCCGGGCTCAGATTGAGGTGGCGACCCAAATGGCTGAGCAGTGTGCCAAGCAAGAGCGCGTTGGCGAGATGGATCGCCAGATTGGTGATCTTGAACGGCAGCGGATCGGCGGGCCAGTCGTGGGCATTCATCAGGAAGCTGACGAGTGCCAACGGACGCCCGGTGGGATCGGATGTGCCCGAGGTGACGTAGCGGATAAAGCTGGAGGCGTCGTGGATGGGTCCGTTCGCACCGAGTTGCGGCAGCGTTGCCCAGTCGTCGAAAAGAAACGGCCCATGCAAGCCGGGCAGGTACACGAGTACCGCCGCGACGACCAGCAGGACGGGAAGCAACAGGAGATCACGCGGCGTCGAAATCATGCGATAGACAAAAAAAAGGGGCCGCAAGCGGCCCCTTCTTTCAAGCCCTCAGGCTTACTTGCGGCAAACGGTCGGCAGGTAGACGTCCGGCACGGTCGTCTTCGAGGCGCCGCCGGCGTCCGAACGGCAGTTCCAGGAGATCGAGCCGCCGCTGTTGCTCGGCGAGAGGTCGAAGTGGAGGGTCTGGATGTTCTTGTTCGCGTTCGTCGAATTGAACGTGACCGTGATCACGCCGCCAGCTTGAACCAGCTGGCTTACGTACTTGCCCGTGACCGAAGCAGCGGGCGACAGGCCAGCCGAGAGGTTGTTCGTCGGGTAACGACCGTAGTTCTGGAAGTACTCGGCAACAGCGGTCTTGGCGCCGTCAGCCAGGTTCACGCCTTCCGACACCTGGGTCTTGATCAGGTAGTTCTGGTACTGCGGGATAGCGATGGCAGCCAGGATCGCGATGATCGCAACCACGATCATCAGTTCGATCAGGGTGAAGCCCTTCTGGACGTTCTTCATGAATGTTCCTCGTTGAATTGACTAACCGAAAAAAGTGACGCCCCCTGAGCCCTAGTCCCCGGCCCCGCTGGGCGGGAACGCAGGCACCCCTCACTTACTTTGGTCAGGAACGACCAGGAAGCTCGCCGCAAAGCCTGCATGGTCTATGCCATGGCTTCCGCGACCGGCATATTGCCTCATATCTGCCGGTGCCGGGATTGTGCATCGGGTCACGCTATGACATCAACAGGAAAAATTCGAAGATTCATGGGATTGCAGCGAAGCATGGATGTGACCACGGAGGTCACTATGTGACGCAAAGCGTCCAGTCATATGCCGAAATCAATCATTTGCGACGACGCCCGTTGGGGTCGTCCTGAGCCGGGCTCGTACACGCTCATAGCGACCGACAAGCCACATCCATCCCGCTGCGGCGAGGATCCATTCGATCCCGCGATAAGGCACGGCATACCGGGCATCCGCTTGGAGTACGGTGAACACCATCGTCAGGAACGCGACGGCGAATGCGGCAAGTACGAGCGGCTTGGGACGCGCACGTGCCGTTGCAAGTACGACGATCAGACCGACGAGTGCCAGCGACATCAGTAGCGGGTTGGCGATGATGAAAAGGTCGGTGGTGATGCGAAGAGGCCCCTGTCCTGAAAGCGGCGATTGCAGCGTCGGGAACACATAGATCCCGCCGTTGCCGATGCCGATCTCCCATCCCCACAGCTCCACGGGCTTGCTCAGGTACCAGAGCGTGTAGCGCAGCGGCTCACTTGAAAAGCGACCGAAAATGCTGGACAGGCCCTGGGCACGATTTTGCTGCAACCGATTGACGTCGGCGTCGATGGCATTCAGGACGGCCCGGGGCGTCTCGTCCCGTTTGACGACAACGGAGGACCACGCCGTGTGGTATTCGGGCCAGGAGCCCTGGACGAAGTTCATCGCAATGCGGTCGCTGGCGCGATCGCTTCGAGTGGATGGAAGGCTGGCACCTCTGACGGACCACGCTGTTGCGGGTATCAGTGCGGCCAGCAGGACCATCGACCACATCGGCCGACGATCCCGATCTCGCCATAGCGCAACAAGGGCGAATAGCGGGAGTACGGGTAAGAGTGTCGCGTTCGTCAACGCCGCTGCCGCGAAGAAAAGTCCCGCTGCGGCGCCGATCCAGCGAGAGCGTCGATCGTACCCCACCTGCAGTAGAACGAGTCCGAGAACGAACAGAAACCCAACGAGGGTTTCACTGAGGACATAACCGGTCAGGGTGATGGCATGTGGCCAGAACGTCATGCCGAGGCCGACCACGAAGGCAGCGGCCATGCCGAGCCAACGCCGGGCGAGCACGAAGTACATCGCAACGGTAGCCGCAGAAAGCACGCTCTGAACATCCAGTGTCAACAGGTAAAAGCCTTGCTGCCGTCCTGCAACACTCATCAGTATCGCGAGAAAGGTCGGGTATCCCGGGTCGCGGAATCCATCGGGCAGCAATACGCCTTCGGTCTGCATCGAAAACACATGGTGATCGAGCAGGTTGATCGCGTAGACCACGTATTGCACCGCGTCGCCACGGAGTGGATCAACGACAACGGCGTTATGGACGTAGTAGAGGCGGACGAGAAGCGCGAGCGCAGCGATCGCCGCCAGGGCGATGATCTGCCTGCGTGTCCATGCAACTGAGTGCACTATCTCAACTCCTTTCGTGGCAAGGTCATCACCGCTTCTGGCGGTAGAAGCGCGTGACAATACGCGAAAGGAAGGGAAGACGCGCGCCGATCAACCCTGGCCACATCCACGGGGTGCGAACTGCGGATCGACGTTCCCTTTGCAGGACCAGCCAACGCTGCCGCCGTTATCGATAGCGGAAAGGACGAGCTTGGATTGTGCGATCGCGGGATTGGAGGAGGGTTTGGCGTAATTGACCTGAATCACCCCGTTGGCCACCAGTGCGACGGATGATACGTAGCGGCCCGAGATGGACGCCGCGGTCGGCAGTCCTGCCGACTCGTTCGTGGCAGGAAATGCCCCTTTCGCATTGCGAAATTCGGCAACGGCCGTTTGCGCAGCGGCAGACACGGCCATGCCCTCGGACGCCTGGGCGCGGATCACATAGTTCCTGTAAGAGGGGATAGCGATGGCAGCCAGGATCGCAATGATGGCGACGACGATCATCAGTTCGATAAGGGTGAAGCCGCGGCGATGATCGGGTGACATGGGTTGGCTCCATCGTGGTCGAGACCCTCTAGCAGGTTTCGTACCATGGGTAAGCGGGCGCCCGGCCGATGGCGGAAAGTGAGACGGGGCGCACACGTGCTTGCGCATCGGGGGCTGGGACCTTACCGTCGCCGGTGTCTCCGAACGACCAAGGGAACCCCCAAGCATGAAACCACTTCTCGCCGCGCTGGCCCTCGCGCTGGCGTCCGGCCCTGTCCTGGCCGCTGACGCCGACAGCGCCGCCGCGCATCCTTTCTCTATCCGCGACCTGGTCATGATGGACCGTGTCGGGGATCCGCAGCTGTCGCCGGATGGCCGCTATGCACTCTTTACCGTGCGCGCCACGGACTACGCCGCGAACAAGGGCAACACCTCGATCTATGTGATGGACCTCAACAAGCCGCCACAGCCGATGAAGGTGGTGGAGAAGGGCTCGTCGCCGCGCTGGGCCCCGGATGGCAAGTCCATCTTCTACAGCGCGCCGAAGGACGGCATTGCGCAGGTCTGGCATCGCGCCTTCGATGCCGATAACGCCAAGGGCCTGGCCTTGACGATCCGAACCGGCGACGCCGTGACGTCGGCACCGCTCGATGTCGGCTCGTTCAAGCTCTCGCTGGATGGCTCGAAGCTGCTGCTTAGCTATGAAGTGTTTACCGACTGCGCCGACCTGGCCTGCACCAAGGAGCGTCTGGACGGCCGCGAGAAGGACAAGTCGACTGGTACTGTCTACGACAAGCTTTTTGTCCGGCACTGGGATACGTGGGCCGACGGCCGACGCAACCAGCTCTACATCGCCGACGCCAGCAATGCTTCGCAGCCAGCACTGCTGAGCAAGGGCATCGATGGCGACGTGCCGAGCAAGCCTTTTGGCGGCGAAGACGAGTTCACCTTCTCGCCGGACGGCAAGACCGTGTACTTCGATGCACGCATTGCCGGCAAGACCGAGCCCTGGTCGACCAACTTCGACGTCTATAGCGTGCCTGCCGATGGCTCGGCCGCTCCGACAAATCTCACGGCCGACAACCTGGCCTGGGATGCGAACCCGGTCGTGTCCCCGGACGGCAAGACCCTCTTCTATACGGCCATGAAGGATCCGGGCTCGGAAGCCGATCGTTTCGGCATCTGGGCTCTCGACATCGCCTCGGGCTCGAAGCACGAAGTCGATCCCTCATGGGACCGCTCCGCCGGGACGCTCACGGTGTCGGCTGATGGCAAGACCCTTTACACCACCACCGACGACAACGGCCAGCATCCGCTGTTCGCGATCGACGTGGCGACGGGCAAGGCCACCACGCTGGTCACAGACGGTTCCGTCAGTGGCTTCTCGATCGGCGGCAACAAGGTGCTGCTCACCCGCGACGACCTGAAGCATCCGGCCGATCTCTACACGGCGGACGTCAAGGGCAAAGGCCTCAAGCAGGTTTCGCATTTCAACGCCAAGCGCATCAAGAGTGCGCAGACGGGTGACTTCGAGTTCTACACCTTCAAGGGTGCGAACGGCGACACCGTGCAGGGCTACGTGGTCAAGCCGGTGGGCTTCAAGAAGGGCAAGACCTATCCGGTCGCCTTCGTCATCCACGGCGGTCCGCAGGGTGCGATGACCAATAGCTGGAGCTATCGCTGGAACGCCCAGACTTACGCGGGGCAGGGCTTCGCCGTGGTCACGGTGAATTTCCACGGGTCGACGGGTTACGGCCAGAAGTTCACCGACGCCATCTCGGGTGACTGGGGTGGCAAGCCGCTCGAAGACCTCAAGGCCGGCTGGAGCGCCGCGCTGTCGAAGTACAGCTTCCTCGACGGCGACCGTGCCTGCGCCCTCGGCGCGAGCTACGGCGGCTACATGGTCTATTGGATCGCCGGCGTGTGGAACCAGCCGTGGAAGTGCCTCGTCGACCACGACGGTGTCTTCGACGCGCGCGCCATGTACTACGACACCGAAGAGCTCTGGTTCGAAGAGAAGGAGAACGGTGGCACGCAGTACGATCACCCGGAAAACTACGAGCGCTTCAACCCGATCAACCACGTGAAGGACTGGCGCGTGCCGATGCTCGTCATCCACAGCGGCAAGGACTTCCGCATTCCGGAAACGCAAGGCCTGGGCGCGTTCACCGCGCTGCAGCGTCGTGGCATTCCGAGCAAGCTGCTGCATTTCCCGGATGAAAACCATTGGGTGCTCAAGCCGCAGAACAGCGTGCAATGGCATGAAGAGGTCAATGCGTGGTTGAAGGAGTGGACGGCTCCTACGACCAAGTAAGATAAGGAAAAAATGGCGACCTTCGGGTCGCCGTTTTTTTAGGGGGTGTGCAGTCGTTCCCGCTTCGGCTGATCAGCCAGGAATTGCTCGGCGAAAGCGGCCGCTGCCGTCCAGGAGATGTGATTGTCGTCCCAGTACAATGGCATGCCGTCGCGTACCCCAGGGCAGACGGTCTGGTCGCAGAAGAAATCGAGTGGCTCGACATAGGCGACGTTGGCATGTCGTGCAGGGAACGAAGAAAGGAGCTGGCGGATCGCTGCGGACTTCGTGACAAAGGCATCCCGAGTTACTTCGCATGCGTGCGGCGAGGCCTTTCGCAGGCAGTCTGGCACGGAAGCGGGCAAGTCCGGCGTAGGCCCGATGATGATGACGTGGCTCACATGGCCTGAAAGCTCACCGACCATCGCAGTGAAGGAAGCCGTGAAATTGGCCGTGGGATTGCCCGGCCAACGCGCGGACAGGATCACGGTGTCCATCATCTCCGCGCGACGCAGCGCCAGTTCGTCGAAATCCTTGCAGCGTGAAATGAACAAGGGTGCTTGTCCGCTATCTGAGTCGACGCTGGGTGTGCACGCATCGCGCGAGTAGGCGATGGCGGTTTTCCCTGCGCGATGCGCGATTGCAATGGCGAAAGGTTGAAAGGCCATCGCATGGGAGTCGCCCCAGATGGCAACGCGTGGCGGTGCCGTCCCTCCGAGCACGCACACCGCTTCGTCCGGGAGGGCGGCAGGCATCGTCATCCGGTTATTGCAAAGACGGAAGTTGGTCGGTGCATCCTGCTCGGCGGCCACGCCAGGATCGTGTGGCGGAGGCGAGGCTGCCGTCATGTTCGCCAGTTGCGTCGCAAGAATCGCCATCGCCATGCTGGCTACCAGGGTGGCTCCGACAAGTCGTCGCGGGGCCGCCACAGGTATGCGCTGGATTGGCCGTTCGAGCCAGCGCCAGGTCGCGGCGGCAAGCGCCATCGCGGTTAGTAAGAGCGCGCCTCGCACCGACGCGTCGAGCCGCCCGGGCCATGTCGCAGAAGCGAGGGCTAGCAGGGGCCAGTGCCACAGGTAGAGGGGATACGAAATACGCCCAATCAGCACCATGGGGCGGGATGACAACAGTCGCCATATGCCCCCCGCGCTCGTGGATGCGTGCAGTAGCAGTCCTGCCCCAAGCGCTGCGGGCAGGGCGCCGATTCCGGGAAAGTGATGGGTCGGGGCCGCCATGGCCACACCGATGAGGGCGAGACCCGCCCAGCTTTCCCAGCGGCGCGCGCGCGGGCCGGGAGCGGGAGCCCAGGCGATAAGGGCCCCAAGCGACAATTCCCACCAGCGTGACGGCATGGCATAGAAAGCCGCCTGACTGCCTTGGTAGAGCGCCCATTCCGCGAAGGCGATCGACGCGAGTGCACCGATCAAGAAGACGGCGCGTCGCCCGCTGAGGGGTAACCTGCGTGAGAGCCATAGTGCAATCGGCCACACAAGGTAGTACTGCTCTTCGACTCCCAGCGACCATAGATGCAACAGAGGCAGGCGGCTGACATCCGGCCCGAAGTAATCTCCTGTGGTGAACTGAAAGAAGATGTTTGCACCGAACACGACGGATGCGGCCGCGGACTGAAGTGCTGCTTTGAGGTCGCCGTACGACAGAACGAAAAAGCTTGCCGCGACCGTAGCGGTCAGCACGATGGCCAGAGCGGGCAGTAGCCGGCGGGCGCGACGCGCGTAGAACGCCGCAATGTCGATGCGCCCGGTTGCCCCGAGCTCGATCTCCAGCAGTGACGTGATGAGAAAGCCGGAAATGACGAAGAAGACGTCGACGCCCACGAAACCGCCGGCTGGGCCGATGCCTGCGTGGTAGAGGACCACGCCCAGCACGGCGATCGCGCGCATGCCGTCGATATCTGGTCGGTAGCGGAGTGTTTGGTCGCTTGAGGCGGTGGACGTGGAAGCCATGGGGTCCTGGGTGAAAAGCGGCCGAGCTGGTTCCGGATGATATGGCAGTCTCTCGCTGTCCTGCTCAGATGGCGATCGAGGTCCCATTTTATGCGTTTGTAGGCATTCCCCTACAGACGCGGCATCTCGGTCTCTTCTAGCCTCGCCCGGGAGGCGGTGGCGATCGCCTCCAGTAGGGTGGATTTCCCACTGCCATTTTCGCCGACGATGAACATGACCCTGGGATGGAGCTTCAGGGTGCCGAGTTCCTTCACGGCGGGGAGCGAAAACGGGAAGGCATCAAACGACGGTATGCGCTCGCGCCGTAATCTGACGTCGAGTAGGTAATGCTCTGCGTCGAAGGCCGGCGACAGGGTCGTAGCCCGACGCAGCGTCGTCGGTTGGATTGCGAATCCCGATGACTTCGACGGGATAGACCGTGCCTAAAGGACCTCAAGGCGCTGACAACAAGTCCGTTGCAAACAAGTTAGGGACTACCGAGCTGCCACGCGACCCTGGTGCCGGCACTTCGTTCGATGACGAGCACCTGCCAGATGCAGAGTACACGTGTGTGTTGAGAATTGACGGTAGTGCGTTGGATCTCGCGGCGATGGATGCGGCGTTGAACCTGCAAGGCGAGCATGTCTACGTCAACCGACGGGCGACGCAACGGAGGTCTGCGATCAATCTGCGCCGCTGGCAGTACCCGATGGGTGACGGCGGTGAAGGGACCTATCGGATCTGGTCGTCGATCGAGGAGGCGTTAGGCTTCTCCGTCAAGGGCCTCTTTCCCGTTCGAGAAACCCTCAAGAACTACGTCGAAAACGAAGACGCCTACTGGTGGATTGGATGCTTCCATCGGGCGCGCTCATCGTTGATCTATCTATCGCACGACCTGCTCGAAAAACTGGGCGCCATCGGTGCGCCCGCTTGCTTCGATAACTACCATCCTTCGTCGGACGAGGTGGGAACGGACGAGGATGGCGTGTCCGCGATCGGGGACGACGAAGAGGGCGACGGGCTTCCCATTCACCGGTATCGTTTCTGGATAGACAAGGCACGGGGGCCGGGTGGAAGCTATCTTGCGCGAGTCGCCAGTTTGTCCCCCATCGAAGAAGACACGGACTTCGCGGCAGGCATGGAGCGGGTTATCGGTCGGCTCGAGGAGGATCGTCTGCGCAGCGCGGCGTCAGGCAAACCGTGGGCGTTGGTCTGCGAGCATACCCAATACGCCTTCGATGGCGGACCGAGATTCACGCGAGCCCATCTTGAAGGGCTAAGCAACCTGGGAGTTGACGTGGCAATAGTATGGACGTCGTGAGGGTGGGGATTCCAGCTGGCCGAGTCGATTCCGCAAAGGATGATCTATGAGAAAGCCGCTCGTCGTCTTGACGTTTCTCCTGGCGTGCCTGGCTTGCGGCTGGTTCGGATTCTTGTCCGGCTACAGCGAGATGCTTTCGGACCATCTCGATCGGCAATATGCCAACGATGTGGCCCGGCTCATCGCCGAGCGAAGGCTGCTCCGCTGCCTGGAGGAGGACCCGTCGAAGGCGATGGAGAATCTTCGGGTCGATCTGAAAATGCAGCGACAGATCGCGATGCTTACGGATCCGCCGCTTGGCTGGACGGACCGGCTTCGCCTTGCCATGGATCCTCGTACCCTGTGGAACCTCATGCAGCAACAGCGAGCGCAACGTGTAGATCGCGTCAGATACGCGGGCCTGGTTCAGAATGAAAGTCATCCCTCGTCCTGCACAAGCCTCGGTGCCGGCGACTCACAAAGCATCGAGGAACGAAGCGGAGACGGCTCATGATTGATAAGGCGGTAGCCGAACAGATTCACCAAGCCTCGCTTAAAGCGATCGTGGAGTTGTCCACCCTGCTTCGTGACGTGGAGGCGACCTGTCCGAATCCGGACTATCAAAAGATCAAGAGAGGTATTGGTCTATCCATCGGTACCATACAGACTGAGCTGATGGACCTTCTCTACGTGGATCATCCGGAGCTCGACGATCTTGCGGTGGCGGAATTACATTTGGTTATAGGTTATACGCGTGGCTAGATCCCTCGATACGAAGCGATTGATTGTCCTATGCGCTGCAATCCTCCTTATCGCAGTCTCGGCGTGGATTACAGCGTTTGAATTTTTTAAGGATTCGGATAGCTGGTACGAGGCAAGGTCGCTTGTTCTCGCAAATAAACAATATCCAATACCTGCGGACAGTGACGTAAGCCCTCAGTTGAGCGGCTTTTCGTATCGATTCTCCGGCGACTATGAAGCCTTTCAGCTAAACGTGCACTGTAAAGGTTCGACGGATGACCAGTACTTTCATGTTGAGTTCGAACGTCAAGGTGGACGGTTGCAACTGCTTCGCATGAGTCGTAACTGAGAGGGTGGGTAGCTACCTGCCTGCTTGGTGTTCGAATGCACGAGCCGGTCGGCTAGAGCGTCTCCAGGAAAGAACGCAGGTCCTTCCGTTCTTGGACGGTTAGCCCGGTCGCGTACCCAGTGTCGAGGCTTCGATATTAGACCTCCCGGTCGATGGCTGCCTCAAGGGTCGGAATGCTTCCGTCGTGCACGGTTCGCAATTATGTGACGCGAGTAGCAAAAAAAAGATTGCGGACATCGCAATATTTTCCTAGGCACGCTTTGGCGCGGTGCCCGGGGGATACGCTTGCACGTACGTTGGGCTTCGTCCCAGGCGGGCGGGAGCGCCAACGTTTCACTCAGGGGCAAGGGAATGTCAGCTTGGTTTTGGGCTCGGTTCAGAGCGGTTGTCCTCATCTCTTTCCTGGCTCCTGCCGTCAACGCGCAGGAGGTCCATTACACCTATGACGCGGATGGTCGACTGATTGCCCAGGGGCCAGTCGTCGATGGCGTCGCTGTCACCGGTTTCGCGCCAGCATACGGAGCGATTGGAACAACGGTATCCATCCAGGGACAGGGATTTGATCCGGTCGCAGCCAACAATCAACTATCGTTTGGCGGCGTTGCGGCAGTGGTGGATAGCGCCCGCGCCGACCTTCTTACCGCCAAGGTTCCGGCCTCGGCGGTGACGGGGCCTGTCGCTGTCGCGGTTGGTGCAAAGCGCGGCCAATCGGCAAGCAACTTCGTCGTACTTCCCGCCGGCAGCGACCTGTCCGGTCTCTTAGGTGGTACATCGATACCGCTCGATGCTCAGTTTCGATCCTATAGCTCGCTTGCGGGACGTGGTTATGCACTGAGCTTCGCAGGCACGCTTGGTAGCTATATCTCGCTTGACCTGGACACTTCCCGTTGTACAGGCCTGCCTTCCGCGGGGCTGAGCTACAAGCTGTTTGCGCCCGACGGAAGCAGTACGGTCAGTGGCACGCTAGTGAGTACGTCACCGACACTCTTGCTGCCGAGGGCCGCCGCTTCTGGCACGTTTACGCTTGTCCTGAGCGCTTCCCAGGCATGGACGTGCTTTGTCGCAGCGCAAGTGGACGCGACGGTGAAAGCCGAAGACTCGCCCATTCATCTGGTTACCACGTTGCCCTTTCATCAGAAACGTATCGCGTTCGATGTTCCGGACGCCGGCGCCTTTGGTGTGGGTACGTCGGACCTGACTACCCTGCCTGCAAACGGCGCGCTGTATATGAATTTCAACGGCCCTTCGGGAGAGTCTGCCGGTTCGTACGCCTGCGGCTACTCGGGTTATGGGGACTGTCAGGGTCAAATTATCTATCGACCCGCCGGCTCGTATACGGCGACGCTCGCGCCGTACGACACGCGGACGCAAACGATGGATACAAAGTTCTGGCTCACAAAGTATGTGGACGGTGGTGCATTCGAACCCAACTCCACAGTGCATACGGTCATTGAAAAGCCCGGACAGGTCGTGCGTTATACGTTCCACGGGCATGTGGGTCAGTTGCTTCGCCTGCTGGCGACCAACCGAAACATGGGTGCCGGCACCTGGTACGACGTCATCACC